>NZ_CP104264.1:3000000-3300000 GCF_025244845.1 Arthrobacter sp. zg-Y1171 | reverse complement strand
ATCCCCGGGGTCAACGGGCTTCAGGCCCTGCAGAAGATCAGGACCTTTCTGCCGCAGGTTCCCGCTCTGTTCCTTACCGCCAGGGATGCCGTGGAGGACCGTATCTCAGGGCTGGCCGCCGGCGGGGATGACTACGTGACCAAGCCGTTCAGCATGGAGGAACTGATGCTCCGCCTGCACCGCCTGGTGCAGCGTTCCGGGGCCGCGGCGTCGGGCTCGGACGAACTGGTGGTCGGCGACCTGGTGATGAACCTGGAAACCCGCGAGGTCATCAGGAGCGGGGAGGACATTGCCCTCACGAATACCCAGTGGGAGCTGCTGCGGTACCTTATGGAAAACCCGAGGCGGGTGCTGAGTAAGGCGCAGATCCTGACGAATGTCTGGAACTACGATTTCGGCGGCCAGGCGAACATTGTCGAGCTGTACATTTCCTACCTGCGCAAGAAGATCGACGTCGGACGCCCGCCCATGATCCATACGGTCCGGGGCGCCGGCTACGTGCTTAAACCGGCGGCCCCATGATCCACGCGGGTACTCGTCCGGCTGCCGGGGGATCGCAGATACGCAGCCATCCGCTGCGCACCAAGCTCATACTCACCACCCTGGCGCTCCTGACTGTGACCTGTGCGGCGTTGGGCATTTTCAGCCACGTGGCCATGGACCGGTATCTCACTGGAGTGCTCGACGACGGATTGGAACGTGCGGCGGCCAGAGCCGGGTTCCGCCCCGGCCACTCTGCGGGGGAGTATCCGTCGCCCCAAAAGGAGCCGGCCCCGGGCACCGCCGGCACGGACAACGGAGCCGGGGAACGCGGTGACGGCAGCGACTACCAGTCCGGCCAGCGCCCGGGCTCCCTGAATGCCTTCTTCGAGGACGGCGCTGCCCGCCGATCCACGCTTGTGCTTGAGGACGGCTCTGCGGTGTCGCTGAACGGGGCAGACCTGGAACTGCTGGCGGGAATGGATCCGGCCCGCGGCCCCCAGGACATGAACCTGTCCAGCGAGCATTACCGGGTGGATGCGTTCCCCGCCCCGCCCGGCGCCGGGAACGGAATGCTGGTCACCGGACTTTCAACTGCGCAGCGGGAGAGCACCCTGGCCTCGCTCGATCTGACCATGGTTGTGCTGTCCCTGGCCGGCCTGCTCGTCACCGGGTTTGCAGGCACAATGATCATCCGCCGCTCGCTGCGCCCGCTGGATGAGCTGGCCGCCGTCGCGACCTCCGTATCCAAGCTGCCGCTGGCCTCCGGAGAGGTGGAGATTCCAGTCCGTGTGCCCCCGGCGGCCGCGCGGCCCGGGTCCGAAGTCGGAACGGTGGGGATGGCCCTAAACGGCATGATCGATCACGTTACCAACGCCCTGCGCGCCCGGCAGGACAGCGAAACGAAGGTGCGGCGGTTCGTTGCCGACGCCAGCCACGAGCTGCGCACGCCGCTCACCTCGATCCGCGGGTACACGGAGCTGGTCCTGCTCAGCGAACACGTCAGCCCTCCGGGCCGCGCCGCGTTGGAACGCGTGGACAGTGAGTCCAAGCGTATGTCCGCGTTAGTTGAAGACCTGCTGCTGCTGGCGAGGCTGGACGAGGGCCAGCGGGGCGAGCGGACCGGCGTCGACCTCACCGAACTGATCGTGGAGGCAGTCAGCGATGCGCAGGTCTCGGCCCCGGAGTATCAGTGGACGCTGATGCTGCCTGATGAACCGGTAGTGGTGTCCGCCGTCGAGCCCGAGCTGCGGCAAGTGCTTATTAATCTGCTTTCCAATGCCCATAAGCACACTCCTCGGGGGACCCGCGTGGAAATCGGACTGCAGGCAGGAGCAACCTGGGCCACCTTGACGGTGACGGATGACGGCCAGGGGATAGAGCCGGACTTCATCGATTCACTGTTCGCCCGGTTCAGCAAGGCCGATTCCGCGCGGACCGGGAATACGAGCAACACGGGGCTCGGCCTGGCCATTGTCTATGCCCTCGTTGCGGCCAACGGGGGGACCATCGAGGTCGAGAGCAAACCCGGCCGCACCAGCTTCACCGTGGTGCTGCCGCTGGCTGGTGCGGTAGCGGTCTGAGCCCGTCGGGCAATTAATCGGGCAGGCCGATCCAGTACCGCCGCGTGCCGTCCCGGCTGTCCTCATAGACTCCGCCGTTTTTCTCGATGACCGCCCGGGAGCCGGCGTTGTCTTCGGCGCAGGTGACGAGTACCCGTGCAATGCCCAGCTGGCGGGCAACCGGCAGGGCGTCCTGAAGTGCGCGTGCGGCATGCCCCCGCCGGCGTGCGGAGGGCCGGACGCTGTAACCAATGTGGCCACCCTGCTCGAAGAGGAAATCATTCAGGGTGTGCCGGACGGCAAGCGAACCCAGGAACTCATCGCCGTCCACCAGCCACAGATAGGTGCAGGGCACCAAGCCTTCCTGCCGCGGTGTGTCCGGGAACCGTTCCTTGACCAGGCTGTCGACGAAACCGGCAAAGTCCCCGGCAATTTCCGTGCGAATGCGCTCTTTCGAGGTGTCCCCGTACACGCCGGAACCGTCCATCCTCTCGCCGTTGAATTCTTCGGCCGCGGCCAGCCAACTGTTCCGGAAACGGACATCGGGGGTAATCAGGGTTGCCATTGGCAAAGTGTAGGGCTATTCCGCAATCGAGCCTGAATTCTCCGCATTAGTTCGATATCCGGAAGGTCTGCCGGGTTGTGTTCCCTGTATTACCTATGAATGCAGGGTCCCGCGGTGAAGGGTTCCGCAGACAGGGAACCGAACGTATCCTCCGAGGATGGACCCGGTTCGCGTTTGTTTGGAGATATTCGCCGCTGCCTGCGCCGGAACCTGGGTGCTGTCACTGATCACCCGGGAATACTCCTGGACAGACCGCATCTGGTCCGTCATTCCGCTGGCCTACCTTTGGGTGTTTGCCGTCGCGTCCGACGGCGACCACCGGGTAACGCTGATGGCGGTCCTGGTTACGCTGTGGGGCGTCCGGCTGACGTTCAATTTTGCCCGCAAGGGCGGTTACGCCCCGGGCGGTGAAGACTACCGGTGGGGGATCCTGCGCCAACGGCTGAAGCCGTGGCAGTTCCAGGCCTTCAACCTGCTGTTCATCAGCATCTACCAGAACATCGTCATCTGGGTGATGACCCTGCCGGTGCTGACCGTCTATCAACACCCCGGAGCGCTCACGGGCTGGGACTGGCTGCTGGCGGTCCTGTTCCTGGCCGCGCTGGCCGGAGAAACCGTGGCGGACCAGCAGCAGTGGAACTTCCAGCAGTGGAAAAAGGCACTGCGGACCGCCGGACGAATTCCGCCGGCCGACTTCCTCCGCACGGGACTGTTCCGGTACTCGCGCCACCCGAACTTCTTCTTTGAACAGCTCCAATGGTGGCTCTTCTACGGTTTCGCCGTCACCGCCTCGGGGGAGTGGCTGCATTGGACGCTGGCAGGGCCGGTCCTGCTGACCCTGCTCTTCGCCGGGTCCACCGCCTTCACCGAGAGCATTTCCCTGGCACGCTACCCCGACTACGCGCGGTACCGGCGCCGGACCTCCCCGCTCGTTCCGCTCCCTCCCCGCCTGAGTTCAAAGCACTCCCGCTAGGCGGGAAGGCAAGGCGGAAGGTTGAGTGGGCCGCCGGGCCCAATCCGCGCCAACAGCTGTCTCCTCAGTCACATTCGACGGTTTTGGGAACGGCAGGTTCTTCTACAGGTGTTGAATAGGGCAGGATAGAAACGTACCGGTGCTGTTCCCGGCGAACCGCTGGGCCGGTTACAACTAAAAGTTTGCGGCGTCCCCCAGCGCCGCGGCACGGAAGGGCTTCGCTTCGGCGGGGCCCTTCCGTGTATCTGAGAAGATTGGTCGCATGCCCGGACTGCACCGCCCAAAGCCGCATCGGCACTCACCGTCGGATGAGCCGCGGATAACGCGCACCCGGGACGCGCTCGAGGCGGGACTGTGGGAGCTGCTTCGGGGCCACGACCTCGCGGATATCAGCGTGGCTGCACTCTGCCGGCAGGCCGGGGTGCACCGCACCACTTTCTACGGACACCACCGGAACATTTTCGACTTCGCCGGCTCGGTATACGCCGGCGTCGTGGACCGGCTCGGCACAGTTGAACTGGACCAACGCGGCACCGGCCGGACAATCGCGGAGATCGGGGACCTGTACGTCGAGTCCATCCGGCAGATCCTGCAGCACACCAAGGCAGAACAGCGGGTCTACCGGGCGCTTTTTCACACGGAGACCTTCCTCGGGATCCTCGCCGACCGGCTAAACGCGCGGATTCTCCTGGCACTGCATGTCTGGCGGGCGCACAACGCGCCGCCGGCGGCCCTGGACCTGGACACGACTGCGGCCTTCCTGGGCGGCGCCTATGCCTCCTGGTTCGAACATTGGGTGGTCAGTGACGACGATGACGTCGAGGCCTGGCTGGGTTCCCTGCGGAACCTGCTGCCCGCCTGGTGGCCGCGGGACGCTCTTCCCCCGGCACCCCCGGCACCCCCTGCGCCGCGTAGCGCCTAGAGCCGGTGCAGGGATCCGCGCAGCGAGGCCAGGTCCGGGTAGCCGTTGACCGCCATGGTCAGGTCGGCTTCGGCGAGCAGGCTGCGCATCACATGTGTCACCCCTGCCTGCCCGGCCGCCGCCAGGCCATAGACGTAGGGCCGGCCGATCCCCACCGCTGTAGCTCCGAGTGCCAGCGCGCGGAGGGCATCCACGCCGGAACGCACGCCTGAATCGAAAAGCACAGGGGCGCCGTCGGCCGCCTCAACGACGCCCGGCAGGCAGCCGATTGCCGGGATGCCGCCGTTTGCCTGCCGTCCACCGTGGTTGGAGCAGTAAATGCCGTCCATCCCGCCGTCCAGCGCGCGCCGGGCGTCGTCAGGTGAGCAAATGCCCTTGAGGATGATCGGCAGCGAGGTCAGGGACCGGAACCACTCCAGGTCCTCCCACGTCATGGCGGGGTTGCCGAACAGCGAGGCCCACAGCATTACGGCAGCGGCAGGGTCTGGTGACCCCTGGTCGGCCAGGAGCTTCCGGAACCGGTCATCGGTCAGGTAGTTGGCCAGGCACTGGCCGGACAGCATCGGCAGGTAGGCGGCACTGAGGTCGCGGGGCCGCCAGCCGTTCACCCACGTATCCAACGTGATGACGATGCCCGAGTACCCGGCTGCTTCGGCGCGGTGCACCAGCGACTCGGCCAGCTCCCGGTCCGCCGGCGGGTAGAGCTGGAAGAACCCGGGGGTTTCACCGGCGGCTGCACGGACCTGTTCCAGCGGAGCGGCGGAGAGGGTGGACGCCACCATCGGGATGCCCAGCTCTGCGGAAGCGGCAGCCGTCGCCAGGTCGCCGTCGTCAGCCACTGCGCCCAGCACCCCCACCGGAGCGAAGAACAGGGGAGAAGGCAGCCGGTGCCCCAGCAGATCAATGCCCATGCTGCGCCGGGCGGCTCCGACGAGCATCCGCGGCATGATGCCGAGCCGCTCAAAGGCAGCCACATTGGCACGTTGGGTGTGCTCGTTGCCGGCACCGCCGGCCACGTAGCCCAGGATCCGCGGATCCATCCTGCTTTCTGCCAGGTCCTCCATGGCGGCGGAGCTCATGGGCAGATCCGGCAGGACGCCGCGTGCGCCGTTCATGTAGATGCCAAGCTGATAATCGCCGTAGTTCGTGCTCATGGAGGCTCCGCCTTTTCTTTCCGGCCGCTTTGCCGGTTTTCCGCTTTGCCCGGATGCTACTCCAGCGGCAGCGGGGCATCCTGCCGACCCGCGGCGAAACGTTCCAGCCGTTCCTCCAGGCCGGCGCGGACTGCCGGCCATTCGTCGGCCAGGACCGAGTACACCGCGGTGTCCCGCCAGCTGCCGTCGGCGCGGCGTTTGTCCCGGCGCCTGATGCCCTCGAAGACGGCACCGATCCCGCTGATCGCCGCGCGGGAACGGGTATTGAGCGAGTCCGCCTGGATGCTGATTCGTCCGAAACCGGCTGCAAAGGCGGAGCCGAGCAGGAGCAGCTTCGTTTCTGTGTTGACCGCAGTGCCCCAGACCGCGGGAGCGTAGGCGGTCCACCCCAGCTGCGCGGATTCGCCGGGCAGGTCCAGATCAGCGAGGCTGCTGGTCCCCACGACGGCGCCCGGCGTATTGCCCTGGACCAGCCGCACCGCGAACGGCAGCTCGTCCCAGCGGTAATAGGCGCGGGCCCAGGCAGTGAACCCGTCCAGATCCGGGTGCAGCCCGGCGGGCCCGCCGCCGTAGCCACCGGCAAAGACCTCAGGAACCGCAATGGCCCGGTGCAGGTCCGGGATCAGGTCCAAGGTGAGCGGCTCGAGCCGGACAAACCGGCCGGAAAGAACCGAGTGCCGGGGCCGTGCGGCGCTCATGCGGTCAATCCGGCGTTGCCTGCCACGCTCAACCCGCCGTGACCTGGAACTTGTTGCGCCAGTCCGTGATCAGCCATTCGCCCGCGTCCTGCCCCGGCCGCGAGCAAAGCGTCATGGACGCCTCGATAACCTGTGTGTTGGTTCCGGGTTCGCCGACACCGGGTGCCACCTCCATTTCCGCGGATGCGGAAATCTCGGTGACGATGCTCTTGTTGTCGTCAGCCAGCCACACCTCGAGGACTTCGATGTCCAGCTTGGTGAAGCGTGACCGGTCATGTTCGTAGACATACCGGTAGGAATCGCCGTAACGCTCCTGATGGAAGGTGCTTTGCATAACGACTCCACCAAAGGGCGAACCGTCGTTGAGGCTCTGCTGAGCCATGCCTTGGAGCTCCGGAGCGATCCGCTGCCCATTCGCGGCCCACCATTCCTCCGGCGTCCAGGCGCCGCCGTTAAGCGGGGAGTCGAGCCCTTCCTCGACCATAAAAGCCAGGTTGTTCCGGTGCGCTTCCTCGATTTGCGCCTGCGAGTACAGGGAAAGCAGCTTCGGCTCCACCACCGCCGGATCGAGGGTCCACGCCGGATCATCTTCGGCCGGCGAAACCTGCAGGTAGGTTCCGTGGGCCGTGTCCACGTTGCCCTTGACTCCCAGCCCGCGCTGGGAAGCGGACGACGTCGGCGGCGGACTCGTCGTCGGCGGTGCCGAGGGGGAGGGCTTGGCCTTCACTGATGCTTTTTCCGTCGATTTCACTGCGGGAGACGCCGAAGGCGAGCTGGAAGCGGTGGACCTGCTGGTGTCGGTGTTCGCCGGGTCGGTGCCGCAGCCGGCAAGGACGGTCACCAGCAAGGCCAGACCCGCTGCGGCCGGGCGCGGGCCGGCTGAAATACCCATGGTCACGATTCCCCCAATCGGAACACACCGATTCCCGGTGCGGAAAGCGCCAGTATAGGGCGGGAATTCCGGCCGAGCGCACCGCCACGGGCAGCCCGGTCAGGCCAGGAACTTGTCCGGGGTCAGCGGCAGGTCCCGGATCCGGGTGCCGGAGGCGTTATAGGCGGCATTGGCAATGGCCGCAGCGCTGCCCACAATCCCTATTTCTCCGATGCCGCGGGCACCCAGCGGGCCGGCATGCTCGTCACGGTCCTCGATCCACAACGCCTCCATGTCCAGCACGTCCGCGTTGGTGGGGATGTGGTATTCCGCAAGGTCGGAGTTCACGAAGATCCCGAACCGCGGATCCAGCACCCCTTGCTCGTGCAGTGCCATGCCCAGGCCCATGGTCATGGCGCCGAGGAACTGGGACCGGGCCGTGCGCGGGTTGATGATCCGGCCGGCAGAAAACACCCCGAGCATGCGGGGGACCCGGATCTCCCCGGTATCCGCGTGGATCCGGACCTCGGCGAAGTGCGCACCGAAGGAATACAGGGCAAGGTTCGCAGCCTCCGGGTCTTCCGGTGGCTGCGCTTCCGTGTGGGCCCCGGGGGAGGGATGCTCGCCGTGATCCTCCCGGAAGGCACGCGCGGCGGCAATGATAGTGCCGCCCCAGCTGGCCGTCCCCGAGGAACCGCCGGCCACGCTGGCAGTCGGGAACCGGGTGTCACCGATGCCCAGCCTGATCCGGTCCACCGGCACCCGCAGGGCATCGGCGGCGATCTGCGTCAGGGCGGTCCAGCTGCCCGTGCCGATGTCAGAGGCACCGATCTGCACCGAGTAGACGCCGTCCTGCTCATACTGGATCCGCGCCGTGTTCGAGGGCTGGCGCATGAAGGGGTACACGGCGCTGGCGGTACCCATCCCCACCAGCCAGCCGTCCTGCTGAACGGAGCGTGGGCGGGCCACCCGGTTCTCCCAGCCAAACCGCTCGGCCCCGAGGTCGAAGCATTCCAGCAAGTGCCGACTGGAGAACGGATTGCCGGTTTCCGGGTCCACCTCCGGTTCGTTGCGTCGGCGCAGCTCGATCGGATCCAGGCCGGCCGCCGCCGCCAGCTCATCCATGGCCACCTCGGGGCCGAACATGCCCGGGCATTCCCCGGGGGCCCGCATCCAGGACGGCACCGGTATATCCAGCGGCGCCAGCCGCGTGCTGGTTCGCCGGTTAGGGGCGGCGTACATCATCCGAAACGGTGCCGGGGTCTGCTCGGCGAACTCCTTGATCCGGGAGGTGTGTTCCAGGATGTCCAGCGACATGGCGGTGAGCCGTCCGTCGTCGGCCGCACCCAGCCGGACATGCTGGATGGTGGGGGTTCGGTGGCTGGTCAGCGTGTACATCTGCTGCCGGCTGACCGGGAACTTCACCGGCCGGCCGTCCGTGCACTGCGCGGCCAAGGCCGCCATCACCACCTGCACGTGCGGCATACCCTTGGATCCGAAGCCGCCGCCCACGTGCGGCGCGATGACGCGGACCTGCTCCTCATCAAGACCCAGCACCTGCGCCAGCGTGCTCTTCACCGCGTGGACGCCCTGCGTGGAGTCCCAGAGGGTCATGACGGTCCCGTCCCACTGCGCCACCGTGACGTGCGGCTCCAGCGGGTTGTTGTGTTCGGGCGGAGTGGAATACGTCGCGTCGATCCGCAGTGCGGCGGTGTCAAAGGCGCCGTCAAAATCGCCCTGGCTGCTGTCCGTCGGGGTGCCGGCGTTCAGCTCCTCGGGGGCATACAGTGCAGGATCGTCAGCGCGCAGCTGGGCGGTGAACGGCTCCTCCGTGTAGGTCACCTGCACGGCAGCGGCTGCCTCCCGGGCGGTTTCCGGGGTCTCGGCCAGTACTGCAGCCACTATCTGCCCCCGGTAGCCCACGCTGGGATCCTGCAGGACCGCCAGTTCCCGGTCCGAGCTGTCTGCCAGTCGGGGAGTGGTCTCCGCTGTAAGGATGGTCAGGACCCCGTCGAGGGCCTCCGCTGCGGCGGTCTCCACCCGCTCCACCCGCCCGCGGGCAATGGTGGAAAGCACGGGATAGAGGTGGACGGGGTTCTCCACCGGCTGTTCATAGGCATAGGGCGCGGTGCCGCGGACCTTAAGTTCGCCGTCGAGCCGTTCATACGGGGTACCGATGGCGGAAGCGGGCATCAGCTTGCTCATGAGTTCAATTCCTCCCAGCCTGCGTCATCCGGGCCGCCGGGCCCTTCCGGATGGTCCGTCCCCGGTGCACTGGCGTCCGGCCTGGCGGTGCCGGTCAGGTCCCGCAGCACTGCGGCCAGGGTGTTCCGGACCATGGGCACCTTGAAGCCATTCCCGTTGAGCGTCTCGGCGTGCCTTAGCTCGGCATCCGCGGCGGCCCGGAAATTGTCCTCGGTGGCTGCGGCCCCGCGGAGCACCGCTTCGGCCTGGAGCGCCCGCCAGGGTTTGTGCGCCACTCCGCCCAGCGCTATCCGCACGTCCCGGATCACCGGGACGGCGGCGGCGTCGTCGTCCAGCTCCAGTGCCGCGGCCACGGAAACCAGGGCGAAGGCGTAGGACGCACGGTCGCGGACCTTGCGGTACGCGGAACGGGCCGGTGCCGGCGGGAGTTCAACGGCGGTGATCAGCTCGCCGTGGTCAAGCACCGTGTCCTTCTGCGGCTCGTTGCCGGGCAGCCGGTGCAGATCGGATACGGGGAGCACTCGTTCGCCCGCGGGGCCCATGACGACGACGGCGGCATCCAGGGCGGCCAGCGCCACCGCCATATCCGACGGATGGGTGGCAACGCAGTCCTCGGAGGCGCCGAGGATGGCGTGGTACCGGGTGTAACCCTCCAGTGCGGAGCAGCCGGTGCCGGGCTCCCGCTTGTTGCATGGCGTGGTGGGGTTCTGGAAATACACGCAGCGGGTGCGCTGAAGCAGGTTTCCGCCGGTGGTGGCCAGGTTCCGCAACTGGCCCGAGGCTCCGGCTAGCAAAGCCTGGGACAGGGCGGGGTAGCGGCTGCGGATGAACGTGTTGGCCGCCAGGTCCGCGTTGCGCACATTCGTACCGATCCTGACCCGCCCGTCTTCCTGCACCTCCACCGTGTCCAACGGCAGCCTGGAGATGTCCACCACCAGGGTGGGTTGGGCGACGCCGAGCTTCATCCGGTCCACCAGGTTGGTGCCCCCGGCCAGGAAAGCGGCCTCAGGGTTGCCGCTCACCAAGGCGACAGCCGACGCGACGTCCTCGGCGCGGTGATAATCGAACGGGATCATGCGCGTTCCTCCGGATGCTCGGGCATCGATTCCGCGGTGGGGGAGTCCGCCACTACCGGAACCTCCGGGTCGGGCGCTCCGCCCCGCCGTGCCGCGGCTGCTTCGGCGGCCTGCCGGACGGCGGCAACAATGTTCACGTACGCCCCGCAGCGGCACAGGTTTCCGCTCATGCGTTCGCGGATTTCAGCATCGGTGAGGTTTATGCCGCCCTCGGCCCGCAGATCTTCCGTGGCCGTGGACGGGTGCCCGGCGGCGGCTTCCTCGATGATGCCCGCGGCGGAACAGACCTGCCCCGGAGTGCAGTAACCGCATTGGAACCCGTCCTGTTCCAGGAAAGCGCGCTGGACCGGGTGCAGTTCGCCGTCGGGCGTGCCGCCGGCCAGGCCCTCGGCCGTGATCACCTCGGCGCCGTCATGGGCTACGGCCAGGGCGAGGCAGGAATTGGCGCGGCGCCCGTCCAGGAGGACCGTGCAGGCGCCGCATTGGCCGTGGTCGCAGCCCTTCTTGGGGCTCGTGACGCCCAGCTGGTCCCGCAGCGCGTCCAGGACCGTGGTGCGGGTATCCACCGTCAGGGTGCGCGGTTCGCCGTCCACCTGCAGGGTTATTCCGGCTTTCATGAGATGTGGACCACCTGTCCCTCGCGGTTTGTTCTCGCAAACTACCGGAGGGGATGTGGTGGAGACAACCAATGCCGGGACAAAAAAGATCCCGATCCGGGTTTCCGGATCGGGATCTTTTTCTTGGTTGCGGGGGCAAGATTTGAACTTGCGACCTCTGGGTTATGAGCCCAGCGAGCTACCGAACTGCTCCACCCCGCGGCGTGGTCTCAACTTTACCGCAGATCCGCCGCACAGCGTAATCCAGTGGCCGGGCTCACAATTTCCGCCGTCCGGTTCGGTACGCTGGGGCGGGTGAGCCTGCCGAAAACCGATACCGCCGTCACCTATCCCGCCGGAGCCCTGACGGGCACGGGAGCCGTACTCCACGTGGAGACACTGCCGGACGGAAGGCTTGCGGTGCTCCTGGACACCACTCCCGTACACCCGGTGGACGCCGGCTGGCCGGACCAGGGGCCGGACCGGGCAACGCTAACGACGCCGGACGGCCGCGAGGTGCCCGTGCTCGACTGCGTGGTCGGGGCCACGGACGGCACCGCATTGTTCCTGGGCGGGGACATCCCGGTCCGCAAGGGCACCGAGGGCTGGGTGTTCGCGGTGGTTCATGTGCTGCCGGGAGATACCGGCATTGCGGAGGGAAACCGTGTCGAGGTCCGGGTAGACGGCGAACACCGGGCCGCTCTTTCTGCCGGGCACACAGCCTGCCACCTGGCGGCCCTTGCCCTGAACCGGCAGCTGGCCGGGGCATGGAAAAAGGACGTGCCCGCAGACGCGGCCGGCAACCCGAACTTCGACGCCCTGGCGATCGAGACAACCACGATTCTGCCCGGAGGTTCCCGGGACGTTTACCGGTTGGGGAAGTCACTGCGACGCAAGGGCTTTTTGCCGGACGCGTTGCTGACGGACCCTGCCGCCGTGGAAAAGGGTGTGAACGCAACGTTGGCGGAGTGGGTGGCCTCCGATGCGGAGGTCCGCATCGAGTGCGAATCGGACCTCCTTACCGGCATGCGCCGCTGGGTCTGCGACCTGCCCGGCGGATCGGTCGGCATTCCCTGCGGCGGCACCCATCTGGCCTCCTTGGCCGCTGTTTCCGAAATTGAAGTGCGGTTGAGCTGCGAACCCGGCGAGGGAGCCGCGGAAGTAGTTATGGATACCATTTGCACCCGCACCGGATCGGCTTAGCCGGCAAACGATTCCCGGCCTGCCGCCGCGGGTATTCCTCAGCGCCCTCTTTCGACAGCATTCCCCGCTGCCCCTTGCCTCCGGAAATGCCTTGCGCCAATTGATCCGGTAACCCAGGGATAACCCTTGCCCGCTCGAATGGATGAACGTAGTGTTCCGCGCACGTGAGCGGAACCGCTGTCTCAAATGAGCAAAGGTGACCAGATGAGATTTCGACGCAGCAGGGGAAATCACAACCACCGCCGTTACCGGCTTCGAGCGGGTCTGGCATCCGCGGCAGCAGCCGCCCTGGCGCTGACCGGCTGCGGCGGTTCCGAGGCGGAGGGCCGGGATGAGATTGTCGTAGCCATTGTCTCCAACCCGCAGATGCAGGACGCAATCACTCTCCAGGACGAATTCAAGGCCCAGTATCCGGACATTGACGTCAGCTTTGTATCCCTTCCCGAAAACGAGGCACGGGCGAAGATCACTGCCTCTGTTGCCACCCAGGGCGGGGAATTCGACGTCGTGATGATCTCCAATTACGAGACGCCGATGTGGGCGGAAAACGGCTGGATCACTAATCTTCAGGACTATGCCGATTCCACCGAAGGGTACGACCCCGATGATTTCGTCCCCACTATCCGGGACGCACTGAGTTACGAGGGAGATCTCTACTCCGTTCCGTTCTACGGTGAATCCTCCTTCCTCGTCTACCGGCAGGACCTGTTCGACGAAGCCGGCCTGACCATGCCGGAAAGCCCCACCTGGGAAGACATCCGCGGCTTCGCCGAAGCACTCAACGATCCGGAAAATGACATGTCCGGAGTCTGCCTGCGGGGGCTGGCCGGCTGGGGTGAGGTGATGGCGCCGCTGGGCACCATGATCAACACCTACGGCGGCCGCTGGTTCGACGAAGACTGGAACGCCCGCCTGGACGAGCCCGTAGTGGAAGAAGCCGTCACCGATTATGTGGACCTGGTGCAGAACTACGGGCAGGCCGGTGCCGCTACCAGCGGCTACGGGGACTGCCTGACCCTCTACAGCCAGGGAAACACTGCCATGTGGTACGACGCCACGGCCATGGTTTCCGCAATCGAGGACCCCGCGTCCTCACTCGTAGTCGGCAAAAGCGGGTATGCGCCGGCACCCGTCAAGGAGACGGAGTCCTCCGGCTGGCTCTACAGCTGGTCCCTGGCCATCCCCACCACCAGCGACTCAAAAGACGCTGCCTGGGACTTCGTTTCCTGGATGACCAATAAGGAGTACATCCAGCTTGTCGGTGAGGAGATCGGCTGGGAACGGGTGCCGCCGGGCAGCCGGCTCTCCACCTATGAGATCCCCGAATACGCCGAGGTGGCCGAGGCCTATGCCGAGCCGACCCTGGATGCCATGGCCGGGGCATCCCAGGAAAACAGCATGGTCCGCGGTGTGCCCTACACCGGGCTCCAATTTGTCGGTATCCCGGAGTTCCAGGATCTGGGCACGCGGGTGGGGCAGCAGATTTCGGCGGCCATAGCCGGGCAGCAGACAGTCCAAGAAGCGCTGGAACAATCCCAGGGCTACGCCGAAACGGTGGCGGAAAGCTACCAGGACGGAGCGGGTTAAATGTCCACGTTGGTAGAGCGGCAACAGGTCCGCGCCAGGAAGGCCGCAACGGAGCGGGAGGGCGGGGGAATGTCCTCCGCCGAGGGGTGGCGGCGGCGGCTGCCGCTGTTGCCGGCCCTGATTTTCACCTTGATCGTGACGCAGGTGCCCTTCCTCTTCACCATCTGGTACTCCCTGCAGAACTGGAACCTGCTGCGGCCGGAGGGAAACCAGTTTGTGGGGCTGGGGAACTACATCGATATTTTCTCGGACTCCACGTTCCGCGGGGCGGCGCTGAACAGCGTCCTCTTCACCGTGGCCTGTGTTTTCTTCGCGATGTTGCTGGGCATCATCTTCGCCCTGTTGCTGGACCGCAGTTTCGCCGGCCGGGGAGTGGTGCGTACCCTCCTGATCACCCCGTTCCTGATCATGCCGGTGGCGAGCTCCCTGCTGTGGTCCATTTCAATCCTCAATCCGAGCTACGGCCTGCTGAACTGGGTGATCGGGCTGGTGGGCATCCCGCCGGTGGACTGGACGTCGCAGCACCCGATCGTGTCCATCCTGATGGCGCTGGTGTGGCAGTGGACGCCGTTCATGATGCTGCTGGTCCTGTCCGGGCTCCAGGCGCAGTCCAAGGACGTGCTGGAAGCCGCACAGGTGGACGGCGCGGGGTGGTGGCGGACGTTCATCTCGGTGACGTTGCCGCAGTTGCGCCGGTACATCGAACTCGGAATCCTGCTTGGCGCCATCTACGTGGTGAACACCTTCGACCAGATCTACCTCATGACCGCCGGCGGACCCGGGACGGCCAGTGCAAACCTGCCGTTCTACATCTACCAGCGGGCTTTCCTTGGCTTTGACATCGGCCAGGCCGCTGCCATGGGCGTGGTGGTTGTCATTGCCACCATCATTGTGGCCACCCTGGCCCTCCGCCTGATTTTCAAGAGCTTCGACGTAAAGGACTGACGACGTGGCTACCCAGACTGCTGCACCTACTCCCGCCGGGAAAGAAACAACTCCCGCTGCCAATACCGTTCGGAAACCGGCCCGGCGTTTCAACTCCGCACCCATCCTCACCACGGTGACGTGGGTCCTGGCACTGATTTTCTTCTCACCGGTGCTCTGGATGGTGCTGACCTCCTTCAAGCAGGAGTCCGCCGCCGCATCCGATCCGCCGGTGTTCTTCTTCGCCCCCACGCTGGACCAGTACCGGGCGGTGCTGGACAGCGGGGCCGGAAGCTATTTCGCCAACTCCGCGATTGCCACCGGCGTCTCCACCATCCTGGTGGTCATCCTGGCGGTGCCGGCCTCCTATGCCTTGAGCATCCGGCCGGTGAAAAAGACCTCGGACGTGCTGTTCTTCTTCATCTCCACCCGCATGCTGCCGGTAGTGGCCGTGATTATGCCGATCTACGTGATTGCCGGGCAGCTAAAGGTATTGGATAACGTGTGGACGCTGGTGGTGTTGTACACCTCGATGAACCTGCCCATCGCCGTGTGGATGATGCGCTCGTTTTTCCTGGAAGTGCCCGGCGAGGTGCTGGAGGCGGCGCAGATGGACGGAGCCGGGCTGATGAAAACCCTCCTGCGGGTCCTAATGCCCATGGTCGCCCCCGGCCTTGCCGCGACGGCATTGATCTGCGTGATTTTCGCCTGGAACGAGTTCTTCTTCGCACTGATCCTCACGGCGGGCCAATCGGCTACGGTCCCGGTCTTCCTGGTGTCCCAGATGACCAGCGAAGGCCTGTTCCTGGCGCAGCTCTCGGCAGCATCGGTGCTGGCTTCGCTGCCGGTGGTGATTGCCGGGTGGGTGGCGCAGAAGCAGCTGGTCCGCGGCCTGTCCATGGGCGCGGTCAAGTAGCCGGCAAGCGCCTTGACCGGGCCGCACCGGAGCCCGGTCAAAGCGCGGAGTTCTGCTCCTGGACCGTGGCGTTGGAGGAAACCTCGAAGGTGCGCTCGGGCGGCTCGACATTGGAGGGATCCATCCACATGAACTCCCAGACGTGTCCGTCCGGGTCGGTTGCCGAGCCGCTGTACATTCCGGGCATATGCTCCTCAGCCGGCGCGTAGAGGGCACCCCCGCCGGAGGCGCAGGCGGCCAGGAAACGGTCCACTTCGTCCGTGCTGTCGCAGCTGATGCAGTTCAGTACTTCCTTGCCTGCCGAAGCCAGGTGCGGCGTGTCCCCTTCGGGGAGGAAGCCCTGGTAGAAGTCCTGCTGCAGCAGCATCACCACGATGCTGTCCGAAATGACGATGGCGGTGGCGTTTTCATCACTGAACTGCGGGTTCTTGGTGAATCCGAGACCCAGATAGAAGTTCTCTGCAGTCTTGAGGTTCGCCACCGGCAGGTTGGGGAAAATCATGCGTTCCATGTCTGGTCCTTCCTTCGAAGCCCGCGGGTGCCCTTCGCGGGGGAGAACCCGCGGTGGAGGTGCGTTCGGGTAGCGCGCTGTTCCTTCACAATCCCACTGCCCGCCCCTGCTGACAACGGGTACCCGGAACGATCGGCAGCGGATCCGGGGCTCCGCCCACGACGGGCTGTCAAGGCCACGATTCACTTTAGAAAGGAAACCTCCTCCGGTCCTCAGTGGAAAGGGAAGAGCAAGTGTCCGCTCTCGGACAGTACCCTCGCCAGCAGGTCTGCAGAACGCTGATCGCGAGGCCTTCCCTGCGGAGTCTGCCGGGGATCGGACTCGAGTCCGGGAAGACTGCGGCGGTTCTTCTTGGCCTGTCTGCGATTCATGGCGGTGCCTCCCTTGTGGCTCCCCTTTCGGGAGCTTAGGGCTACAGCAAACGTGCTCAAGTGCACTTGAGGTCAAATCCCCGTCACAGTTCTTCGGTTGCCCGACAGCGTGCGCAACACTGGACGAGTGAACCAACCACCACGCCCATTGCTGGCTATCGGCGAGGTGGCGGAGCGCGCCGGTATTTCGGTGCCTGCCGTCCGCTACTACGAAGAGCGCGGATTAATCGTTTCCTACCGCACCAGCAGCAATCAGAGACAGTTCCCGCGCCACGTCCTGCGCCGGCTGGCTGTCATTTCCGCAGGCCGTCGTATCGGTCTGTCGTTCGAGGAAGTGGGTGTTGCCCTGGGCGGGCTACCTGTGGACCGGGCGCCCACGAAGAGCGAGTGGGCTGCCATGAGCGCCGACTGGTCACGGATGGTCGCCGGAAGAATCCGCGTACTTCAGGCGTTGCAGGCGTCCCTTGACGGATGCATCGGATGCGGATGCCTGTCCCGGGAACGGTGCGGGATCTTCAACCCCGGCGATCAGGCAGCACTGGAGGGACCCGGCTCCCGCTGGGAGCGCGAGGCCCGCGGCAAGGCAGGAAACGATTTCGCATCATGACGCAGCCCATATTCCCCTTGTCCCAATAACTGCTAGTCTCACTGCTGCGAAGGCGGGCCGGACACTTCCGGCTATCTACCTGGCACAACCGGACCAAGGGAGAAGCCATGAGCAGCACTTCGGACGATATTTACCTGGCCCAGGCCATTCGCCTTGCCACGGAGAATGTGGCCAACGACGGCGGACCGTTCGGTGCCGTCGTCGTCACCGCCGAAGGCGCGGCGTTTGAGGGCGTGAACCGGGTGACCGCGAACAACGATCCCACCGCACATGCCGAGGTCACGGCCATCCGCAACGCGTGCGCAGCCCTGGGCACGTTCGACCTCACGGGCGCGGTGCTCTACACCAGCTGCGAACCGTGCCCCATGTGCCTGGCGTCCTCGCTCTGGGCCCGCGTGGACCGGGTGGTTTTTGCCGCGGACCGGCACGACGCCGCCAGCGCAGGTTTCGACGACGCCGCCTTCTACGAATTCTTTGAAACGCCGCTGGACCAGCGCTCCATGCAGGTCACCCAGCGGGGTGTGGAGGGCACCCCCTCAATGGCTCCGTTCAATGCCTGGACCGCGGCGTCGGAGCGGATCGACTACTAGGCTCTGGCTCGTCCGGCGCTCGCAGCGGGCGCCGCAGCGGGCGCCGGACGCCTAGAACCGGTGCTCCAGCGCAGCGCCGATGGTCTTGGAATAGCAGGTTGACCCATCGGAGGCGATATACGGGCCGAAGTTCGGCACCACCCGGTAGCCGGCGTTCTCGTAAAAGCGGTGACCGTCCGGCTGGGCGGAGCCTGCTTCTGCCGTAAGGACAGCGAATCCCATCTGCTTCGCTCGTGCCTCCAACGCCCCGAGGACCGCCGTCGCCACTCCTGAACCGCGGGCATACGGCAGGACATACACGCGCTTGATCTCCGCCGTCGTGGTATCCAGCCGCCGAAGCCCCCCGCAGCCCAGCGGCTGGCCCGTGCTGCGCTCGTAGGCGATGAGGAAGACTGCGGAATCGGATGCGCGCGGCGGATTGGGGTCGTGTTCCGCGGTGCCGTAGCGGGCGTCCAGTTCCGCCTGCTGGGCTTCGCGCAGGTCAGCGCCTACGGGGTTGCTCCACGGCACTTCGCGGATCCGCAGGTGCGGGGTGGAGTAGGGACGGAATCCGGAAAAGGGTCGCAAATCCGACATGCTGCCTCCAGCGTCAGGGGTAGTGCTTCCACGCTAGGAGCCCGGGGTTTCACCCGTGTTTCGGCAGTGTGCCGTCCCGGCAAAAGGAATGTTCCGGATATGCGAACCGTGCGAGAATAGTAGCGATGTCAACTGTCGATTCTTCCCCCGAGAAAAACACCGCCAAAAAGCAGCGCACCGCCCGCGCGCTTCCCACCGCCACCGGACTGCAGGTCCGCCCCGCCACGGAGGGTTGGGAACAGGCCAAGGAGCCCGACGGCCGCCCGCTGCTGCAGTTCAAGTCGCCGCGCGTGTCCCAGCCGCCGGCGCATCTGGCCGATATGACGCTGGCCGAACGCCAGGAGAAGCTGAAGTCCCTGGGCCTGCCTGCGTTCCGCGCGAAGCAGCTGTCGGTGCACTACTTCCAGCACTACACCACCGACCCCGAAGCCATGAGCGACCTCCCGAAGGAACGCCGTGACGAGCTGGTGGGCGAAATGTTCCCCACGCTGCTCACCGAGATCAAGCGCCTGACCACCGATAACGGCGACACGATCAAGTTCCTCTGGCGCCTCTTCGACGGCTCCCTCGTCGAGTCCGTGCTGATGCGCTACCCCGGCCGCATCACCTTGTGCGTCTCCAGCCAGTGCGGCTGCGGCATGAACTGCCCGTTCTGCGCCACCGGCCAGGCCGGCCTGACCCGCAACATGTCCACCGCGGAAATCCTGGACCAGATTGTCCAGGCAAACCGCGTGATCAAGGAAGGCGGCCTGGGCGGCAAGCGCCGCGACGGCGGCCACGATGCCGAGCGCGTCACCAACATTGTCTTCATGGGCATGGGCGAGCCGCTGGCCAACTACAAGCGCGTGATGAACGCCGTCCACCGGATGGCCGCCGAGGTTCCCGAAGGCCTGGGCATGAGCGCCCGCAACATCACCGTCTCCACCGTGGGCCTGGTTCCGGCCATCAAGAAGCTTGCCGAGGAAAACATCCCGGTGACCTTCGCACTGAGCCTGCACGCCCCGGACGACGAGCTGCGCGACGAGCTGATCCCGGTCAACAGCCGGTGGAAGGTGGACGAGGCCCTGGACGCCGCGTACAACTACTACCGCGTCACCGGCCGCCGCGTCTCCATCGAGTACGCGCTGATCAAGGACATGAACGACCACGCCTGGCGTGCGGACCTGCTGGCCAAGAAGCTCAATGCCCGCGGCCGCGGCTGGGTGCACGTGAACCCCATTCCGCTGAACCCCACGCCCGGTTCCATCTGGACGTCGCCGGAGCCCGAGGTCATGCAGGAGTTCATCAACCACCTGATCGACGCCGGCATCCCCACCACCATCCGCGACACCCGCGGCAAGGAAATCGACGGCGCCTGCGGCCAGCTCGCCGCGGCGGACTAGCACCGGTAACGACTTCTTAACCACTTAACCACTTAACGACGACGGCGGGAGGCCGGGCTGCGAGCCCGGCTCCCGCCGTCGTCGTTTTGGCTTAAAGCGGGCAGCCTATTTGAGGTGGTCCACCAGGGTGTCCGCGATGCCCGTGTACTTGGCGGGGGTGAGGGCCTGCAGGCGGGCTTCCGCCTCGGCGGGAAGGCCAAGCCCGGCAATGAATTCCTTCATCCGCTCTGCGTCCACGCGGTGGCCGCGGGTGAGGTCCTTGAGCCGTTCGTAGGGGTTTTCCATGCCCTCAACGCCGGCCACGGCTTCGGCGCGCATCACCATCTGGATGGCTTCCCCGAGCACCTCCCAATTGGAGTCCAGGTCAACGGCCAGGACCTCTTCGGCAACGTGCAGCCGCTGGAGTCCCTTGGCGACGTTGGAAATTGCCAGCACCGAGTGTCCGAAGGCCACTCCGATGTTGCGCTGCGAGGAGGAGTCGGTGAGGTCGCGCTGCCAGCGGGAGGTGACCAGGGTGGAAGCCAGGGTGTCCAGCAGTCCGTTGGAGATTTCCAGGTTTGCTTCGGCGTTCTCGAAGCGGATCGGATTCACCTTGTGCGGCATGGTGGAGGAGCCGGTGGCGCCTTCCACGGGGACCTGCGCGAAGTAGCCAATGGAGATGTAGCTCCAGACATCCGTGCAGAAGTTGTGCAGGATGCGGTTGAAGCGGGCGATGTCTGCGTAGAGCTCTGCCTGCCAGTCGTGGGATTCGATCTGCGTGGTCAGCGGGTTCCAGGCCAGGCCCAGGACTTCCACGAAGCTGCGCGCCACCTGCTGCCAGTCTGTCTGCGGAGCCGCGGCGTAGTGGGCCGCGTACGTTCCGGTGGCGCCGTTGATCTTGCCCAGGAACTCAGTGTTGCGGATCCGGCGCAGCTGGCGGGTGAGGCGGTGGACGGTTACGGCCAGTTCCTTGCCCAAAGTGGTGGGGGTGGCCGGCTGTCCGTGCGTCCGGGACAGCATGGGCACGGTGCGGGTGTCCTCCGCCATCCCGGCAATCTGGTCCACCAGGTCCTGCGCGGCCGGCAGCCAGACGTTTTCGACGGCGCCCTTGATGCCGAGCGCGTAGGAAAGGTTGTTGATGTCTTCGGATGTGCAGCCGAAGTGCACGAGGCTCTTCAGATTCTCGAGACCGAGGGCCGGAAGCCTGTCGGCAATGTAGTACTCGACGGCCTTGACGTCGTGCACGGTGCGCTTTTCAATTTCGCCCAGCTCGGCCACGGAGTTGCCGTCGAAGCCCGTCACGATTTCCCGCAGCTGGTTCTGCTGGTCTTCCGTAAGCGGCGCGGTGCCCGGCAGGACGGCGTTGGAGGTCAGGTGAATCAGCCATTCCACCTCCACATGGGTCCGGTCCCGGTTAAGCGCGGCTTCGGACAGGTAGTCCACCAGCGGCGCGGTGGCGCTGCGGTAGCGGCCGTCCAGCGGGCCCAGGGCGATAGCGGGGGATACGGAGGCGAGGGAGACACGGGGTTCGGATGCGGCCATGCGGCAATTCTTTCATGCCGGCGCGGCGCTGTTGGTGTGTGACTCATCGCTGCTCTGCGGTTTTGCCCTGGGTCGGCACACTTTCCCTCGACACCCGGGCGTCACCGCGCACAGGTCCCGGTTGTTTCCACCGGAGGAGTGCGGAACGCCGCGGTCCGGTGACATGCACGGCACCCTTGACGGACCGGCGTCGTTCTTGAGCGGTCCTCGTCCAGACCCCTCCTGACCCGGCCCTGCACCCGGACGGCCTGGGCCGGGTTCATTCGAGATGTGGACAATCCGTCACCCGAGGGAGGAAATGATGAACCAAATGGCTGCTGCAGCATATGCGGCGGAGACGGAACGGTTGCTTTTGGCATTCGCTGTAGAAACCGACGAACTGGAGCATGAGGTTGCCGTCGCCGCAGTTGTCCAGTGGGAGTCTCCCGCGGCAGACGCGTTCCGGCAGGAGCTCCTTGCCGTAGCGCAGCGGTTCCCCGACGTTTCGCTGCAGCTGCGGTTCTCCGCGGGGGAGCTGCAGCAGGATCCGCTCATGTTGGCTGCGGGGAGCTGACAATGGCGGAGACAGGAACCTGCGACCGGCCGATGTACGAGGTACGGGGTGGGGCCGCAGGTCTCCTGGTCCAGTACGAGGACCTGGTCCGGGTTGCGGGCAGGCTGGAGTCGACCGCGGACCGCCTGCGGCTGCTCGGGCAGAGGGTGACGGAACTTTGGCTGGAGGTCGGGGCCGTTGGCGGCGGTTCGGCGCCGGCTGACCGCGTGCGGTTGCGGATGCAGGAGGCGGCCCACACCCTAAAAACCTCCGCTGCCGCCGTCGATGCCCTTACGGACGGGGTGCGCGGGAGTGCCCGTGCCTATGCGGAAGCGGAAGGCCGGATCAAGGAACGGACGCCTTCCATCGGCCTGTTCCCGGTGAACCCCTGGTTCGTCCGCGGCTCCTATCCGCGGGCGAAGTGGTGGTTCCCCACCCTGCGCCAGTCAGAGATGGGCCTTGCCGATCCGGCCTCCGAAACCTTGATGAACGCTGCTTTGCTCCTGCTTTACGGAGCCGGGAGGGGGAAGCTGCGGCCGGTGGAGGTATCGGAGCTGCCCGGCGAACAAGGCCGCGTACGCCTGGACGGAACTGCTGCCGGGCTGCTGGAGCGGTCAAAGGTACTGTTGCGGGAAAACAGGCCAGGCGTGATCGAAGTCCTGCCGGTCACGGGGAGCGACGGAAAGAAGACGTTTGTTGTCACCCTTCCCGGCACGCAGAGCTCCGGCATTTCCCCCGGAAGCGAGAACCCGTTCGATGCCATGGGTGTCTTCGAACCTTCGCTGAAAGACAGTTCGTACGTTACGGCGGGAGTGCGGGAGGCCTTGCGGCTGGCCGGGGCGGAAGCGGAGGATGCCGTCATCCTTTCCGGTTACAGCCAGGGCGGGGACCATGCCATCCGCGTTGCCGCATACCTGGCCGAGGAAAGCGACTACAACGTGGCGTACCTGCTGACCGCCGGCAGCCACACCGGAGCCGCCGACCTGCCCCCGGGCGTCCCCGCACTGCACCTGGAGCATGTGCAGGACTGGGTGCCCGGGATCGACGGCATCGCCAATCCTGATACACCGGACCGGGTCACCATGACCCTGACAAATCCGGTGGCCACACCGGTTGGGGAGGACGCCGGTTTGGGTCCCGGGCACCGGCTGGACAATTACCGTCGGGGTGCCGCGCTCGCAGACGCCAGTGATGATGCGTCGCTGCGGGCCTCTGTGGCATCCCTCGGCGCCGCCGTTGCGGCTGGAAGCGTTGCAACCAGGCACTTGTACCGTCTCTCCCGGGAAGAACTGCCGCAGCGGGAAGTGAGGGTTGTGTCGAGGCCTTCGCCGGGGCCGGGGAAGGACTACCGGCCGCCCGTCGGACCCTAGCTTTCCGGAAGATCGAAGCGGTTCGCCTCCCGCTTCAGCTGGGGGCTAGTTGCGGCTCCGGCTGTAACTCCGGTTCCGGCTCCGCCTGCCGGTGACCGTATCCAGGACCAGCGACACAAGGCTGATGACAACAGCGCCCAGAACGGCGGTCCAGAAGAAGGAATCGACCTCGAAGCGGATGGGAGTGTAGCTGCTGAGCCAGGCGGTGAGCTCTAGCATGGCGGCATTGATGACTATCCGGAACAACCCCAGGGTCAGGATGGCCAACGGCAAGGTCAGTCCCTGCGCGATGGGACGGACCAGGGCGTTCACCACGCCGAAAATCAGGCCCACAAAAAGATAAGCGAGCACCGTATCGATCACCGGATCACCGCTGAGGCTGCCGGTCGGCGCGCTCACCGTGAGGCCCGGTAAAAGCCAGCCGGCCACCCAGAGGGCAACGGCGTTCAGGACTATCCGCAGCAACAGAGAGAACATGCCCCCATGCTGGCAGAAAACGGACCATTACTGTTAACGCCATGACCACTACCGAGAATGACACCGACGCAGTTGAAGTTCCCGCACCCGGCGTCGCCCCACGGCCCGTTATCGGGATGCTGCCCCAATACGCCGCCGGCAAGCCGCCGGTGGTTGTAGAAGGGCTGCAGAGCTACAAACTCTCTTCCAATGAGAACCCGTTCCCGCCGCTGCCCGCCGTGCTGGATGCGATAAACGCTGCCGCGACGGTAAACCGGTATCCGGATCCGCTTTCCACTGCCCTGCGCAATGAACTCTCCACCTTCCTGGACGTTCCTGCGGAAGACATCGTTACCGGCGGCGGCAGCCTGGGAGCACTGAATCAGCTGCTCGCCACCTTTGCCGGACAGAACACGGACGGAGCAGCAGACGAGGTTATCTACCCCTGGCGTTCCTTCGAGGCCTACCCCATCAGCGTCGGCCTGGCCGGCGCCCGGAGCGTCCAGGTGCCGCTGAACTCCGACGGCACCCATAACCTGGCAGCCATGGCCGAAGCGGTCACTGACCGGACCAAAGTGATTCTGCTGTGCACCCCCAACAACCCGACCGGCCCGGTCCTGACGACAGCACAGGTGGAGGACTTCCTCCGGCGGATCCCCACCCACATCATTGTGGTCATCGATGAAGCGTATGAGGATTTTGTCCGGGACGAGGAAGCCGTCAACGGCGTCGAAATGTACCGCAGGCACCCCAATGTGGTGGTGCTGAGGACCTTCTCCAAGGGTGCTGGACTGGCCGGACTGCGCGTGGGCTACTCCATTGCGCACGCGCCGATCACCCAGCACCTCCGGGTGGCGGCTGTCCCGTTTGCCGTGTCCACCATCGCCGAACAGGCGGCCGTGGCCTCCCTCCGGCACCACGACCAAATTGTGGAGAGAATACAAGGACTCGTTGCTGAACGAACCCGGGTGGTGGAAGGGCTGCAGGCGCTGGGCTGGTCCATTCCTACTGCGCAGGGGAACTTTGTATGGCTGGCCCTGGGCGAAAATACCCCCGAGTTTGCAGCACTGGCGGGGCAGCAGGCGCTGGCTGTCAGGGCCTTCGGTAACGAAGGTATGCGAGTGACCATCGGCGAAGAGGAAGCAAACACGCGGTTCCTGGCGTTATGTGCGACTTATACAAAAGGCCCACGCGTTTCCTAGCGTGTCTTAGGTAGGGCCGGAAGCCGCACCGTCGTTAGGCTTTGGAAGGTAACTTCCACTTATATGCGACACAGGGAATGTATTCCCTGCGAGGTATATTTCCAGCGCGGTGCGGCTTTCGGCTGTCCAGGCAAGGAGAAGGCATGGACGTAGGACATTTGCCGGCCAGTGAATTCGACTCGGCCGGACTAGAGCAATCCCTCATGGGTGCTCCGGAGGAAAACCCTGTCCCCGACATGGTTCAGCTGCTCAGTATCGACGGCGAGCTCCTGCAGGACGAGACCTACGGCAGCTACGTCCAGGGCCTGACTTCCGAGGAACTCCGCGGGTTCTACCGCGACATGTTCCTGGTCCGCCGGTTCGATGAAGAAGCCACCGCCCTTCAGCGGCAGGGCGAACTGGTGATGTGGGTTCCGCTCACCGGCCAGGAAGGCGCGCAGATCGGTTCCGGCAGGGCCCTGGAGCCGCAGGATTACGTTTTCCCCACTTACCGGGAACACGGCGTCGCCTACACCCGGGGCCTGGAACTCGCCCAGCTGCTCCGGCGGTTCCGCGGCATCTCCCACGGAGGCTGGGACCCGCGCGAGGCCAACTTCCACCTCTACACGCTGGTGCTGGCCGCCCAGGTGCCGCACGCGGTCGGCTATGCCATGGGAATGGCCCGCGACCGGCTGGTCGACCCCAAGCTGCCCGAAGCCGCCACTGTTGCCTACTTCGGCGACGGGGCGAGCTCCGAAGGCGACGTGCACGAAGGCATGGTCTTTGCCGCGTCCTACGACGCACCGGTGGTCTTCTTCTGCCAGAACAACCACTGGGCCATCTCCGTGCCCACCGAAGTCCAGTCACGCATCCCCCTGGCCAACCGGGCACAGGGCTACGGCTTCCCGGGAGTGCGCGTTGACGGCAACGACGTCCTGGCCGTCCACGCCGTGACGCGCTGGGCGCTGGAACACGCCCGTTCGGGCGGCGGTCCGGTGCTCATCGAAGCCTTCACCTACCGGATGAGCGCGCATACGACGGCGGACGACCCCACCAAATACCGCCTCAGCGCCGACGAGGAAGCCTGGCTGGACCGGGACCCGCTGCTGCGGATGGAAAAGTACCTGCGCCGCCAGGGGCTGGCCGATGATGCGTTCTTTGAGGACCTCCGCGAGGAAGGCCGCAGCATGGCCGTCCGGCTCCGCGAGAACGTCCAGCAGATGGAGGCGCCGGGCTTTGAAGACGCCTTCGCCGACGTCTACGCAGAGGCCCATCCGCTGATCCGCGAAGAGCTGGATGAGCATCGCCGGTACGAAGCCGGATTCGCCGGCGCCGACGACGACGCCAGCCCCGCCACCACCAACCCCGCCGCCCCGGAGCACACCGCATGAGCACCACCATGACCATGGCCAAGGCCATCAACGCCGGTCTGCGCGCAGCCCTCGAATCCCACCCGAACTCCCTGCTCATGGGTGAGGACATCGGTTCCCTGGGCGGTGTATACCGGGTCACCGAGGGCCTGTTGGCCGACTTCGGTGCGGACCGCGTTATGGACACGCCCCTGGCTGAATCCGGAATCATCGGAACCGCCATCGGCCTGGCCCTGCGCGGCTACCTGCCCGTCTGCGAAATCCAGTTCGACGGATTCGTCTTCCCGGGTTTCAACCAGATCACCACCCAGCTGGCGAAAATGCACTCCCGCAGCGAGGGGGCGCTCAGCGCACCCGTGGTCATCCGGATCCCGTACGGCGGCGGCATCGGCTCCATTGAGCACCACTCGGAATCACCCGAAGCGCTCTTTGCCCACACCGCAGGTCTGCGCATCATCACGCCGTCGAACCCCCAGGACGCCTACTGGATGATCCAGCAGGCCGTGGCCTGCAAGGACCCGGTCATCGTCTTCGAACCCAAGCGCCGTTACTGGCTCAAGGGCGACGTCGACACCACCGCCCCGACCTCGGATCCGTTCTCTGCCCATATCGTCCGCGAAGGAACCGACGCAACCATCGTCGCCTACGGCCCGCTGGTCCCCGTCGCCCTGGCCGCAGCCGCAGCGGCTGAGGAGGACGGACGGTCCGTCGAGGTGGTGGATCTGCGGTCCATTTCACCCATCGACTTCGACACCGTGACCGAGTCCGTACGGAAGACGGGACGGCTGATTGTCACCCACGAAGCCCCTACCTTCGGCGGGATCGGCGGCGAGATCGCCGCACGGGTGGCCGAACGCGCCTTCCTGTCCCTGGAAGCTCCGGTGCTTCGCGTGGGTGGCTTCCACATGCCCTACCCGGTAGCGAAGGTCGAGGAACACTACCTGCCGGACATCGACCGCCTGCTTGAGGCGCTGGACCGCTCCTTCGCCTACTGATGCGCCTGCCCGCCCGCCTACACTCCATGACGAAGAACGAGTTGCAATGACTGAAAAGACATTCCGCCTGCCGGACGTGGGCGAAGGCCTGACCGAAGCCGATATCGTGCAGTGGAAGGTGTCGCCGGGGGACACGGTTGCCGTCAATGACGTGATCGTGGAAATCGAAACGGCGAAGTCCCTGGTGGAACTTCCCTCCCCGTTCGCCGGCACGGTCTCTGCCCTGATGGTTGCGGAAGGCGAAACGGTCGACGTCGGCACGCCCATTATCAGCGTGACGGTCGACGACGGCGCCGGGCCCAAGGCGCCGCCGGCGGCAGGGAAGCCTGCAGCCTCCGCGCCGGAAGAGGTTCCCGCGGAAACCAACCCCATGCCGTCCGCAGCGGCAGGGGAAGCTCCGGCAGCCTCGCTGACCGGCACCGGCCCCAAGCCGGACGCGGTGCGTCGCCGCCCGCGCCGCCCCGTGTCCTCCGGTGCGCCGGCGGCCGCGAAGCCGGAACCAGCCGCAGGGTCGGCTTCGGCCGCTCCCGCCGCTCCCGCCGCTCCCGCCGCTCCCGCCGCTCCCGCCGCTCCCGCCGCTCCGGCTCCGGCAGCTCCGGCTCCGGCGTCGTCCGGCACCGCAGCAGTCCAGGACCGGGTCAACCGGCTGATCCAGCGCGTGCTGGCCAAACCGCCGGTCCGCAAGGCTGCCAAGGACCTGGGCATCAATCTGGCGGACGTCACCGCCACCGGAGCCAGCGGCGAGGTAACCAAGCAGGACCTGATCAGCTACCAGGCCCAGCGTGAAGCAGAGCGCGAGTCGGCCGGCGACTTCTGGTCCCCGGGTGCCGGTGCCATTGATTCGCGGATTGAACGGATCCCTGTCAAGGGAGTGCGCCGCGCCACCGCAAAGGCCATGGTGGAAAGCGCCTTCAGCGCACCCCACGTCAGCATCTTCGTCGACGTGGATGCGTCCCGGACCATGGAGTTCGTGAAGCGGCTGAAGGCGGCCAAGGACTTTGAAGGCATCCGGGTTTCACCGCTGCTGATCCTGGCGAAGGCCGTCATCTGGGCGGCCGCACGCAATCCGTCCGTCAACGCCACCTGGGCCGGTGACGAGATCCTGGTGAAGCACTTCATGAACCTCGGGATTGCGGCGGCCACCCCGCGGGGACTGATGGTGCCGAACATCAAGGATGCGCAGGAACTGTCCCTGAAGGAACTCGCGATCGCCCTGAACACCCTGGCGGCAACGGCCCGAGAGGGACGGACCCCGCCGGCCGATATGCGGGGCGGCACGCTGACCGTGACCAATATCGGTTCGCTGGGCATCGACACAGGGACCCCGATTATCAATCCCGGCGAGGTGGCCATCGTGGCGTTCGGCACCATCAAGCAGAAGCCCTGGGTAGTTGACGGCGAGGTGGTGCCGCGCTGGATCACCACCCTGGGCGGTTCCTTTGACCACCGCGTGGTCGACGGCGACCTGTCTGCCCGCTTCATGGCGGACGTCGCCTCAATCCTGGAAGAGCCTGCACTGCTCCTGGAGTAGGCCCTTACGGCGCCGGACGGGTCCTCAGCGGACCCTCAGCGGACCCTTACGGCGCCGACGGCGGCACTCAGGATCGGTGCCAGCCGGCGCACACCCTCGGCTATGTCTTCGGAGGAGACGGCACTGAAGGCCAGCCGCAGCTTGTTGGAGGGGCCCTCGCCGGGCGTGAACGCCGCGCCCGGGATGAAGACTGTCCCGGCGTCGATCGCTTCATAGAGCAGGGGATAGGTGTCCACACCCT
The DNA here is from genome assembly GCF_025244845.1 of Arthrobacter sp. zg-Y1171. NCBI lineage: Bacteria > Bacillati > Actinomycetota > Actinomycetes > Micrococcales > Micrococcaceae > Arthrobacter > Arthrobacter sp. zg-Y1171. The sequence continues at coordinate 3,271,034 of NZ_CP104264.1, read as the reverse complement.
CGGGCAGCGTCACCCAGATGAAGAACCCGCCGTTCGGCCGGGTCCACGTGACACCCTCGGGCATGTGTTCGTCCAAGGCGTCCAGCATCGCGGAGCACCGCTCGGCGTAGAGGCTGCGGGAGCTGCGTACATGGCCCATCCAGTCGTACTCGCGCAGGTACGCGGAGACCAGCATCTGCGTCAAAGGCGAGGGGCAGAGGACCACGGCCTCGCAGGCGAGGTAGAACCGCCGGTAAAGGTGGCGGGGGACCAGTGCCCAGCCGAGCCGGACTCCGGGGGCGAAGATCTTGGAGAACGAGCCCAGGTACAGCACGTCCTGGGCGTTCCCTGCCCGCATCGGGGTCAGGGGTTCGCCGTCGAACCGGAGGAGGCCGTAAGGGTTGTCCTCCAGGATCAGGATGTTGTTCCGCCGGCAGATTTCCACTACCGCCTGCCGGCGGTCGGCGGTCAGGGTGACGCCGCTGGGATTGTTGAAGCTCGGGATCGTATAGAGCAGCTTGATGGTTTTGCCTTCGGCACGAACCTCGCGGATCCGCTGCTCGAGTGCCTCCGGGACGAGGCCGCCGTCGTCCATCGGGACGGTGCGTACATCCACCTCATAGGCCTCGAAGGCATTCAGCGCCCCTACGTACGTGGGATCCTCGCAGAGGATGACGTCTCCCGGATCGCAGAAGACCTTGGCTGCGACATCCTGCGCGGACTGCGAGCCGGTGGTGATGACGATGTCGGCCGGATCGGCGTCGAGGATGCCCTCCGCAGCCATGACCTCGCATGCCTGCGTGCGCAGCTCTTCCATCCCCTGCCCGCCGCCGTACTGCAGCGCCTCCAGCCCGTGTTCCGCAATAATGCGCTGGGCGGTCCGGCCGAGGTCTTCCAGGGGGAGCGAACGCAGATAGGGACTCCCGCCTGCCAGGGAAATCAGGCCCGGACGGATGGAAATGTCGAAGACATCCCGTACCGCGGACTGCTTGATGTGGAAGGCGCGGTTGGAGAACAGCACCTCGTGGCGATGGGAGCCGGCGGCGCGCTCCAAAGCAGCCATGGTGTCAACGGGCAGTTCTACGGCATCGGAGAATTCCTCGCGGGTCATGCCACCCATGCTAACCCCAATAGTTGACCGTCAGGCAACGGCTGTTTAGTACACCAATGCCGGGCACTCCGGGTCCGGCTGAACCCGATCAACCGGCGGAGCCTTAGATCCAGCCGGCCTTGTGGGCCTTGATCCCGGCCTGGAACCGGCTCTCCGCACCCAGCTCCTCCAGCATCCAGGCGATGTGGCGGCGGCAGGTCCGCACACTGATGCCAACCCGTCGGGCAATGGCCTCATCCGAATAACCGGCCGCCAGTGCCGTGAGGACGGACCGCTGGGTGCTGGTAAGGCCCTCCCTGCTGGGGTCGTCAATCAGGAAGGGCTCCGCCAAGCCCCACGCAAACTCGAAGAGCAACCCGAAGATACGGATCAGGTTGGTATCCCGCACTACCAGCCCGGCAACGTCGCCGGGGTGCAGATCGCGGGCCACCACCGCCACTTTGTCATCGAAGATCAGTGTTCTCAGCGGCATGTAGGGAAGGGTGCGGAACTGCCCTCCTGCTTGGGTAATAACTTCCACGGCTTTGCGGGTGGGCACATGGTCCCGCGTGCTTGCGTGGTACAGCGTTTGCCGGCGGACGCCGCTGCGCAGGAGATCCAGGTCCTTCTGCACGCTTTCCTCATGGATGTCTGCGTTGGCACCCTGTCCCGGACGGGCGATCAGCACACGGTCGGTGGCGCTGCGCCCGTACTCGATCAGTACCCGCTGGACTTTCTCCTGGTCCTCGACCACCTCCACCGAGGAATCGGCCGCCAGGCGCTTGCGTGCCTCGACATAGGCCGGGGTCAATGCCGCCATTTCCCGCCGGCGGGTGCTGATTCTTCCGCGCAGTTCCAGCAGGGTCCGTTCGTCCGGATCCACCAGTTCCGCGAGGGCAACATCAGGAGAAACCGCCGTGTAGCTCGGGCAGTCCGCGCCCTGCTGCAGCAGCAGGCAGCTTGCGGTCAGTTCGGAGATGGCGCCGTCGATTACCTTGCTGGTGTACCCCAAGGCCTCGGAAGCCTCCTTCGCCGTCCACCCCGGACGGCTCACGGCAAAGCGGTAGACGTCGAGCGAAACCTGAGACAGCACGGCGAATCCTTTCAAAGCATCAGCTGTAGCCCCCACAGCTACCCTACCCAGCGGGCCCGGTTTCCGGGCCGCATGTGACAAAAGTGTTTTGTGACCGCAACACACTTTGGAATGCAGGACATGGCCGGTTAATGCCAACGGCGGCGGTGCAAAGTTCCTGCCGCGGAAAACCTCAGGCCATGGGGCTTTCCGTCCCGGCTGCAATAGGGATAAGGAACCCCGAGGGTCCACATCCGGACATGTCAGGAACCGGGCAGCGGAGGCTATTTACAGGCCGTGCAGCGGCGGGGGAAGCTTTCGGAGTCAATCAAGGCGCCGGCTGAGCAACAGCCCAAGACCCAAGGGGGATAGCAATCATGAAGAGCTGGGATTGGTTCTAACTGAGGCCCCCAAGGGGCCATAGACAAGTAACTCGAACACTAGAACACTGAAAGGCCGCCCAGTGGCGGTAACCGCACCCCGAGGGGAAAGACGCATATGAGCCAGCTAGCTGCAGTTCGACCAGCCTCACGGACGCAACCGGGCACTCATTGGTGGTCGCTCTCCATTCATACCGGGGGCTTTGATGTAGCGGACGGCATCATCGGAGAACTGGTTACCCCGCTGGCGGCTCAGGCCCAGCTCCTGGGCGCGCAGCGCTGGTATTTCACGCGGTGCTCGGATCCGGCCAACGCACATGTAAAACTCCGGGTGCTCGCACCTACAAGCACGCTTGACCGGCTGCAGTCGCTGATGGTGGCCCTGCAGGACCAGTCCAGCGGTGTCATCGGCCACCTCGAAACCAGCCAGCAGTTCAGCGAGCCGGCAACGGACCGGCTCAGCCCGGGCGGCGGCGAGCCGCAGGACCCGCGCATTGAAGCAGACCTCGCGAAATACGGCGGTGTGGAAGGACTTTCCCTCGCCGAAGAGGTTTTCGAGCTCTCTTCCGATCTGGCGAGTTGGGCGACCGCACGCTTCCCCAAGGTCCAGAACCGCTGGGCACTGGGATCGCTCCTGCTGTTCGATGCGGCCCGGAGCATGATGAAAGGCCCCCGGGCATCAGCGTGGCCGGACCGGCGCCGCCTTTCCTGGGACTACTACTGGGACAGCCACCTGCGCAGCTGCACGGCAGGGTTCGGCCCGCGGGCAGCCGGTGTGCGGCAGGCCATGACGGTCCAGGTGGGCGCGAAGGTCATGCCCACCCACCGGCTAATGGCAGCGACGGCAGCCGAATCCGCCGTCGAAAACTGGCGGCGGCGCTGGTTCCGGGGCATTGACACGTATTTGTATCGGGCGGACAAGGCCCGGCTGAGCCGTAGCGCCCAGCACCTGACGGTCTACCAGGCGCACATGCTCCTGAACCGCCTGGGCCTGAGCCTCCGCGAGGAAGCGGCCATGGGATTGTACGCACGGACCTGGAGTCCGGAACGGGAATCAGTTCTGCTCGATAAGCGCTGAACCTGCGCACAATGGGAAGGGGGCCCATCCGGTGGCCGATCATGAAGAAGTAGTGGTAGCGGACGCGCAGGAACTCGGCTCGGTCCTCGGTTGCTCGGAAGACGTCCTGGCGGATCTGAAGAACAGCGGCGTCCTGGCGCCCTACGGCGAAGCCTGGAATGTTGGTCCGGCGCGTGAATACCTAAGGGACGCGGCCTGGGCGGACGAGGTCTGGTACTAGCAGGACGCCGAACGCAGAAGAGGGACGGACCCGTGACGGTCCGTCCCTCTTTTCTGTCTGTTTTGCCTAGGCTACGGAGACAGACGCCTCAGCGAGAACGCGGACGGCCTCGCCGAGCTGGGCCACGGTGTCCGGGTCATCCTGCGGGTGCAGTCCGGCGTAACGCGTTACGGATCCGCCGATGGCCAGGCGCACTTCCTCGACTACGCGGGCGCCGGCGATACCGACCGACTTGCGTGCATCGTCCTGTGCCCAAACGCCGCCGTACTGGCCGAAGGCGGCACCGATGACGGCGGTGGGCATACCGGAGATGGCACCGGCGCCGAAGGGGCGGGACAGCCAGTCAATGGCGTTCTTCAGCACTGCAGGCATGGTGCCGTTGTACTCGGGGCTGATCAGCAGCAGGCCGTCGGACGCAGCGGCGGCGTCGCGCAGTACCTGTGCTGCCTCCGGGACGAGCCCCTCCACATCAATGTCCTCGTTGTAGAACGGAATTTCGCCCAACCCCTCAAAGAGCTTCACCTCGACGCCTTCCGGAGCGCCGACGGCCGCGGCTTCAGCGAGCTGGCGGTTGATGGAACCGGCGCGGAGGCTGCCGACGAGGGTCAGGATGGTGGTGCTCAAAATTGGAACTCCTGTCTTGGCCGCGCCGCCTTGGGGGCACGGGCACGGATTCTTCTTCTAGGCCTTAAGCGGACTACAGTCCGATTTTATTCCCCACGGCGATACACTGGCCCGCATGGGCGGGAGAGGACCATCACAAGCGGGTATCCGGGTGGATGCCGCCCGGAACCATCACCGCCTGCTCGAAGCAGCTTTGGAACTCGTGGCCGCCGGCGGTGCGGACGCCCTGACGATGGATGACCTTGCCGAGCGCGCACACGTGGGCAAGGGGACGGTGTTCCGGCGCTTCGGCTCCCGTGCCGGCTTGATGCAGGCGCTTCTGGACCATGCCGAGCAGGGGTTCCGGACCGCCTACCTGTTCGGTCCGCCCCCGTTGGGGCCAGGGGCGCCGCCCAGGGACCGGCTGCTTGCCTTCGGCCTGGCACGGTTGGCATCGCTGGCCGTGACCGGCGAGCTGGCCCGGGCCGCCGACGTCGATCCCCGGACCCGCTACCAGCATCCGTCCCGGAGCCTTGCACGCCGACACCTCGCCGGGCTGCTCCGGCTGACCGGCACGGTTCCGGACCCGGAACTCGCCGCCTACCAGTTGATGGCCTTCCTGGATGCAGGCCTGCTTCTCCACCTGCGCGGCGAGGAAGGCATGAGCCTGTCCCGCCTGGAGACGGGGTGGGAGGAGCTGGTGGGCGCGCTTGCCCGCCCCGCGGGTTCCTGAGCTCAGGGTTCCTTCTGCGTGCCGCCTTCGGGCTGCTCGAGCCGAAGCGAGGAGATGAGGGTGCGCAGCGCCTGCCGCAGTTCCTGGCTGTCCTCTGCGTCCAGGGTCGCTTCCGCCTGGGCCAGATTGGCGCACTCCATGACGTTGAGGCCTGCCTCCGTAACCGACCAGATCCCGGATCCGTCCCGGGCGGAGTATCCGGAGGACTGGAGCTGCAGGAGGTGGACTCTTATAGCCGTTGAGGACTGGCCGGCGGCCTTGGCCAGCTCAGCTTCCGTAGCCGGCGCTGAGGCAAGGCAGCCAAGCAGGTGAAAGCTGTCCCGGTTCAGGCCGAACCGGTCCAGTGCACTGTCTGAGGCGATGTGTTTTACATGGGCAGCTGCCGAGAGGAGCCGGGGGAAATAGCCCGGTGCCGCGGCGGGCTCGGAACCGGAGACGGTGTTCAGGCCGGGGGTGGGGCCCGAAGCTGGTTCTTCGCCGCGGGCCGGCGTCACGCTGCCGCCCACGATGTGCGGAAGCTGACGGACAAGCGCGTAACCGTGGTCTTAGGGGCGCTCAGGAAAAAGGTGTCGCGGGGGCAGACGTGGCAAAACGGCACTGGTTCCTCGGAGGTTTAACATTTGGGTGCGGCTGGCAAGCAGCCTGTGGCCACGTCTTGACCAATGGTCATCCTATTGTGAAGTATCCACGCCGGACAAGCGGGATCAGACCGCGCCGCCGCCTGCTGAGCCGGTGCCGGGTCTGTAACGATTCCGATGTCCGGCGACACGGAATCTTTTTGTGACGTAGTTCTCAGTTAGCTTTGTTTGGTGCAAATTAAGGAACGGATCGAAGATTCGCGGATGAGCCCCCGGCAGGTGGCTATTATCGCCATCTGCACCACCCTTTACATGATCGACGGCTTCGATGTCCTGGTCATGGCCTTCAGCGCCAGCCATGTAGCCGAAGAGTGGGGATTGAACGGTGCACAGCTGGGCTACCTGCTCAGCGCCGCACTCGTGGGCATGGCCGTCGGATCCATCTTCGTCTCGACGGTCTCAGACATTATCGGGCGCCAGAAAACGCTGCTGATCGGTGTCTGCATTGTCGCCGCCGGCATGCTGGCCTCCTACTTCGCCCCGAACTATGGGGTGCTGCTGATTCTGCGCCTCCTGACGGGCGTGGCCATTGGAACGCTCCAGTCCACCATCAGCGTCTTTGCCTCTGAGTTCTCCAACGCCAAGCGCCGATCCACCGCCCTGTCCCTCGTCAGCATCGGACAGCCGATCGGCGGCGTCCTCGGCGGCCTGATCAGCGGCGTCTTGATCAGCCAATACGGCTGGCGTTCCGCGTTCCTGTTCGGCGCCGTCGTCACCCTCCTGATGATCCCGCTGGTGATGAAGGTATTCCCGGAATCCGTCGACTACCTGTTGACCCGCCGGCCGGCCGGCGCACTGGAACGGGTCAACCGCAGCCTGCGGGCCATCCGGCAGCCGGCCGTGGATGAGCTGCCGGAATCCGTCGCCGTCGAGCAGAACAAATCCCGTTTTGCGGACGTCCTAACCGGCTACAACGCCCGCCGGACCATCCTGCTGGCCATGGCCTACTTTGTCCTCATGGCGAGCTTCTACTTCGCGAACTCCTGGACCCCTCGACTGATTGCGGAAAGCGGGTTCACCGCCCAGGACGGCATCAACGCAGGAGTGCTTTTCAGCGTCGGCGCGATTGTCGGCGGCGTCCTGCTGGGCCTGCTGGGGGCGCGCTTCCCCATGCGCAGGGTCCTTGCCGTGTTCTTCGTGATTGGGGCAGCCACCTTCGTCGTGTTCGCCAACTCGACCAACGGTTCGCTTGGCTGGGCACTGTTCGCGGCGGCGCTGGTAGGGTTCGGCTCCAATGCGCCCATCGCAGGCATGCTGGCGATCAGCCCCACCTACTACACGAGCGAGGTCCGCGGGACCGCCCTGGGACTGGTGATCGGCATGGGCCGCATCGGCGCCATCATCTCGCCGATCCTGGCCGGCACCCTGATGGACGGCGGCTGGACGCCCGGTGACCTGTACTTCCTGTTCGTTATCCCGATGGCACTGGGCGCCGTCATCATTTCCATGCTCGGCCAGCCGGTCCTTCGCGGCCCCAGCCCCAAGGCTGCCGCACCGGTTCACTGACTCCCGCCGTCCGATCCGCCGCCGTCCGATCCAAACGGCCGCGGACCGGACGGTCGCCGGTGGAACTGCTAGGAAGTCACCAAATCAGGCCACTCCGAGGCCAGCTCCAACCCGTGGGCTGCAGAGACCGATGAGTGGGTGACGCGGCCGCCGGCGATGTTGAGCCCGTGCGCGAGGTCCGGGTGCTTCTCAAAGGCGCCGGCCACACCGAGGCTGGCCAGCGAAACCGCGTACGGCAGCGTCACGTTGGTCAACGCGTAGGTGGAAGTATTCGGAACCGCACCGGGCATGTTGGCCACGCAGTAGAACAGGGAGCCGTGCACCCGGAAAGTCGGATCTTCGTGCGTGGTGGGGTGGCTGTCTTCGAAGCAGCCGCCCTGGTCCACCGCGATGTCCACCAGTACGCTTCCCGGCTTCATCCGCGAAACCATCTCATTGGTGACCAGCTTCGGAGCCCGTGCCCCGGGGACCAGTACCGAGCCGATCACGAGGTCCGCATCCACTACGGCCCGCTCGATCTCGAAGGCGTTGGATGCCACCGTCTTGATCCGGCCGGCATACAGCTCATCGAGCTCCCGCAGCCGGTCGATATTGATGTCCAGGACCGTGACGTCCGCATGGGCGCCTACGGCCGCCGCCGCCGCGTTGGTTCCGGCCACGCCGGCCCCCAGCACCACGACCTTGGCCGACCGGACACCCGGAACGCCGCCCAGCAGCAGGCCGGGCCCGCCCGCCGGGGCCATCATGGACTGCGCACCTACCTGGACCGAAAGCCGCCCGGCTACTTCGGACATGGGTGCCAGCAGGGGGAGGGCCCGGCCGCGCTGCACGGTCTCATAGGCGATCGCGGTGACTCCGCGGTCCAGCAGGGCAGCCGTCAGTTCCGGCTCCGCGGCCAGATGCAGGTAAGTGAAGAGGATCAGGCCCGGCCGGAAATGCCGGTATTCGGAGGCAACGGGCTCCTTGACCTTGAGGATCATGGCTGCCTGGGCCCAGACGTCGTCGGCTGAGTCCAGGATCTGCGCCCCGGCGGCGGTGTATTCCGCGTCCGTAATGTTCGAGCCGGTGCCGGCACCGCTTTGTACCAGCACCTGGTGGCCATGGGAGCGCAGTTCGTGCACGCCCGAGGCGGTTATTGCTACACGGAATTCATTGTTCTTGATTTCCTTGGGGATACCGATGATCACAGTATTGCTCCGTCAGTAGGGTCAGCCGGCGGGGTGTCCGCCGACACATCCCCAGCATAGGTCCCCGCCACACGGCCGTGCAGTGGCACCGGGAGCCGGTTTTCCGCCGGCGGACTTCCGGTATCAGGTGCCGGGAGTCTCCGCGCTGTTCCCGGTTGCTTCCCCGGCTGCTTTGGCTGCCCTCGCGGCCTGCTGCGAGTCGAGCCAGGCCTGGACGTCTTCCATCCGGATACGGCGGTGCGAGCCGCGGTATTGGACCGGGATAATCCCGGCATCCGTCAGGTTGCGCAGGTAGGTATGGGAGATGCCGGCAGCAGCGGCCGCCTGGGAAGTGGTCAGCAGCGGCACGGATCCGGCCGGAAGCGGTGGATCCACCGGCGCCGCCGGCTCCGAGGACACGGTCACGGGGGCGCCCGCCGCGAGACGGGACAGCAGGTCCAGCACAGCGTCCCGGGCGGCGTCGGGCAGCCGCAGCGCCGTACCGTCCACGAAGACGGTGACATCGCCGGCAGCCAACGCACGCTTCAGCGCAAGGGTGTCTTTGTCCGGCAGCGCCGGTACGGTCCTGGAACTCTCATTCATGGCCCTAATCTTGCCAGTGGAACGGCGGGCGGGCGGGCACCGGTGCCGTGTTGAGGCGGTTCGGGCAGCGGAAACAGCGGGACGGCCCGGGTTCTTCGTGGTGGAATAGTGCTGGCGTATCGCGAAAGGGACCGGAAGCCGGTTCGAAATCTACTCGAAGGAGAGTTCATGGGCACCGAGAGCACCCGGTCCATCCGCGGCGCGGTCCTGCAGACCATCGGCGCCCCGCGCCCCTACGCTCAGTCCCGGCCGGTGGTGGTCCAGGACCTCCAGCTGCAGCCGCCCGGGCCCGGGGAAATCATGGTGCGCATCGAGGCTGCGAGCCTGTGCCACTCGGACCTGTCGGTGGTAAACGGCAGCCGGGTGAGGCCGCTGCCCATGCTGCTCGGGCACGAGGCCGCGGGCAAGGTGGAGGAGCTGGGCGAGGGCGTGGACGACCTCGCCGTCGGACAGCGCGTGGTGATGGCCTTCCTGCCCCGCTGCGGTGAATGTGCGGGCTGCCGGACCGAGGGCAAGATGCCCTGCATCCCGGGATCCGCAGCGAATAATGCCGGCACGCTGCTCGACGGCGGGATGCGCCTGACCGCCGCGGACGGCGGCGAAGTACGCCATCACCTCGGCGTCTCCGGCTTCGCCACGCATGCCGTGGTCAACCGGAAGTCAGTGGTACCCGTCGATGACGACATTCCGCCGCACGTGGCGGCCCTGCTGGGGTGCGCCGTCCTCACCGGTGGCGGCGCGGTGCTGAACCCGGCCCGTCCGGGCAAGGACGACGACGTCGCGATCGTCGGGCTCGGCGGCGTCGGCATGGCTGCGCTCCTGACGGCACTGTCCCTGGACGTGCACAGTGTGATCGGCATTGACTCATTGCCGGAGAAACTGGCACGCGCCCGGGAGCTCGGAGCCGACGCCGTGTATACGCCGCAGGAGGCGCTCGACGCCGGCATCCGGCCCGCGCTGGTGATCGAGGCTGCCGGCCATCCCCGCGCCTTCGAAACGGCCGTACGGATCACGGCCCCCGGGGGTACCACCGTCACGGTAGGGCTGCCGGCCCCGGACCAAACCTCCGAAATCACGCCGCTGACGCTGACCGCCGAAGCCCGGACCATCATCGGCAGCTACCTCGGTTCCGCCGTTCCTGCCCGGGACATCCCGGTTTACGCGCAGCTGTGGCGGGAGGGGAAACTGCCCGTGGAGGAACTGGTCTCCTCCACTATTGCGCTGGAGGACATCAACTCGGCCATGGATACCCTGGCGGACGGCCTCGCCATCCGCCAGGTCATCCGCTTCGAGCCCGACGGCGCTTCTGCATGAGCAACCCGCGCCCCCGGCGCCGGTGGGAACCGGACATCCTGGGTGAGGGATTCGACCAGCTGACCCTGGACCTGCCCGGCGGCAAGGTTGCCACCCTGGTCCGCTACACGCCGTCGGACACGCCGTCGGACCCGCCGTCCGACCCGCCCGCGTCCGGGCCGACGGCGGATGTCCTCTACGTGCACGGCTGGTCGGACTATTTCTTCCAGACCGAGCTGGCGCGCTACTGGGCCGGGCAGGGTGCGCGGTTCTTCGCCGTTGACCTGCACAACTACGGGCGCAGCCTGCGCCCGGGGGAGGAACCCGGCTATGTCCAGGACCTCCGCGACTATGACGCGGATGTGGGTGCAGCACTGGAAGCCATGGGGCAGGACGCGGCCGACGCCCGACCGCTGATCCTGCTTGGGCACTCCACGGGCGGCCTGACGCTGGCGCTCTGGGCGCAGCGCCACCCCGGCCGGGCCGCAGCCCTGATCCTGAACAGTCCGTGGCTGGAATTCCAGGCCACGGAACTGGCCCGCCGGGTTATTTCACCGCTGGTCAGCCTGGAGGCGCAGCATCACCCGCGCCGCCCGTTGCCGCCGGTTGACCCCGGAATCTACACCCGGACGGTGTCTGCGGCGTTCGGCGGGGAATGGCAGTACGACACCGAATGGCGTCCCGTGCGCGGGTTCCCGGTCACGGTCGCTTTCCTGCATGCAGTGTTCTCCGCCCAGGCAACGGTCGCCGCGGGACTGCAGCTGCAGCTGCCTGTGCTGGTGCTGCTGTCAGACAACAGCTACCTGCATCCGCGCTGGTCGGAAGATGCGGCGCGCTCCGACGTCGTGCTGGACGTCAACGTGGTGGCTCACCGCTCGCTCTCCCTGGGCTCCACCGTGAACGTGGACCGGATCCCCAATGCGATGCACGACGTGTTCCTGTCCGCACCGGCGGTCCGGGCACAGGCGTACAACGCCATTACCCGCTGGGGGAGCGGCTACCTGCGGGCCCTGCCGCACTTCGGCAAGGCCCGCCCGCCCGAGGGCTAGTCGATCAGCTCGTACGCCGGCAGGGTCAGGAAGTCCGTGTAGTCCTTGGACAGGCTGATCTCCCCGATGATCCGGCTGGCCGGCTCGAAGTACCCCGTGAACATTTCGTCCGACACCTCCCCGCGCAGCCGTTCCGTTTCTTCGGCCAGGATCCGGCTGACGAGCTCCTCGGAGACGGTCTCGCCGGTATCCTCAAGCACCACGTTGTTGCGGACCTGCTGCCAGACCTGGGAGCGGGAAATCTCCGCAGTGGCAGCGTCCTCCATCAGGTTCCGGATGGCAACGGCACCGTTGCCGGAGAGCCAGACGGCCACGTAGTTGACGGCCACATAGAGGTTGGACCGCAGCCCTGCTTCCGTGATGGAGCCTTCGGCGGTGCTGACGTCGAGCAGGTCGGTGGCAGTGACGGACACGTCTTCACGCTGCCGGTCCACCTGGTTCGGCTTGTCGCCCAGGACGTCATCGAAGACCTCCCGGCAGACGGGCACCAGATCAGGGTGGGCCACCCAGGAACCGTCAAAGCCGTCGCCGGCCTCACGGGTTTTGTCCGCCTTCACTTTAGCCAGGGCGGCGGCCGTCACCTCAGGCTCACGCCGGTTGGGGATGAAGGCCGCCATGCCGCCCATGGCAAAGGCGCCGCGGCGGTGGCAGGTCTTCACGAGCAGTTCGGTGTAGGCGCGCATGAAGGGTGCGGTCATGGAGACGTCGGCCCGGTCCGGCAGCAGATAGTCCTTCCCGGCGTCGCGGAAGACCTTGATCATGCTGAAGAGGTAATCCCAGCGCCCGGCGTTCAGGCCGGAGGCGTGATCGCGCAGTTCGTAGAGAATCTCCTCCATTTCGAAGGCAGCAGGAATGGTCTCGATCAGGACGGTGGCCCGGACGGAGCCCTGCGGCACGCCCACGTACTCCTCGGCGAAGTTGAAGACGTCGTTCCAGAGCCGTGCCTCCAGATGGCTTTCCATCTTGGGCAGGTAGTAGTACGGTCCCTGTCCGTTGTCCAGCAGCTGCCGGGCATTGGAGAAAAAGTGGAGTCCGAAATCCACCAGGGCGCCAACGGCAGGTTCGCCGTCGATCAGCACATGTTTTTCGGGCAGGTGCCATCCGCGCGGGCGCATTACGACGACGGCGAGCGGGGCATCGGTGCGCAGTGCATACTCCTTGCCCTCGGGTGAGGTGAAGGAGAGGTCATTGCGTGCGGCACGGTAGAGGTTCACCTGCGAATCCACCACGTTGTGCCAGGTGGGGGTGCAGGCATCTTCAAGGTCGGCCAGCCAGACCTTGGCGCCGGAGTTCAGGGCGTTGATGGCCATTTTGGCGGGGGAAGCCGGGCCGGTCATTTCCACCCGGCGGTCCTGCAGGGCGGCGGGTGCCTCGGCCACCTTCCAGTCTCCGCTGCGGATGTCGGCGGTCTCGGGCAGGAAATCCAGTCGGCCGGTGGAGGCGGCTTCCTGGCGGCGGACGGCGCGGGCGGCAAGCCGCTCGTCGCGGGTGCTGCGGAAGCGGCGGTGGAGTTCCTCGATGAATTCCAGCGCTTCGGGGGTCAGGATGTGTTCCGCTCCTTCGGCGGGCGAGGAGTCGGTTACTTCAATGGCCATAATGATTCTCCCTGTGGCAATGCCGGTGGACAGCAATAAAAGTGATGCCGGTTACTTCTTCCGTATCGTGGATATTATTGTCTGACAAGTGGAATTACAAGGGATTACCGCCACGGCGTCATGGCTGCTGACAGGTGTTCGCGGGCCCGCGACAACCGTCCGCGCACGGCCTGCGGGCTGATCCGCAGCGCAGCGCCGATCTCCGCATAGCTCTGTCCATGGACTTCACGAAGCAGCCAGCAGGCCCGCTGATCCGCAGGAAGCAGGGAGAGGGCCCGCCGCAGGGCGTCCAATTCTGCCGCCACCTCCGCCGTGCGGTGCGGATCCGCTTCCCGGTCCGAGTCGCGGGCGGTGGCGACCGCGGCGGCGTCGGCCAGCGGATCGGCGCCCGGCAGGTCCTGCGGGTGGGAAGTGCGGTGCCGAAGGACGTCCAGGCAGCGGTTGGTGGCCGTCCGGTAGACCCAGCCGCCGAAGGCTTCCTCCCGGTTCAAGGTCGGGAGCATCCGCCAGCCGGCCGTCAGCGTGTCCTGCACGACGTCCTCGGCATCACCGCGGTCCCGAAGCATGCGGTAGGCGAGCCGGAACAACCTGCGCTGGTAAATGGCCACAAGATGCTCGAAGGCGGGAAGGTCTCCTCCGCGGGCCAGTGCGACCAGGGCCGCCTCGTCCGGATACCGGTGCCCTGGCCCGGTGCGCGGGGATCTCCCGCCGTTATGCGCCGCCTGCGGCAGCTCGGATCCCGCCATGGTGTCCCTGTCCCGTCCGGCAGCGGCCGGACGTGGCTCGATTGTCCCAGAACGGCGGCCATCAAGGAATAACCGCAGGACGGACCGGGCGAAAGACGGTCGAAGTCCCGGTTCTGCCGTGACGATTCGGTCCTTCGCACGTCATTAACTCTGTAAGGGACGCGCGCGGTGCATCCGCAATGAACGCAGGAGATGATTCCCATGGCAGATCCATCAAAGACAGCGGGGGCAACGTCCGCTACGGCCAATCCGCAGGGTGCCCAGAGTATGCAGACCGGACAGGGTTCACCCCAGGGGCAGGGCGGCTCCTCCGCGTCGCCGTCGGCTGACGCCGAGCGCCGGACCGGACCGCTGCACACACCCCGGGGCGACACCACCATCGAGGAAACCGTGGTGCAGAAGCTGGCAGGCATGGCCACCCGCGAGGTGCCGGGCGTGCATGCCATGGGCAATGCCGCCCGGCGTGCTTTCAGTTCCATGACCGAAAGGATCCCGGGCTCGCAGACCAACGTCAGCAACGGCGTCACGGTGGAAAAGGGCGAACGCCAGGCCGCGATCGACGTCAGCATCGTGGTGGAGTACGGCTTTTCCGTGGTGGAGGTGAGCCAGGGCATCCGGCGCAACGTCATCCGGTCCGTGGAAAACGCCACCGGCCTGGAAGTGCTGGAGGTGAACGTGAATGTCACCGATGTCCACCTGCCGGATGAGAACGAGGACCAGGACGACCAGCAGCCCTCCAGCCCGTCCAAGAGCCTGGAGTAAGGGCCGTACAACAACCAAAAGGAGGACTCCATGTCCGCAACGCGGTGGTGTCTGTTAATCGGGCTGGTGCTGGGAATCGTGCTGGCCTTCGGCGGTTGGCTGGCGTTCCTCATTACGCTGCTGTTCGGCCTGATCGGGCTGCTGGTGGGGTTGGTGGCGGATGGGAAGGTGGACGTGGCGGGAATGCTCGGTAAAGCGTCAAGCCGATGAGCATTCCCTCGGCTCCGCCGTCGCTGGTTTCGGGGCGGGATGCCGATGACCGCGGCGAAACCGTCCTGGCCCGGCGGGTGCTGGAAAAAACGGCCAGCCAGGTAGCCCGGGATGAAACGTTTGCAGGCGGAAGCTCCGGAGGATTCCTTGGTATCGGCAGCCGGGCGGATCTTTCCGCACGGCCGGATGCCAGCGTGGAGTTGGCCGGAAACGTCGCCAGCCTCAAGGTCACTGTGGGGTTGCCGTATCCGATGCCGCTGCGCCAGGCCACCGAGCAGCTGCGCCGCCGGATCACGGAGCGGGTCACCGAGCTGACCGGAGTCCAGGTGCGGCAGGTGGACATTACGGTTGCCTGGCTGAAGCCGCCGCAGCGGGATACGCGTGGCCGAAGGAAACTGCAATGAATGCGAAGATCCCGCCGCCGGTGTCCATGCGGCGCAGGCCCAGCCGCTCCGTTCCCGCAGCAATTTCCGCCATCGTGATGCTGGCGCTCGGTGTAAGCCTGGTCTGGGCCGCCGTCGCCCGCCTCATTCAGGGGAGTTGGCCGGCCTTCGTGACGGAACCGCTGCGTTGGCTCTCCGAGACCGGGTGGGACAGCACCCGGGGCTGGACCGGTGCCGTAGTGCTGCTCCTGATCGGGCTGATCCTGCTGCTGTGCGGAATGGTCCCCGGTGACTTCTCCGCACTGCCGCTGCGGGCAAAGCCGGTGAATATGCCGGGGCTGCCCGGAGCGGGGGAAGCGGGCGGCGTTCCGTCGGTCCGGGGAGGGGAAACCGTGGTGATGAGCCGGCGTGCAGTTGCGCGGTTGGCGGCATCCACCTGCGACCACATTGACGGGGTGGCCACCGCCTCTGCGACGGCGTCCTCGCGCAAGGTCCATCTGGATGTGCGGACGGCGCTGCACGGCACCACCGATCTGCAGCACTGGGTGGTGGACGGGGTGCGCTCCCGCCTGGCCGCCACCGGACTGGATCCGGTGCCGGAAGTCACGGCAACCATTCGGACGCGGGACTGACAGACGGGACCAGGAGAGGAAGGCAGGGGCAATGCGGCACCATTCAGGTAGGGCCAACCGGACGTGGCTGATTATCCTCGGGGTCCTGTTCCTTGCGGCAGGAGTGCTGGCAGCACTTATTGCCAGCGGAACCCTGGACCGCCTCATCGGGGGCAGCCCGGGCCGTTCGGACCGGGTGCTGTCCGAATCCGACGGCCAGGGGTTCCTGGCCGGGGAGTACGTGCCCTGGGGCATGCTGCTGGCCGGGGTGATCCTTGGCATCCTGGGGCTGTGGTGGCTTCAAGCCCAGATTCCCCGGGCCTGGCCGGCGGGGACATTCCGGTTGCAGGAAGACCCGGCGCACGGCGTCACCGTGTGTGATCCGCAGGTGCTGGCCTCCGCCGTCAGCAATGAGACGGATCAGCTGCCCGGCGTGGTGGGCTCAACCGTCCGCCTGCGCGGCACTGCGGACGAGCCGGACCTGGCCATGAAGGTGACGGTGAATTCCGACGCCGACGTGCAGGGCGTGATCGCCCGGATCCAGCAGGAAGTGGTGCCGCACCTGGTCTCGGCCCTGGAGGTGCCGCTGAATACCTTCGGACTGGAGATAGACGCCAGCAGCAAAGCCGGCGCCCCGGGAGGCGGCGCAACGGTCAGCTCCCGGGGAACGGTGGTGTACTAGGCGCCGCTTATGGCTTCGCAGCGGGGAGCGCAGCGCGCTCGCGGGCGACGTCGTCGTGGTGTGCAGCCACCCGCGCCTGATGCACGGGGGTCCGCCGCAGGACGGCATAGACAATGCCCAGCAGGACGAACCACGCGGGGGTCACGAGGAGCGCCTGCAGGGTGTCTGCCTGGGTGGTGAGCGTCCACAGGATAAACACGAAGAACGCCAGCACGAGGTAGGCCATCATGACGCCGCCGGGCATCGGAAACTTCGACGCCTCATGCAGCTGCGGCCGGCGCCTGCGGTACACCAGGTAGCTGATCAGGATGATGGACCAGACGAACATAAAGCACAGGGCCGAAATGGTGCTCACCAAGGTGAATGCCGCGCTGACGGATTCGCCCGCGTACAGCAGGGCGACGCCGGCCAGCAGGAAGGTGCAGGAGAAGAACAGCGCGTTCTGGGGGACCTTCCGCCGGGAGAGGCGGCCGAACTGACGGGGAGCATCGCCCTCCTGCGCCAGGCCGAAAACCATACGCGAAGTGGAATATATCCCGGAATTCGCTGAAGATGCCGCGGATGTCAGCACTACGAAGTTCACGATGGCTGCGGCGGTGCCAAGCCCGGCCAAGGTGAACATACCCACGAACGGGCTTTCGTCGGCGCTGAATTCGTCCCACGGGATCACAGCCATCAGGACGGTCAGGGCGCCTACGTAGAAGAGCAGGATACGGATCGGAATGGAGTTCACGGCCCGGGGCAGGTTCTTTTCCGGATCCTTGGTTTCCGCCGCGGTGGTGCCCACCAGTTCAATGCCGACAAACGCGAACACCGCGATCTGGAAGCCGGCGACAAAGCCCATGGGGCCGGTGGGGAAGAAACCGCCGTGTTCCCAGAGGTTGCCGAAGCCGGCGGTAACCCCGTCGCCGTGCGTGAAGCCGGTCAGGATCATGACCAGCCCAACTACGATGAGCGTCAGGATGGCGACGATCTTGACCAGCGCAAACCAGAATTCGGTTTCGCCGAACGCCTTGACCGTCGGCAGGTTCAGGGCCAGCAGGACCAGGATGCAGGCCAGGGCCGGGATCCACAGGGGAGCGTTGCCCCACCAGAAGGTGACGTAGTGGGCAATCGCCACCACGTCGGCAATGCCGGTGACCACCCAGCAGAACCAGTAGGTCCAGCCCGTGAAGAAGCCTGCCCAGGGACCCAGCAGGTCCGCGGAGAAGTCGGTGAAGGACTTGTAACGAAGGTCGGAGAGCAGCAGCTCGCCCATGGCCCGCATAACGAAGAAGAGCATGAAGCCGATGATCGCGTAGACGAAGATCACTGACGGGCCGGCCGCGGAGATGGTCTTGCCTGACCCCATGAACAATCCCGTGCCGATGGCCCCGCCGATGGCCAGCAGCTGGATGTGCCGGCTGGACAGGGAACGGGCGAGGTGGGGTTCTTCCGCACTGTTTTGCGGCGCGGAAACAGAACTGTCGCTTGGTGGGCGGGTTATGTGCTCAGACATTGAAATCTCTCTTTTAGGCACCCGCCGGCAGCTCATCCGCCGTAATCGCCTATGCCGCCCGATAAGGCAAACCTGGATGTTGGCGCTGCCGCCGACATTTCAGTTTGGAAGCCGTTAACAGGCCCCGTCAAATTCAGGCAGCTGTGACGTTGCAGGTCACACGGGGGTTCGGAAGGCTTCCCGGGCGGAAGCCGGCACCCGCGCCCGGGCGTGTCTGAGGGTTGAGGCGCTGCCGGGGGCAGGCTAAAGTTGGCCGTGTCACATCAGCAGTTCCAACTGAATATGCCTTTATCAGCCGTGGCGGGAGAGTCCCGCCGGATGCGCATCAGCATCGGCGGGCGCCGTAGGAGCAAACCCTCCCCGGGAATCTCTCAGGCCCCCGTACCGCCACAGCGAGGCAACTCTGGAAAGCAGTTCCCGGCCGCGCCGGAAACTCACCGACGGTGCAAGCGGAAGTACACCCGCGGAATCTCTCAGGTCCAATACAGAGCGGGGAGGAGCCGTCGCCGTCGACGTACCCCCGTCTGCCTTTCCTGGAGCCTCACATGCCTGTAGAACCGTCCTCCTCTACTCTTGCCGCCGCGTTTGTGGACCGGCACATCGGTGCCCGCGCCGACGCCGTGGAAACCATGCTCAAAGCCGTCGGCTACGACTCCCTTGACGGTCTGGTGGACATGGCCGTCCCCGCCGCGATCCGGCAGAATTTCCCGTTGGTCCTGGATCCGGCGAAGAGCGAAGAGGAAACCCTCGCGGCCCTGCGGAGGATTGCCGGGAAGAACAAGACGGCCGTCCAGATGATCGGCCAGGGCTACTACGGCACCCACACCCCTCCGGTGATCCTGCGCAACGTGGTCGAGGACCCGGCCTGGTACACGGCCTACACCCCCTACCAGCCCGAAATCTCCCAGGGCCGGCTCGAAGCGCTGCTGAACTTCCAGACCATGGTCCAGGACCTCACCGCCCTGCCCATCGCCAACGCGTCCCTGCTGGACGAAGCCACTGCCGTGGCCGAGGCCGTGCTGCTGATGCGCCGGTCCAACAAGTCCCACAGCAACGGCGCCATCGTGCTGGACTCGGAGCTCTTCCCGCAGACCATCGCCGTGGTGAAGGGCCGGGCCAAGGCGCTCGGCTTCGACGTCATTGTTGCCGACCTTGCCGACGGCCTGCCCGAAGGCGAGCTGGCCGGCGTTGTGCTCCAGCAGCCCGGCGCCTCCGGCGTGGTGCGCGACTCCTCCGCCCTGATCGCCGAGGCGAAGGACCGCGGGGCGCTCGTCACCGTGGCCGCGGACCTGCTGGCCCTGACCCTCATCACGCCTCCCGGTGAGCAGGGCGCGGACATTGCCGTCGGCTCCGTACAGCGCTTCGGCGTTCCCCTGTTCTACGGCGGACCGCACGCCGCCTACATGGCCGTCCGCAAGGGCCTGGAGCGTTCCCTGCCCGGCCGCCTGGTGGGCGTCTCCAAGGATTCCGCCGGCACCCCCGCCTACCGCCTGGCGCTGCAGACCCGGGAGCAGCACATCCGCCGCGAAAAGGCGACCTCGAACATCTGCACCGCGCAGGCGCTGCTGGCCATCGTGGCCTCCATGTACGCCGTCTACCACGGCCCCGAAGGCCTCACCGCGATTGCCCGCCGCGCCCACGATTCCGCCCGGGCGCTGGCTACCGCACTGAAGGCCGCTGGCGTCGAACTGCTGCACGAGTCCTTCTTCGACACCGTTACTGCCCGCGTTCCCGGCCGCGCTGCGGAGGTCATCGCCGCCGCGGAGGCGAAGGGCATCAACCTGCGCCGGATCGATGCGGACACCGTGGGTATCTCCGCCGACGAAACGACGACGCCGGCCGTGATCGCCGACGTCGCCGCAGCCTTCGGTGCCGCCTCCGTGGAAGCGGCGGACGGCTTCGACCTGCCGGCTGGGATCCTGCGTACCTCGGAGTTCATGACGCACCCGGTGTTCTCCTCCTACCGCTCCGAAACCCAGATGCTGCGCTACCTGCGCCGCCTCTCGGACCGCGACCTGGCCCTGGACCGCACCATGATCCCGCTGGGCTCCTGCACCATGAAGCTCAACGCCACCGCCGAAATGCAGGCCATGACCTGGCCGGAGTTCGCCTCCATCCACCCGTTCGCTCCGGATTCCCAGACCGAGGGCTGGCGCGAACTGATCGCGGACCTGGAGGAGAAGCTCGCGGTCATCACCGGCTATGACACGGTTTCCATCCAGCCCAACGCCGGTTCGCAGGGTGAACTGGCTGGGCTGCTTGCCATCCGCGGCTACCACCACTCGCGCGGCGACGAACAGCGCACTGTCTGCCTCATCCCCGCCTCGGCGCACGGCACCAACGCCGCCTCCGCAGTGCTGGCCGGCATGAAGGTGGTGGTGGTGGCCACCGCCGACGACGGCGCCATCGACCACGCGGACCTGCGCGCCAAGATCGATGCGAACCGCGAAAACCTCGCCGCCATCATGATTACCTACCCCTCCACCCACGGCGTGTTCGACGACGACGTCCGCGACGTCTGCGAAGCGGTCCACGAGGCCGGCGGCCAGGTCTACATTGACGGCGCCAACCTCAACGCGCTGGTCGGCCTGGCGCAGCCGGGTGAGTTCGGCGGCGACGTGTCCCACCTGAACCTGCACAAGACCTTCTGCATCCCGCACGGCGGCGGCGGTCCCGGCGTCGGCCCCGTGGCAGCCAAGGCGCACCTCGCGCCCTTCATGCCCGGCGATGCCGCCACCTGGACCGGCGGCGAGGACATTCCCGTGTCCGCGTCCCGCTTCGGCTCCGCCGGCGTGCTTCCCATCTCCTGGGCGTACGTCAGCCTGATGGGCGGTGAAGGCCTGACCAGCGCCACCAAGCACGCCCTGCTCGCGGCGAACTACGTGGCTGCCCGGCTGAACGAGTACTACCCCGTGCTCTACACCGGCAAGGGTGGACTGGTGGCGCACGAGTGCATCCTGGACCTGCGGGAACTGACCGCCAAAACCGGCGTTACCGCCGAGGACGTGGCCAAGCGGCTGGTGGACTACGGGTTCCATGCCCCCACGCTGTCCTTCCCGGTGGCCGGCACCCTGATGGTGGAACCCACCGAGTCCGAGGACCTGGGCGAAATGGACCGCTTCATCGACGCGATGATCGCCATCCGTGCCGAAATCGACCAGGTGGCGGCCGGGGACTTCACCCTCGAAGGCAGCCCGCTGCGCAATGCCCCGCACACCGCCGTCGTCGTGGCAGCCAATGAATGGGACCGCGCCTACCCGCGCGAACAGGCCGCTTTCCCGCTGCGCAGCCTGCGCATGGACAAGTACTTCCCGCCGGTAGGCCGCATTGACGGCGCCGCAGGGGACCGGAACCTGATCTGCTCCTGCCCGCCCATCGAAGACTTCGAAAACTAGAAGGAACATTCCATGACTGAGAAGTACACGGCGCTCTACGAGGCGCACAAACAGCTGGGCGCTTCCTTCACCGACTTCGGCGGCTGGCAGATGCCCCTGAAATACAGCTCCGAGTTGGCCGAACATAAGGCCGTGCGCAGCGCAGCCGGGCTGTTCGACCTCTCCCACATGGGTGAAGTGGAGGTCTCCGGGCCCGACGCCGGGGCGTTCCTGGACTACGCCCTGGTCGGCAAACTCTCCGCAGTGAAGGTGGGACGCGCCAAGTATTCGCTGATCACCAACAACGACGGCGGGATCATCGATGACCTGATCAGCTACCGGCTCGCCGACGATTCCTACCTGGTGGTGCCCAACGCGGGCAACGCGGACACCGTGGCCGCCGAACTGGCGTCCCGCGCCGAGGACTTCGACGTCGCCGTGAACAATGTCTCGGCGGAAACCTCGCTGGTTGCCGTCCAGGGCCCGGTGGCCGAAGCGATCCTGCTGGACCTGGTCCCCGCCGATCAGGCTGAGACCGTCACCGGGATGAAGTACTACGCCGCGGCCACGGTGGGCATCCGGGCGGGGGAGCGGACCTTGGACCTGCTCGTGGCCCGCACCGGGTACACCGGCGAAGACGGGTTCGAGATCTACGTCTCCAACGACGACGCCGCGGCCCTCTGGTCTGCGCTGCTGGCTGCGGGTGAGGACCGGGGGCTGATTCCGGCGGGTCTGGCCTGCCGCGATTCGCTCCGTCTGGAAGCCGGGATGCCGCTCTACGGCAACGAGCTCACGCTGGACACGGACCCGTACGCCGCAGGCCTGGGGCCCGTCGTCGCCCTCTCCAAGGAGGGGAACTTCGTGGGGCGTGCCGCCCTCGAAGCCCGGAAGGCCGCCGGACCGGCCCGCCGCCTCGTGGGCCTCAAGGGCTCCGGCCGCCGTTCGGCGCGCAGCCACTATCCGGTCCTCAGCAGCGACGGCGAAACGGTCATCGGCGAAGTCACCTCCGGTGCTCCCAGCCCGACCCTCGGCTTCCTTATCGCCCTCGCCTATGTGGATACGCCATTCACGGAGCCCGGCACGGCCCTCTCAGTGGACCTCCGTGGCAAACCCGAACCCTTCACGGTTGTGGAACTTCCGTTCTATAAGCGCAGCAAGCAGTAACGCCCAAGACAAAAAGATTCTTGTGACGGCGGCGCGGGGTGACGCTGTGGGCAAGGTACAGACAGCGGCTCACGTGTGTAGGTGAGCACGTTTCTGACACCTTTGAACGGTGCGCGCGGCGCGGCGTTCGTGTAGCCCCGCATCGCCGAACGAGGAACGAGCGAGGCAGTGAAAGATCCAGGGTCCCCTCTCCGAGCTTGCGAGGAGGAGGGCAGGATCTGGAACGCTAAGGGCGGCAGAATGCCGCGCTTCCGACGCCCCGGCCTAGACTTTGAACCAGACCCGAACGCACCCGACACAGCTTCGAAAGGCAAACAGATGAGCAAAGTAAACGCAGGACTCCGCTATTCCGCCGAACACGAGTGGGTAGACTCCTCGAGCCCCGTCCGCGTCGGCATTTCAGCTGTCGCCGCAGACGCCCTCGGCGATGTCGTCTATGTTGACCTTCCTGCCGTCGGCGACACCGTGACCGCCGGCGAAACCTGCGGCGAGGTTGAGTCCACCAAGTCCGTCTCGGATCTCTACGCGCCGGTGTCCGGCGAGATCGTGGAGATCAACCAGGAGGCCATCGACAATCCGGCCCTCCTGAACGAGGACCCGTACGGTGCCGGCTGGCTGTTCACCGTTAATGCCACGAGTGAAGGCGCACTGCTCAGCGCCGAGGAATACGCGGAAAAGAACGGCGGCGAACTGTGAGCGATTACCTCAACGACTCCCTCGCGGTAGTTGACCCCGAGGTCGCAGCGCAGATCGACAACGAGCTCCGCCGGCAGCAGCAGGGCCTGGAGATGATCGCCTCCGAGAACCACACCGCCGTTTCCGTCATGGAAGCCCAGGGATCGGTGCTGACCAACAAGTACGCCGAAGGCTACCCGGGACGGCGCTACTACGGCGGCTGCGAATTCGTGGACGTCATTGAGCAGCTGGCCATCGACCGCGCCAAGTCCCTGTTCGGTGCGGGCTTCGCCAACGTCCAGCCGCACTCCGGCGCGCAGGCCAACGCCTCCGTTATGCACGCCCTGATCCGGCCCGGAGACACCATCCTGGGCCTGTCCCTGGCGCACGGCGGGCACCTGACGCACGGCATGAAGATCAACTTCTCCGGCCGGCTCTACAACGTGGTCCCCTACAACGTGTCCGAAGAGGACCACCGCGTGGACATGGCCGAAGTAGAGGCCCTTGCCAAGGAACACCGGCCCAAGCTGATCGTGGCCGGCTGGTCCGCCTACGCCCGCCAGCTGGACTTCGCCGAATTCCGCCGCATCGCGGATGAGGTGGGTGCTTTCCTGATGGTGGATATGGCCCACTTCGCCGGTCTGGTGGCCGCGGGACTGCACCCCAGCCCCGTCCCCCACGCCCACGTGGTCACCACCACCACGCACAAGACCCTTGCCGGTCCCCGCGGCGGCATCATCCTGTCCAACGACGCCGACATTGCCAAGAAGATCAACTCTGCAGTGTTCCCGGGCCAGCAGGGCGGACCGCTGGAACACGTGATTGCCGGCAAGGCGACAGCCTTCAAGATTGCAGCCACCCCCGAGTTCAAAGAGCGGCAGGAGCGCACGCTCGCCGGCGCCCGGATCCTTGCCGAACGCCTGCTGGCCGACGACGTCGCTGCCGCCGGCATCTCGGTGGTCTCCGGCGGCACGGATGTGCACCTGGTGCTCGTGGACCTGCGCAATGCGGCCCTCAACGGCCAGGAAGCCGAAGACCGTCTCGCGCAGATAGACATCACCGTGAACCGCAACGCCGTGCCGTTCGATCCGCGGCCGCCCATGGTGACCTCGGGCCTGCGGATCGGCACCCCCGCCCTGGCCACCCGCGGCTTCGGTGAAGACGCATTCCGGGAAGTCGCGGACATCATTGCCCAGGCTCTCATCGCCGGTGAGGACACCGATCTGGCACCGCTGCGCGAACGAGTTACCGCTCTCGCGCAGGCCCATCCGCTGTACCCGGAGGTGGCGGATCTCGCTGCTGCCCCCGCTGCGGCAAACCGTTAGGAAGCACTACCTTGGCTGTCGGCGTTTTTGACCTGTTTACCGTGGGCATCGGCCCATCGAGCTCCCACACGGTGGGGCCGATGCGTGCCGCTGCCGTGTTCGCGGCGGAGCTGGTCGACGCCGGCAGCCTGGCCGACGTCGCCGGCCTGAGGGTGGACCTGTACGGTTCCCTCGCGGCGACCGGCCGGGGCCACGGCACCATGACTGCAGTGCTGCTGGGTCTGGAGGGCTTCGCCCCCGAACTCATCCTGCCCGAACAGGTGGAGCAGCGGCTGGCCGACATTGAGGCGACCCGGAAACTGCAGCTGTGCGCGCAGGTTCCCGGTGCAGTGGCCTGCCCGCTGGAGTACGGCGAGGCGGACATCGTGCTGCACCCGCTGACGGTGCTGCCGCGGCACACCAACGGCATGAAGTTCGCCGCCCTGGCCGCCGACGGCTCCGTGCTGCGGGACGCTACCTTCTTCTCCGTGGGCGGCGGCTTCATTGTCCGCGAGGGTGAAGAACGGGCGGATGCCCTGGAACTCGAGGCCAGCAAATCCGACCTGCCGTACCCCTTCCGCACCGCCGTCGAGCTGCTGCAGCACTGCACCGGCAGCGGACTGAGCATTAGCGAAGTGATGCTGGCCAACGAGCTGGCCTCCCGCACCGAAGCGGAGATCCGCTCCGGCCTGCTGCACATCCGCGACGTGATGGAGGAGTGCAAGAACTCCGCCATCCGCCGCACCGGCCTCCTGCCCGGCGGACTGAAGGTCCGCCGTCGTGCGCCGGCCTGGCACACCCGGCTGCGCGCCGAGGATCCGAACCGGGACCCGAAGTTCTGGCAGGAATGGGTGAACCTCGTGGCACTGGCCGTTAACGAGGAAAACGCCTCCGGCGGGCGCGTAGTCACCGCCCCCACCAACGGCGCGGCGGGCATCATCCCCGCAGTGATGTTCTACGCCACCCACTACGGTCCGGGCATGGAGAACGCCACACCGGAGCAGCGCGACGACGTCGTGGTCCGCTTCCTGCTTGCCGCCGCCGCCGTGGGGGTGCTCTACAAGGAGCAGGCCTCCATTTCCGGCGCCGAGGTGGGCTGCCAGGGCGAGGTGGGATCGGCGTCGTCCATGGCCGCCGCCGGGCTGGCCGAAATCCTGGGCGGTACCCCGGAACAGGTGGAAAACGCCGCCGAGATTGCCATGGAGCACAACCTCGGCCTGACCTGCGATCCGATCGGCGGGCTGGTGCAGGTGCCCTGCATCGAGCGGAACGCCATCGGCGCCGCGAAGGCTGTCAATGCCGCCAAAATGGCACTTTGGGGCGACGGCGAACATCGGGTCTCGCTGGATGAAGTCATTGTGACGATGCGGGAAACCGGCCGCGATATGAGCTCCAAGTACAAGGAAACCGCGCTCGGCGGGCTGGCCGTGAATGTGGTGGAGTGCTGACCGGCTGTCTCACGTACAGCGTGTGATTTGTGCGATACCCCTGTGTTAAGCGAGGCTATGTTGTCGCATTCGACAGCACACTTACTTGAAACAGGGGTTCGAACCAAATGAACGCAGCTCGGGCAGTCTCCATGGCACCGGCATCTGAGGACGGTGGGTTGCTCGGCACCATCGACTCCGCGGTCAACTCCTTTTTCGAACCGATTACCACCGTGTTCTCCGGGATCGTGTTCTTCCCGGTCAGCATCGGCGACTTCAGTTTCCCCGTAGTGGTCGCCTGGCTGATCCTCGCCGGCATCGTCTTCACTTTCTACTTCGGCTTCATCCAGTTCCGCGGACTGAAGGTGGCCACCCAGGTGGTCCGCGGCAAATTCTCCTCCAAGGATGATCCGGGGGAGGTGCCGCATTTCCAGGCCCTTACCTCCGCCCTGTCCGGCACAGTCGGCCTCGGCAACATCGCCGGCGTCGGTGCGGCCATGGCCCTGGGCGGTCCCGGCGCAACCTTCTGGATGATCCTGGCCGGCCTGCTGGGCATGGCCTCGAAGTTCGCGGAATGCACGCTCGGCGTGAAGTACCGCGAAGTCCATGAAGACGGCTCGATCAGCGGCGGTCCGTTCAAGTACCTGCCGGTAGCCTTCCGGCGCCTGGGCCGCTGGCCCGCGAAGATCCTCACCGGAATCTTTGCGGTAGCGATCCTGATCTTCGGCATTGCCGGCGGCAACATGTTCCAGGCCAACCAGACCTTCGCGCAGATCCAGAACGTCACCGGCGGCGAGGACGGTCTCCTCGGCAGCGCGGGCGCGGCCCTGATCTTCGGACTGGTCCTGGCGGCCCTGGTGGCCGTGGTGATCCTCGGCGGCATCAAGTCCATCGGTGCCACCACTTCCAAGCTGGTGCCGGCCATGGGTGGCATCTACATTCTGGCCTGCCTGTTCGTCATCATCGTCAACTTCGAGAACGTGCCGGCAGCCTTCGGCGCCATCATCGAGGGGGCGTTCCGTCCCGAGGGCTTCGCCGGCGGCATCTTAGGCGTTATGATCGTGGGCTTCCAGCGGGCGTCCTTCTCGAACGAGGCGGGCGTCGGTTCCGCAGCTATCGCCCACTCGGCGGTCAAGACCCGCCGGCCGGTCAGCGAAGGCTTCGTGGCGCTCTTCGAACCGCTGGTGGACACCGTGCTCATCTGCACCATGACCGCCCTGGCCATCATCATGGCCTCCACCCCCAGCCTGCAGGCAGGAATTGACCAGGTCCAGGCCGGAGGCGACGCGCCCGACGGCGTCATCCTCACCTCCGATGCGTTCGCCACCGTCCTGCCGTGGTTCCCGATCGTGCTCTCCATCGCCGTGGCGCTCTTCGCCTACTCCACCCTGATCACCTGGTCCTACTACGGCCTGAAGTCCTGGGAGTACCTCTTCGGCCGCGGCAAGCGCCGCGAGATCGCCTACAAGGTCATCTTCCTGCTCTTCACCGTGGCCGGCTGCGTCCTGTCCTTCAGCCAGGTCATCAGCTTCGCCGACGCCGCGCTCTTTGTCTGCGCGTTCGTGAACCTGCTCGGCGTGTACCTGCTGCTGCCCGTGATCAAGAAGGAAATGAAGCAGTACCTGGCAGACCGCAAGAGCGGAAAGCTGGAGATGCTGGGCATTGACGACGACGACATCGAGGCCGCCGCCGCCACCGCGTAACCGTGCGTCGGGCAGGTGCCCTTGCTGCCAAACTCCTCCGCCGCTTCCGGGTATCGCCCGGAAGCCGCGGGGGAGTTTTTGGTTGAGCCCGTGCCGCGCAGGGTGGTAGACCGTAAGGAAATCTACGGACAGGGATGACGATGCCTAAGACCGGCAAGAACGACCGCGCAGTGAAGAGCGAACTGCCTTCGACCCTGCAGCGCTCGGATTCCAAGGCTCAGAACACGTTCGCCAAAACCTACGATTCCGCGGTGGAGGAATACGGCGACGGCGAGCGGGCCGCCCGGACGGCGTACGCCTCCCTCAAGCACACCCACGAAAAAGTGGGCGACCACTGGGAGGAAAAGGAGCAGAAAGGACCCTCCGATGCCCGTGCTGCCGAAGGGCGTACTTCGTCCAAGGACACGGCCGGAGGAGTGGACGCCAACGCGTCCAAGGCGCACTTGTACGAACTCGCGTCCCGGCTGGACATTCCCGGCCGCTCGAAGATGACCAAGGACGAGCTGGTGGAGGCGCTGCAGAAGGCCAGCGAAAAGCAGACCCGGAAGGCCCGGGAAAGCTAGCGGCGGGGCCCTAGCCGCGGCCGCCGAAAGGCATCCCGGCCGCGGTAACCAGCAGTGAGCGGACATTGGCCGACGCCGGGGCGGAGGCCATAAACAGTACGGCGGCAGCGGCCTCCTCCGCGGGGAACGAGGGTTCCTCGGCCCGGGTGCCGTTGGCCTGCAGCGCCCCCTGCCCGCCGCCGATCCCCGCAAGCAGGTCGGTGGCGGCGTTGCCGATGTCGATCTGCCCGCAGGTGATGCCGAAGGGGCGCCCGTCCAGGTCTATGGCCTTGGTCAGGCCGGTGACCGCGTGCTTGGTCGCGGTATACGCCGCCGAAAGTGGACGGGGCGTGTGCGCCGACACCGAGCCGTTGTTGATGATCCGGCCGCCGTGCGGGGACTGGGCCTTCATGTGCCGCACGGCCGCAGCGGCACACAGCATGGTGCCGGTGACGTTGACCGCCAGGGTCCGGTTCCAGTCCTCGATGCTCAGCTCGTCGATGCTGCCCGTGGGACCGAACGTCCCGGCATTGTTGAACAACACGTCTATCCGCCCGAATGCGCCGACGGCCGCGGCGAAAAGCCGCTCGACGTCGTCGGGCACCGTTATGTCCGCGGGCACCACGAGTGCCGCTTCGGAGCCGGCGGCGGTTTCCTGCAGCTCCGCCTCCCGGCGGCCGGCCAGGACCACCCGGAAACCGGCGGACAGGAAAGCCCGGGCCGTGGCACGGCCGATCCCCGAACCCGCCCCGGTAATAACGGCGGTCAGGGGCGGAGGTGTTTCGGTCGAACGGGTCTGGTTGTCCATCATTGCATTGTGCCTTGCCCTTCCTCCGGGCGGCACCGGTTCCGGAACGGGCCTGCCGCATCGCGTGCCGCTGCCTGCTGATTCCCGCAGGGGTCTGGCGGGCTGTCCGCCGCCGCCATACGATACCAAGCACAGTCTCGGATGTTCCTGGCAGGGCAGTACCCTTCGGCGGATCGGGATAGTTCCATGTCGACAGTGAAATACACCGCGGAACCGGACGGAACGTTTGTAGCGCCCCGGGTGGTGCCGGTGTCCAGGGGGCGGATCGTCGTCAACTGGATCACCTCCACGGACCACAAGACCATCGGCTACATGTACCTGATCACGTCCTTCGTCTTTTTCTCGCTGGCCGGTGTGATGGCACTGATTATCCGCGCCGAGCTGTTTGAACCGGGGATGCAGATCCTGCAGACGCGGGAGCAGTACAACCAGCTCTTCACGATGCACGGCACCGCCATGCTGCTGATGTTTGCCACTCCGCTTTTCGCCGGCTTCGCGAACGTGATCATGCCGCTGCAGATCGGGGCGCCCGACGTCGCGTTCCCGCGCCTGAACGCCTTGGCATTCTGGTTCTTCCTGTTTGGCTCGCTGATTGCACTGTCCGGGTTTATCACCCCGCAGGGCACCGCGTCCTTCGGCTGGACAGCCTATACGCCGCTGTCCAACGTCGCGTTCAGCCCCGGCCTCGGCGGTGACCTGTGGGTCTTCGGACTGGCGTTATCCGGCTTCGGCACCATCCTGGGCTCGGTCAACTTTGTCACCACCATCATCTGCCTGCGCGCGCCCGGCATGACCATGTGGCGGATGCCGATCTTCACCTGGAACACCCTCGTGACGGCGATTCTGGTCCTGATGGCGTTCCCGCCCCTGGCCGCAGCACTGTTCGCCCTGGGCGCGGACCGGCGCTTCGGGGCGGACATCTTCAACCCGGAACGCGGCGGCTCCATCCTCTGGCAGCACCTGTTCTGGTTCTTCGGCCATCCCGAGGTCTACATCATCGCGCTGCCGTTCTTCGGCATCGTCTCCGAAATCCTCCCGGTGTTCAGCCGGAAATCCATTTTCGGCTACAAGGGCCTGGTGTTCGCCACGATTGCCATCGCCGCCCTGTCGATGACCGTTTGGGCGCACCACATGTACGTGACCGGCGCCGTTATGCTGCCCTTCTTCTCCTTCATGACCATGCTGATCGCAGTGCCCACCGGGGTGAAGTTCTTCAACTGGATCGGCACCATGTGGCGGGGGTCCATTACCTTCGAAACCCCCATGCTCTGGAGCATCGGCTTCCTGATCACGTTCCTCTTCGGCGGACTGACCGGCATCATCCTGTCCTCCCCGCCGCTGGACTTCCACGTCTCGGACACGTACTTCGTGGTGGCGCACTTCCACTACGTGGTGTTCGGGACCGTGGTCTTTGCAATGTTCGCGGGATTCTATTTCTGGTGGCCCAAATTCACCGGGAAAATGCTGAACGAACGGCTCGGCAAGATCCACTTCTGGCTGCTTTTCCTGGGTTTCCACACCACGTTCCTGATCCAGCATTGGCTGGGCGTGCTGGGGATGCCCCGGCGGTACGCCGACTACCTGGTGGAGGACAACTTCGCCGGAATGAACCAGCTCTCCACCATCGGATCGGGCATCCTGGCGCTGTCCATGATTCCCTTCTTCTGGAATGTCTACAGCACCTGGCGGCACGGCAAGAAGGTCGAGGTGGATGATCCGTGGGGCTTCGGCGGATCGCTGGAGTGGGCCACTTCCTGCCCGCCGCCGCGGCACAACTTCACCTCGCTGCCGAAGATCCGCTCGGAACGGCCCGCGCTGGACCTCCACCATCCCGAACTGATGGCGCGCGCGAACTCCGACACGAATTCGCCGGCGGAAAAACTGTTCGGTGCTGCGGATATGGGCAGCGAGCAGCCGCGCAATCCCGATCCGCGGCAATAGGTAACCACTGCAGCCGCCGCCGCGGTTCCCGGGCCGTCACCGGCAGGGAACCGCGGCGGCGATTGTGTTTACGGCGCTTCGGTTTGGCTGAGCCGATTTTGTTCCGGGTGGTCACCAACCGTTGACCCTGCCAAGGGGCGGGCCTAGGGTCAACGCATCATCACCGTGGATGTGGAAACAAAAACAAAGGAGTTTTTGTGACGACTGCTGCTGCGTTCCAACAGCCCCTCGACCCGATGGCCGGTTCCCTGGCCCTGTCCGCCATCCTGGCCGCGCTGCCGCTGCTGATTCTGTTTGTCCTGCTGGGCGTGTTCCGGATGAAGGCCTACCAGGCGGCACTGATCAGCCTGGCACTGTCCATCATCCTTGCCGTCGTGGGCTGGAAGATGCCGGTGGGGCAGGTCCTTTCAGCCACGGGGCTCGGCGCCTTCTATGCCATCTTCCCCATCCTCTGGATCCTGATCAACGCCCTGTGGATCTACAAGCTGACCGTGGCAACGCCGTGGTTTGAGGTCCTGGGGCGCACCATCCGCTCCATCTCGGACGATCTGCGCATCCTGTCCATCCTGATCGCCTTCTGCTTCGGCGCCCTGCTGGAATCCCTGGCCGGCTTCGGAGCGCCCGTAGCCATCGCGGCTGCCATGCTGATGGCCGCAGGCATGAAGCCGCTGAAATCCGCCATGGTCGCCCTGCTGGCGAACACGGCGCCGGTGGCC
This sequence comes from Arthrobacter sp. zg-Y1171, assembly GCF_025244845.1. NCBI lineage: Bacteria > Bacillati > Actinomycetota > Actinomycetes > Micrococcales > Micrococcaceae > Arthrobacter > Arthrobacter sp. zg-Y1171. Next base: position 3,239,483 of record NZ_CP104264.1, on the reverse strand, counting down.
TTCGGCGCCATGGCGGCACCGATCATCGCGCTGAACGGTGTCACGGGCATCCCGCTGCAGGAACTGTCCTCCATGACCGGACGGCAGACACCCTTCATTGCACTGGTGGTGCCGCTGATCCTGGTCTTCCTGGTGGACGGTAAACGCGGTCTGCGGCAGACGTGGCCGGTAGCACTGGTCGCCGGAGCGGCCTTCGGGCTGGCACAGTTCGCGGCCTCGAACTTCTTCATTGTGGAACTGACCGACGTCGTTGCCGCCGTCGTGACAGTGGTGGCAGTACTCCTGATGCTCCGGGTCTGGCAGCCGTCCGAGATCATCGGCATGACCGGTGAAACCCGCGAGGCCGAGAAGGCAGGGGAAACCGCGTCGGTGTCGGAAACGGAATCCGTCGGAACGGACACCCTCACCGGAGCGGGCCGCGGTTCCGCACCAGGGGCCGGAACCAGTGCCGCAAGCGGAGGGGCTGCCGGGGGAGCAACCGCCGTGGGCGCGGGGGCCGACGGCGGGGAGGGAGACGGAGCTGCCAGCGGCACCACCTCGTCCACCGGACGGCCCTCCGGACACGATGTCTGGATGGCCATCGCACCTTATCTGGTGATCATCGTGGTGTTCTCCATTGCCCAGGTTCCCGTGGTCAAGACCTGGCTGACCAGCATCGGCAGCACCACGTTCCTGTGGCCGGGACTCGACGTCACCGGAAACAACGGCAAACCGGCGGCTGCCCAGACACTGCGTTTTGACCACATCCGGGCCACCGGCACCCTGCTGCTTTTCTCCGGCATCATCACCATGGTGCTGTACCGGATCGCGGCGGGCCGCGGAGTACGCGTCTACGGAGAAACGCTGAAGCAGCTGCGCTGGACCATCCTGACCGTCTGCTCCGTGCTGGCCCTGTCCTTCGTGATGAACCTTTCCGGCCAGACCACCACCCTCGGGGTCGCCCTGGCCTCCGCGGGAAGCTTCTTCGCACTGCTTTCCCCTCTGCTGGGGTGGATCGGCGTGGCCCTTACGGGTTCCGACACCTCCTCGAACTCCCTGTTCGGCGCCCTGCAGGTAGCCGCGGCCAACGAAACCGGGCTGTCGCCCACGCTCATGGCCGCAGCCAACTCCTCCGCAGGCGTTATGGGCAAGATGCTTTCGCTGCAGAACCTGGCCATCGCCTCCGCCGCTGTAGGCCTGGAGGGGGCGGAAGGAACCCTGCTGCGCAAACTCATCGGCTGGAGCCTTGGCCTGCTGGCGTTCATCACCGTGCTGATCTGGCTGCAGTCCACGTCGATTCTTGGCTGGATGGTCCCCTAATCCCTGCCCGAACCACCTCCCCGAACTACAAGGAGAAGTCCCGTGAGCACGCACTCCCTCAACCCGGTTCCCGCTAACACTGCCGGCTCCGGCAGCACCGTCCTAAGCGGCTTCCCTTCCGTTTCCTTCCTGGAAGCGGACCGGCAACGGGTGAGCACCGACAGGTCCGGCTTCGTTCCGGAATCGCTGCCGGACGGCGTGGTTCTCGCCCGCACCGCCGACGACGTCGTCGCCACCCTCAAGTTGGCCACCGAACACCGCATACCCGTGGTTCCGCGGGGAGCCGGCACCGGGCTCGCCGCGGCGTCGTCCTCCCGGGCCGGGGAACTGGTGCTCGATGTTTCGGGCATGAACCGGATCCTGCGCATCGACCCCGTGGAGCAGTTGGCCGTGGTGGAGCCCGGAGTGCTCAACGCCGACCTCAATGCGGCCGCCGCGGAGTATGGGCTCTTCTATGCACCGGATCCGGCAAGCACCGCCATCTGCAGCATCGGCGGCAACATCGCCACGAACGCCGGCGGCATGCGCTGCGCCAAGTACGGCGTCACCCGGGAATCGGTGCTGGCCCTGCGCGTGATCCTGGCGGACGGACGGGAACTGCGGACCGGCCGCGAAACCATCAAGGGTGTCAGCGGCTATGACCTCAACGCCCTGATGATCGGTTCGGAGGGGACGCTGGGGGTGGTGGTCGAAGCCACGCTGCGGCTGCGCCCGCTACCGGTGCATACCGCCACAGTGGCTGCCTTCTTCCCGGACGTCACCGCCGCTGCCCAGGCCGCGTCCGCCGTCGTAGCCGCCCGGATCCAGCCGTCCGTGATGGAGCTGATGGACGGACAAACGCTGGAAGCGGTGGATATGGCCATGGGGACGGATTACCGCTCAAAGGGCGGAGCGTTCCTGCTGGTGCAGACGGACGGGTACGGTGCGTTCCTTGAACAGGACGTGGTGATGGACGTCCTGACGACGCTGGGCAGCTGCGAAAGGGCCGTCGACGACGAGCACGCCGCCGCGCTGATCACTGCGCGCCGGGAAGCCATCCCCTCACTGGAGAAGCTGGGCCGGGTGTCGATCGGCGATATCGGCGTTCCCCGGGGACGGCTGGCGGAAGTGGTGACTGGGCTCGAAGAAATCTCCGCGCGCACCGGGGTCCGCATCTTCACCATCGCGCATGCCTCCGACGGGAACCTGCATCCCATGATCGTGCTGGACCCGGAGGACTCGGTCACCACCGGTCCGGCGAAAGCGGCCCTGGGGGAGATGTTCCACCTTGCCCATGGACTGGGCGGCACCCTCACCGGCGAACACGGCATCGGGCTGCTCAAGCGGGATTGGCTGGCAGAGGAGCTGGGCGAGGTATCCCTCGAGGTCATGCACACCATCCGCACCGCCCTGGACCCGCTGGGCATCCTCAACCCGGGAAAGGCGCTCTAGGCCGGGCCGGCCCCCGGGACCGGGGGCCGGCGCAACAGTACCCGGGGGCGCCGCGGTGCCGCGGTTTCGGTGGCGCACGCCCCGGGCGGGGCCTACCCTGTGCAGTCCACCAGCTGTTTATCCCCGTGAGGAGGGGCCATGCGCCGACTGCCCTTGGTTACTGTTGCCGACAAACTGGAAAACGCGGGCTGGCTGGACCCTGCAGCCGGCTGGATGGCGAAGACCGTGAAGTCGGTGCTGCCCTGGCCTGCCGTCCGGGACGTCCTGCACGGCGTCCCCTTGGGACATCCCCTGCACCCGCTGATGATCGTGGTGCCGCTGGGAGCGTGGGTTTCCGCTGCCGTGCTGGACGTGCTGCCCGGTAACGAGCGGGCCGCCCGGACCCTGGTTGGCGTGGGCGTAGCAGCGGCTGGTCCCACGGCGCTCGCGGGCGCCGCGGACTTCTCCCAGCTGGATACCGAACAGCGGCGCACCGGAATTGTGCACCAGGGCGCCAACGCACTCGCCGTCGGCCTCTATTCCGCCTCCTGGCTGGTGCGGGGGCGGGGCCGGACGGGCCTGGGCCGGGTCCTGGCCTTCACCGGCCTTGCAGTCACCGGTGCCGGCGGCTTCCTGGGCGGACACCTGTCCTACCGGCAGGGGGCGGGAGTCAACCGCAATGGGGACTTCGCCGGGAAGGTGCCGGAAGGCTGGCACTCGCTGGGACCCGCGGCGTCGTTCGCTTCGGGGGTTCCGCAGCCGGCCCGGCTCGGAACGGTGAACCTCATGGTGCTTAAACGGACCGACGGCGCCGCGGACGGTGCGGTTTCCGTCCTGGCGGACACATGCAGCCATCTCGGCGGTCCCCTGCACGAGGGTGAGCTCCGCCAAGTGAAAAACGAGCTGTGCATTGTCTGTCCCTGGCACGGCAGCACGTTCTCCGTGCAGTCGGGTGAAGTGGTGCACGGACCGGCTACCTCCCCGCAGCCGGTTTTTTCCACCCGGATCCGGGACGGTCTGCTGGAAGTGAGCGTTAAGCCTTAAACCTGTCCGCTGCACTACGCAAGGAGCCTGCAATGCGTACAACTTCACTGGGAGCCAATGGTCCAGAGGTCGGCGTCATCGGCCTGGGTTGCATGGGCATGAGCTACGCCTACGACATGAATGCGGAACGCGACGACGAAACCTCTATCTCGGTAATCCGCGGAGCGATCGAACTCGGGACCACCCTGATTGACACCGCCGACGTGTACGGCCCCTACACCAATGAGGAACTCGTGGGGCAGGCGTTGAAGGACGGCTACCGGGAGCGGGTGGTGCTGTCTACCAAGGTGGGGCTGGAGGTCAGCAACGAGGCCCCGGCTGCCGGAACCATGCCCGGACTGAAGAAGGACGGCCGCCCCGAGCACATCCGCGCATCCATCGATGCGAGCCTGCGCCGGCTCGGCACCGATCACGTGGACTTATACATCCTGCACCGGGTGGATCCGCAGGTGCCGCTTGAGGAATCCTGGGGCGCCATGGCCCAGGTGGTCCGTGACGGCAAGGCCCGGGCCATCGGCCTGTCCGAGGCCGGCGTGGAACAGATCCGGCTGGCGCAGACGGTGCATCCGGTGACCGCCGTGCAGTCCGAACTCTCGCTCTGGACCCGGGACCGGCTGGCCGACGTCGTGCCCTACTGCGAGGAGCAGGGGATGGCGTTCCTGCCCTTCTCGCCGCTGGGCCGCGGTTTCCTCACCGGCCGCTTCACCTCCTTCGACGACCTGCCCGCTGATGACATGCGCCGCAGGCTTCCGCGCTTCCAGCAGGAGAACCTCAAGGCAAACCTCGCCATTGTGCAACGGGTGCACGACGTCGCGGCACGGGTGGGGGCCACGCCCGCCCAGGTGGCGCTGGCGTGGACGGTGGCCCAGGGCCGGCGGGTAATTCCGATTCCCGGCACCAAGACCCCCAAATACCTGCGCGAAAACGTGGGTGCCGGGGACCTGGTGCTCAGTGGCGAGGACCTGGCATTGCTCAATGACGCACCGCAGCCGGAGGGCGCCCGGTACTGACCCGGCGGATCGCGTCAGGCCCCGCCCACTGCCGTCAGATCCGCGCGGACCTGCTCGGGTATCGACGCCTTCCGGAATCGTTTGCACCGAGTGCAATGATGCACGTAGTGTAGAAACGTGCTCACCACCCTCCCGGTTGAAGACCGCCGCAAAGCGCTGAAAAGCCGCCACCGGCAGGACATTGTTGCTGCCGCGGCCGCGCTGATGGACGAACGCCAGGCCACGGACTTCACCGTGGACGAGTTGGCGCAGCGCGCAGACGTTTCGCGCCGCACGGTGTTCAACCACTTTGCCTCCATCAACGACATTGTCTCGGAGGTGTGCAGCGACATACTCAGCGCCGCCGTCGCCAGCCTGACCGCCGTCCCGGCGTCCGACGGCCCGGCCGTGCTGGACGAAATTGCCGAGGCCTTCCGCAAGGCGGACCTGGTGGCACCCATGGCCTACCTGAACCGCGTGCTCGGCGACGGCGGGCCGGCGGTGACGGCACATCCCATGGCCCTGCGGGCCTTCACCGAGCTCAGCGAACGGCTGTCAGCCGTGATGCTCAGCCGCCACCCCGAGGCCGACAAGCTCAGCGTGCACCTTCTGGTGGGCGCCCTGACCAGCGGGCTTGGGGTGCTGTACCACCACTGGCATTGCGCCACCGGCGCCGTCGACACCCCGGAGTCCCGGCGCAGCTGGGCGCGGATGCTGGACCAGCTCCTCGAAACCGTCCGTACCGGCCATGCCGCCGGACCGGCCGGCCAGGCCGGCCAACCCTGCCCTAGTTCCGTAGTTTCCTCCAACCATCCCTCTAAAGGACAGACTCTCAATGGCTGAATTCCTCTACCGCCTCGGAGCAGCTGCAGCCCGCCGTGCACGCACTGTGCTGGCGGCGTGGTTCGCAGTGCTCGTGGTGGCCGGCGTGGCCTTCACGCTCTTCAGCGGTACCCTCACCACCGCGTTCTCCATTCCCGACACGCCCACCACCCAGGTCACCGAACGCCTGCAGGAAAAGCTTCCGCAGGCATCGGGCGGCTCCGGCTCCGTGATGGTCCAGACGGAGGACGGCTCCCGCTTCACCGACGCCCAGCAGCAGGAAATCACCGCTCTGGTGAACAAGGCAGCCGAGATCGACGGCGTGGAAAACGTCATCGATCCGTTCGCCACCGAGGCGGACCGGGCCAAGCAGGGGCAGGAGCTCGAGGCAGGCCTGGCGCAGGTTGAGGCGGGCCGCGCCCAGATCGAGGACGGCCGCGCCCAGCTGGAGGCCGGGCAGGCCCAGCTCGACACCGCACGGCAGCAGGCCGAAGCAGCCGGCGCCCCCGCCGAAATGATGGCGGCGCTGGACGCGCAGCAGGCCGAACTGGATGCCAAGCGCGCGGAACTGGACGCCGGCAGTGAAGAGCTGGAAGCCGGCGCGGTGCAGGCCGAACAGGGTGCAGCCCTGCTGGACATGGCCAAGGAGATCCGCATGGTTTCCGAGGACGGCAGCGCCGCCATCCTGAACGTGACCTTCACGGATACGCAGATGGAAGTGACGGAGGAAACCAAGGACGCCCTGGTGGCCGTCTTTGAAGACGAGCCTATCGACGGGGTGAAAGTGGATTACTCCGCCGAGATCTCCGCCGCGGTGCCTGCACTCTTCGGCATCGGTGAAGTAGTTGGCCTCGTCATCGCAGGAATCGTCCTGTTTGTGATGCTGGGGACCCTGATCGGTGCCGGCCTGCCGCTGCTGACCGCCCTGATCGGTGTGGGCATCGGCGCCCTCGGCGCGCTGGCCTTCTCCGGCGTCGTCGAAATGGCGTCGGTAACCCCCGTACTCGGCCTGATGCTTGGCCTGGCAGTGGGCATTGACTACGCACTGTTCATCGTCAACCGGCATCGCCGGCAGCTCAAGACCGGCCTCTCCCTGCAGGAATCCATTGCGCTGGCCAACGGCACCTCCGGCAACGCCGTGGTGTTCGCCGGTGCCACCGTGTTCATCGCCCTGCTCGCCCTGAACATCACGGGCATCCCGTTCCTGGGCCTCATGGGAACCGTGGGGGCAGCCTGTGTTGCCATCGCTGTCCTGGTTGCGGTCACCCTGACCCCGGCACTGCTGAAGCTTGTAGGCATGCGCATCCTCAGCCGCAAGGAACGCGCTGCCATCACCCCGGCCGAGGGCGCCGACTCCAAGGAAGGCCGCCCGCAGCTCGCCGAGGCCAAGCCCATGTCGACCGGCCGTGCAGTGATCACGGTTGTTGCCTCCATTGCCGCGCTGCTGCTGCTGGCGGTGCCTTCCATGGACCTCCGGCTGAACCTTCCCGACGGTTCTTCCGAATCCCACGACACCACCCAGTACCGGGCTTACGCTGCAGTCTCTGAGAAGTTCGGGGAAGGCCAGAACGGCCCGCTGCTGCTGGTGGCCGAGCTGCCCGGCGAGCCTAGCGAAGAGGAAGCACTGGTAGCCCAGAATGAGATTGCCAGCGCCATCTTCGACCAGGACGATGTGGCGGCAGTGGCCCCCATCGGTACCTCCGAGGACCGCAGCGTGGCCGCCTTCCAGGTGATCCCGGAAGAAGGCCCCACGAGCGAATCCACCGAGGCCCTGGTGAACTCGCTGCGCGGCATGTCCCCGATTGAGGGTGAGAACGGCGACTACGAGATCGGCGTGGCCGGCTCCGCCAGCGGCAACATCGACATCTCCGAGAAGCTGGGCGAAGCCCTGCCGCTCTACCTCGGCGTGGTGGTGGGACTGTCCCTGCTGATCCTGATCCTGGTGTTCCGGTCCATCTTTGTTCCGATCATCGCCACGCTCGGCTTCATCCTGTCCTACTTCGCCGCGCTCGGCGGCGTGGTGGCCATCTACCAGTGGGGCTGGCTGTCCGGCATCTTCGGGGTGGAAACCCCCGGCCCGATCCTGAGCTTCCTGCCGACCATCCTGGCGGGCATCCTCTTCGGACTCGCCATGGACTACATGCTCTTCCTCGGTTCGGGCATGCGGGAGGCCTACGTCCACGGAGCCCCTGCACGCCTCGCCGTGGCGCAGGGCTTCCGCGCCGGCCGCTCGGTGGTTGCCGCGGCCGCCATCATCATGGCGTCCGTGTTCGGCGGGTTCATCTTCTCGCACAGCACGATGATCCGGCCGATTGGTTTCGCCCTGGCCTTCGGTGTCCTGGTTGATGCCTTCGTGGTCCGGATGCTGCTGATCCCGGCTCTGATGCACCTTGCCGGCGACAAGGCCTGGTGGCTGCCGAAGTGGGTGGACAAGATCCTGCCGGACGTCGACGTCGAGGGCGCGTCCCTGGAACGCCGCCATCCGCACGTCGATGAGCAGCACTCAGAGGTGGAGGAACCGGTCCGGAGCTAGTTTCCGCCCGTTTCCTGAGAACAAAAGGTGCCGCCCTTCCTTCGGGAAGGGCGGCACCTTTTTGGTTCGGGAATGGGAGTCCGGGAAGAGCGTGCCTAGACGGCTGCGGCCTCTTCGGCCGGAGCTTCCACGGACGCACGCGTGAGCAGCAGGAAGGACGCGGCGGCCAGGACCAGGAAACCGAGCATGGCGACGCCCATCGGCACGCCGGTCTCTTCGCCCCACAGGCCAACCAGCGGGGACACGAGGGCTGCCAGCAGGAACTGCAGGGAGCCCAGGAAAGCGGAGCCGGTGCCGGCGTGGTGCCCGGCCTCTTCGAGCGCCAGCGCCGTGGCGTTGCCGAAGATCAGGCCCAGGGAACCCTGGAAGACGGCGAACAGCACCAGGGTGGGGACTGTCGGGGTGCCGTTGGACACCGAAATGAGCATGCCGGCAGCCGCCAGGACGGCGACGGACAGGCCAACGGCGATCATCAGGCGGTACGGTGCCTTGCCCGCCAGGGCGGCAGCTACGGCACTGACGATGGTGATGGCGACGGCGTTCATGGCGAACACGAGTGAGAACCGGGTTTCGGACATGCCCAGGATGTTCTGGATGACGAACGGGGAGGCGGCGATGTACGCAAAGAGGCCAGCGAAGGAGAAGCAGAAGGTCAGCAGGTAGCCGGTGTAGTTGCGGTTGCGGAGTACTTCTCCCGCCACGCGGAAGGTGGTCTTGAGGCCGCCGCGGTTGCGGTCGGCGTCGGGCAGGGTTTCCTTCACTCCGAACAGTGCGCCCAGGAACATCAGCAGGACCAGGACCGCGAGGACCCAGAACACCATCCGCCAGCCGCCGGCGGCAATGATGCCGCCGCCGGCCAGCGGGCCGATCACGGGGGCAATGACGCTGATCATGGTCAGCACACCCAGCAGCTTGGCAGCTGCCGCGCCGCGGGAGGTGTCCGAGACAATGGCGCGGGCCAGCACAATGCCGGCGGCGCCGCCGAGGCCCTGCAGGAAGCGGGCGGTGGCCAGGATTTCAACGTTCGGGGCAGCGGCGCAGAGCACGGTGGCCAGCAAGGCAACGAAGGAGCCGACCAGCAGCGGCTTGCGGCGGCCGACGCCGTCGGAGAGCGGGCCGATAACCAGCTGACCGAGGGCCAGGCCCACCAGGAACGCCGTCATGGTGAGCTGGATGCCGGTGGCGCTGGTGTTCAGGTCATGCGCCATGTGCGGGAAGGCCGGCAGATACATGTCGATGGACAGCGGGGCCACCGCGGTCAGCAGGGCCAGGATGCCCGTCAGCATGCCGGCGTTGGGCCGCTTGGAGGGCGGTGCGGGGAGCGTGGTGCTCGTCATGGAAAACCTTCTTCTAAAACCGTTTAAGTGTCGAGCGAGCATAGCATATGTAGACATATATATCCTAAGATATGCGCTAGGATCGTTGGCATGACGAACGACGGCGCATCGGCGGCAACGCGCGAAATTGCGGACCTGCTGCGCGATCTTTCCTGGAACATCCACCGGAAGGCGCCCGAGATCACCGGGATCGAACCGCTGCCCAACACAGAGCTGGCCGTGCTCAAGCATGTGCTGGACAACCCGGGCCTGACGGTCACGGAACTCGCCCGGCTGATGGGGCTGAAGCAGAGCAATGCCAGCGCCGCCGTCCGTACGCTGGCCGACCGCGGGCTGGTGACGCGGTCGAGCAGCCCGACGGACCGGCGGGTCAGCCTCCTGCTGCCGACGGAAGAGGCGCGGGCGCAGAACGAGGTCATTGCCCACGCCTGGGCGGGGCCGATCCGTGCCGGGATCGAGCGGCTGAATGCCGACCAGCGGGAAGCGCTGGCGGCGGCATCGGGGGCGCTGGTTGCCCTGAACCGCACCATGCAGGCCCGGGGCTGAACGCCTGCTGCCGGTTCACACCGGCAGCAGAAAGGTAAACCGGCGGCCGAAATTCCCGTGACAGCCGGCGGCATGGGGTCCTAAGCTTCCGGCCATGGCTATCGCACGCGTTCCCAACACTGTTATCGACTGCCCGGATCCCGAGGCACTCGCCACCTTCTACGGCACCCTCCTGGACTGGAAGGTGGGTGTGGACGACGACGGCTGGGCCGACATCACCGACGTCACCGGCCAGCGCTTCGCCTTCCAGCGGGTGGAGGACTACACGCCGCCGGCCTGGCCCGGCCAGGACGTTCCCCAGCAGATGCATATCGACGTCGATGTGGATGACCTGGATGAGGCGGAAGCCGCTGTCCTCGCCCTTGGCGCCACCAAGCACGAGTACCAGCCGGGGGAGACCTTTCGGGTGTTCCTTGACCCGGCCGGCCATCCGTTCTGCCTCTGCGTCGGCTAGCAGGATGACTGAAGCCCGGCGCCCGCCCGGCATCGGGTGGGCAGAAATTCCGTGACAGCCGGCGGCAGGGTGCTCTAAGGTTCCAGCCATGGCTATTGCACGAGTACCCAGCACGGTTATCGACTGCCCGGACCCCGAGGCACTCGCCCTCTTCTACGGCGCCCTCCTGGACTGGAAGGTGGACCTGGACGGGTACGACGGCGACTGGACCGAAATCTCCGACGTCACCGGCCAGCGCTTCGCTTTCCAGCGGGTGGAAAACTACACTCCGCCGGTCTGGCCGGGCCAGGATGTTCCCCAGCAGATGCATATCGATGTCGATGTGGACGATCTGGACGAAGGGGAAGCCGCGGTTCTCGCGCTTGGGGCAACCAAACACGAGCAACAGCTGGGGAGGACTTTCCGCGTGTTCCTGGATCCGGCAGGTCATCCGTTCTGCCTCTGCCAGGCCTAGCCGTCCGGGGCGGCCGGCGTCCCGCAGATTAGCGGGCGAGGTTGTCCTCCAATGTGGCGGTGTGCGCGGCAAGCCGGGCGAACGCGCCCTCGGCCGCCCGCAGCTCGGCGGGCGTGCCCGCTTCGATGACCCGGCCGGCGTCGAGCACCACCACCTGATCCGCATTCTCCACGGTGGAGAGCCGGTGCGCGATGGTCAGCGTGGTGCGCCCGGCGGACAGCCGCTCGAGGGCTAGCTGCACCTGCGCTTCGGTGGTGTTGTCCAGCGCCGAGGTGGCCTCGTCCAGGACGAGCACCGGCGGATTGCGCAGGATGGTGCGGGCAATGGCGAGCCGCTGCTGCTCCCCGCCGGAGAAGCGGTGGCCGCGCGCACCCACCAGGGTGTCCAGGCCGTCGGGCAGGGCGCCGACGGTGTCGGCCATCTGCGCGGCGGCAAGCGCGGACCAGAGCTGCTCGTCGGTGGCGTCCGCCTCGGCCAGCAGCAGATTCTCGCGGATGGAGGCATGGATCAGGTAGGTCTCCTGCGAGACGACGCCGACAATCCGGGCGAGGTCCTCGGGGGCCAGGTCGCGCACGTCCACGCCGTCGATGGTGACGCGGCCGGAGCCGGTGTCATTGAGCCGCGGCAGCAGGGACGCCAGGGTGCTCTTGCCGGAGCCGGTGGGGCCGACGACGGCGGTGGCGGTCCCGGCGGGCAGCGTCAGGTCGATGCCGTGCAGGACTTCCGTGCCGTCGTCGTACGCAAAGTGCACGTCCTCGAACCGCACGTCGCCGCGCACGGTTGCCGGGTCCAGCCGGACCGGATTTTCGGCCGGCCGGATCTGCGGCTCGAGGTCCAGGTACTCGAAGATCCGGCTGAAGAACGCCAGCGCGGTCACCCACTGCACGCCGATGTTCAGCAGCCCCATGACCGGCCGGAAGATGCCGGCCTGCAGTCCGGTGAACGCCACCAGGGTGCCGATGGTCATGCCGCCGCTGGTGGCGGGGAAACCGGCGGCGAGGTAGATGACGGCCGGAATGGCGGCGAAGACAATCTGCATGGTGGCCATCCGCCAGCGCCCGGCGAGCTGGCTGCGCAGTTCCAGTCCCACCAGGGTTTCGGAGCGGGCGCGGAACCGGTCGGCGTCGCGCGGACCGGTGCCCAGCGTTTTGGCCAGCCGGACGCCCGAGACCGAGAGGCCCTCCTCCACCTGGGTGTGCAGGGCGGCGAGCTCGCGCTGGCGTTCGTCGGTGACGTCGCGGCGGATCATCGCCACGCGGCGGGAGAGCCAGATCGCCGGCGGGAGCACCACCAGCGAAATCAGGCTCAGGCCGGGGGAGAGTGCCACCATCGCCACGGCGGTGGCGACCGCCGTCGTGAGGTTGGATGCCACGCCCGTGGCGGTGGTGGTGACCACGGACTGCATGCCGGAGATATCGTGCGTGAGCCGGGACTGCACCTCCCCGCCGCGGGTGCGGGTGAAGAAGCCGAGCGACTGGGCCTGCAGATGGGTGAAGAGATCCACGCGCAGGGTGTGCATAACGCGCTGGCCCATGCTGGTGGCCAGCCAGGTCTGTACGACGCCGATGGCGGCGGTCAGGGCGGCCACGCCCACCATGGATGCGGTCAGGAACAGCAGCAGCCGGGTGTTGCCGTGCGGCAGTGCGTCGTCAATCACCGCGCGGACCAGGAACGGCTGTGCCAGGCCGACCACCGACGAGGCAGTGATCAGCAGGACGACGACGGCGATGGTCCCCTTGTGCGGGGCGAATAGTGCGGCGATGCGCCGCAGGTGAACCGGATGCCGGTTCAGTTGCTTTTGGTCGGCGGGATTCAGCTTTGCGGGGCCGCGGCCGCCGCCTGGTCCCCTGCCGCTTCCGGGGCCTTCGGGGGCCGCTTCGGGAATAGCCATGGTTCCTCCTGTCGCTGCCGGAAGATGCGATTCGGCAGCTAATGCAGAGGTTACCTCATTATGTGGTTACCGCGAAATGGGTAGACTGTTTTCATGACTGATGCTTCTGCCGATCCGGCCGCCCTGGGGGAACTGATGCATACGGCGTTCCGCGGACTGCGGAAGCGCTGGATGCAGCAGCTGGCCCCGTATGACCTGACGCCGCACCAGTTCCGGGCGCTGAGCGCCGTGGCACGGGCAGCGGCGCACGGGGCGGCACCGGACACGGCCGGGGTCGGCTGCGAGCCGGGGCTGCGGCTGAAGGAACTGGCGGAGCGGCTGCGCATTGCCCCGCGCTCGGCCACGGAGGTGGTGGACCAGTTGACTGCCAAGGGGCTGGTGGAGCGCCGGGCGCATCCGACCGACCGTCGGGCTACCCTGCTGACGCTGACGCAGGCAGGGGAGCGGCTGCGGGAAACGGTGCTGGCGGACCGGAAGCGCGAGGCGGACGAGTTCTTTTCCGTCCTGGAGCCGGGTGACCGGGCGGAGCTGGCGCGGATCCTGGGGGAACTTGGCGGAGGCAGGGACGGGTCCCGGCAAAACATGATGGAAAGCTAAGCAGCCTGATTTTCTCCTGTGGCGGTCGCTCTGTTAGATTTCGAACGGGAATTCCACGCATTGCTGCGTGCCTTCCTTGGCGGCAATTTGCCGGTGATTGAAAAAAGTCTCGATATAAGGTCTCTATTTCATGTGTAAAACGAGCGGTAAGTCCCTCACCCGGGCGGGTTTCGCGGCCCCGGCACGGCCCGCACTAAGTTCCTCGCCGCCCCCGAATCCTGCCCGCCCCTTGTAGGGCGCCGGCGCAGGACGGCCAGCGTACACAGCAGCTGCCGCGCGCCCCACGGGATGCCCGTGCCTTTCTCGCTCTTTTCCATCCGCTGAACCGCCCCGCTCACGCTTCGAACGGATCAACCGAAAGCAGGTGCAGGATGAATGCCCAGGCAGTAATCCAGCGCAACAACGTCCGGGTGCTTGGACGTCCCGATGGCCCTGTGCTGCTGCTGGTCCAGGGCTTTGGCTGCGACCAGGTGATCTGGGACCCGATCCTGCCGTTCTTCACGGACGCCTACAAAGTGGTGCTGTTTGATCATGTAGGAACCGGGGAGGCCGATCCGGAGGCTTACAACGCAGCAAAATACGCTGATCTGGAAGGTTATCTGGGCGACCTCATCGAGGTGCTGGATGCCCTGGATGTGCAGGACGCCACCATCGTGGGGCACAGCATTGCCGGCACCATGGCGCTGGCCGCCTCAGCGCGCACCCCTCGGATTGCACGCCTCATCCTGCTCTGCACCTCGCCCTGCTACGTCAACGACGAGGGCTATTCGGGTGGATTCGCCCCCGGCGACATCCAGAAGGTTATTGATGCGGTGGAGGCCAACTACCCCCTCTGGGCGAGGACGATGAGCGCGGGCATAGCGGGAGCGGACGCAGGCCCGGAGATCAATGACATATTGGCGGACCGGCTGTGCCGGTTGCATCCGGAGTACGTGCGGGACTTCCTGCGAATGAGCTTTGCCACGGACATCCGGCACCTGCTGCCCCTGGTATCTGTTCCGACCCTGGTGCTGCAGTCGCGGGCCGACCCGCTGACCCCGGAAACGGCGTCGTTGTACCTGCACCGGCATCTCCCCGGCAGCACGCTTGTGGAACTGGAAACGCGCGGCAACATGCCGCACATCATCAACCCCCGAGAGACGGCCGAGGCCATCCTCCAGTACCTGCCGACGGTTCAGGCATGACCGGCGCGACCAGCGCAGCGGCGGATGGTCCGCAGGCCGGCGACGGCGTGTACGAGGAGCACTTCCACGCGGCGGCTTCCGGGTACCTCGTCCTCACCACGGACGGAACGATCCTGGATGCCAACCGGACGCTGGCCTCCTGGACCGGGCATTCCCGGGAGGGGCTGCTCGGAGGCAACATCATTGACCTGATGCCGTTGGCAGACCAGGTGGTCTTCACCTCCTACGCCGTACCGCAGCTGGCCGTGGCGGGATGCTTCAACGAAATGGCGGCGGAGCTGGTATCCGCAGACGGGGACCTGATTCCGGTTCTCCTCTCCGGCGTGCGCTCGGAGGAAAAAGACGCCCGAGACGGGGCCGGCGTGGACCGGATCGCCGTCTTTAACGCCTCCGAACGCAGGCTCTACGAGCGGGAGCTGGTGGCTGCCCTGCGCAAAGCCGAGGCGGCTGAAGCAGCGCGGGCCGCAGCGGAAGAAGAAACCCGGGAAAAGCAGAAGGCACTGGAGGAGAAAGACCGCGTCCTGCAGGCGAATCTGGCGAAGAGCAGGGAGCGCGAAGCCTTACTGGAAACGGTGCTCAACACGATCGACGTCGGCCTGCTTGTGGTGGATGCGCAGGGCAGGACCATGCTGACAAACGCCCACCTCCAGTCCGCCTGGAACAGGGTGCAAACGGATGTCACCCCGGGCGGGGACCGGCCGATTTTCGGTCCGGACCGCGTCACGCCCCTGTCCGATGTCGAGAGTCCGGTGAGGCGGGCCGTCGCGGGTGAGTCCTTCTCGAACCGGTTGGTATGGTTCGGGTCCTTGGACCGTGGAAACCAGATGGCCCTCAATGTCTCCGCCCGGCCCATCAGGGCGGAAGGAGTGGTTTCCGGATCGGTGATCGTCTACAGCGATGTCAGCCGGTTGGTCCATGCCGTCGCGGCCCAGGAGGAATTCGTGGCGAGTGTGTCCCACGAACTGCGGACCCCGCTGACTTCGATCATGGGTTACCTTGACCTCGCACTGGACGAGGAGGGACTGTCCCCGGTGGTGACCTCAGCGCTGAATGTTGCGCTGCGCAACTCGGAACGACTGTTGGCGCTGGTGTCCGATCTGCTGTCCGTAGCGTCCGGAGCCACCAAAATGGACCGCCGGCCGGTGGACCTGGCCGAAATCGTGCGGGCAGGCGTGGTGTCGGTATCCCCGAAGGCAACTGCGGGACGGGTGGACCTGGTGTCGGAGATTCCGGCCTCGCTGACGGCTGATGCGGATCCGCAGCGCCTGGCCCAGGTGGTCGATAATCTGCTGTCCAACGCCGTGAAGTACTCCCCGGACGGGGGAACGGTGACAGTCCGCCTTCAGCAGGACGAGCACGCGGTCCGCCTTTCCGTGGCAGACACCGGGATCGGAATGAGCGAAGCAGAACAGGAAAAGGTATTCACAAAGTTCTTCCGGTCCCGCCGTGCTGTCGCCTCGGCGGTGCCCGGGGTCGGGCTGGGCCTGGTGATCACCAAGAACATTGTGGAATCGCACGGAGGAAAGCTGAGCTTCGTCAGCATTCCGGGGCAGGGAAGCGAGTTCACGGTGTCCCTGCCCCTGCCCCTGGCCGCGGAAACCGCGGCCGGAATCAGTCCCGCTCGTTAAGCTTCTTCAGCAGGTCGGTAAGGTTCTGCAGCTCGGACGAAGTCCAGCTCCCGAGCCGGTCCCGCAGGAGGGCCCGCTTCGCCGAGTGGGCATTCTCGAAACGGGCCCGGCCTTCCGGCGTCAGGTCCAGCAGCTGGACCCGCCCGTCGGAAGGGTTCGCCCGGCGGACCACCAGGCCCAGGGTTTCCAGCTGTGACACGGTCCGGCTGAGCAGGGCCTTGTCCACCTGAAGGGCCTCGGCCACGCTGCCCTGCGGACATTCGCCGCCGCGGTACAGGGTCATCAGCACCGTGAACCCCAGCGGCTGCACGCCCGGATGAACCGCTGAGGCGGCGTCCTTGAACGTCCCCCGAGCGGCGGCAAGCATCACCGAAAACTCGCGCTCCACTTCCAGGACGGCGGACTCGAAGGTGATGTTGTCAGCGTCCCCGGCTGCCGACGTCGTCACCCTATGCGTTGTTCTTCCCGGCCGGAACATCCTTTCCGGGCGCTACGTCCGGATCCTGCCCGGCTGCCTCTTCGGACACGGCGGCTACCGTTTCTGCAGTGGTCCCGGAGTCCTTCGCGGACTTATCCCCGGAGTCCTTGCCGGACGCCGCAGCAGCTTCTTCGGCCTGCATCTTCTCGTGCCGGGTCAGGCTGCCCAGCGGCAGGTTCGGCAGGAAGAGCACCGCCAGCAGGGTCAGGATCCCCAGCGGGGCGGCGATCATGAAGATGTGCGCCACCGAGGAGCCGTACACGGATTCCACAATGAGGCGCACGGATTCGGGCAGCGCTTTCACATTCGGGATGCTGCCGGAGGCCAGCGACGCGGCGACCGCCTTGCCCTCCTCGCCCAGCGCGCCGATGGCGGCCATCAGCTCGCCCTGCTTCTCGGCCAGACGGTCCGTCACCTGGGTGGCCAGCACCGCGCCCAGCGCGGAAACTCCGACGGTGCCGCCGATGGTGCGGAAGAAGTTGATGCTGGAGCTGGCGACGCCGAGATCCCGGGTGGAAACGTCGTTCTGCACCACAAGCACCAGGTTCTGCATCACCATGCCCACGCCGGCGCCGAGCAGGAACATGTACAGGGAAACCAGCCCGAAGTTCGTGTCATATTCGATGGTGCCCATGAGGACCAGGCCCGCCGTCAGCAGCACGGAACCGACCACCACGTAGGCCTTCCATTTGCCGCTCTTGGTGATCATCCGGCCCACGATGGTGGAGATGATCAGCAGGCCTGCCATCATCGGGATGGTCATCAGCCCGGACATGGTCGCGGATGCGCCGCGGGCCAGCTGCATGTACTGGGACAGGAACACGGTGGTGCCGAACATGGCGACGCCGACGGCGAGGGAGCCGATCACTGCGAAGGTGAAGGTCCGGTTGCGGAACAGGGTCAGCGGGATCAGCGGCTCCGGGGCCTTCAGTTCCACGGCCACGAACGCCGCCAGGCCCAGCAGTGAACCGCCGACCATCCATGCGGTGGCCGCACTGGCCCAGCCGAAGTCGGTGCCGACCAGGGAAACCCAGATGAGCAGGCAGGACACGGATGCCGAAAGCAGCACGATGCCGGCGTAGTCGATCTGCACCTTGCGCTTCTTCAGCGGCGGCAGGTGCAGGGTCTTCTGGATCATCACCAGGGCGACGGCGGCAAGCGGCACGGCGACGTAGAAGTTCCAACGCCAGTTGACGGTGTCCGTGATGACGCCGCCGATCAGCGGCCCGCCCACCGTGGACAGGGCCATCACGGCGCCGAACAGGCCCATGTACCGGCCGCGTTCGCGCGGCGAAACAATGTCCGCCATGACAATCTGGGTCAGCGCGCCGAGGCCGCCGGCGCCGATGCCCTGCACCACGCGCATGGCGATCAGCCAGTCGGTGTTATGCGCGAAACCTGCCGCGGCGCTGGCGACAATGAAGATGATCAGGGCCAGCTGGACCAGGACCTTGCGGTTGAGCAGGTCTGCGAGCTTGCCCCAGATCGGGGTCGAAACCGCGGTGGCCAGCAGGGTGGCGGTGACCACCCAGGTGAAGGCGGCCTGGTCGCCGTCGAGGTCCGAGATGATCACCGGCAGCGAGGTGCTCACCACCGTATTCGCCAGCATCGAGACGAACATGCCCAGCAGCAGGCCGGTCAGGGCCTGGAGAACGGCACGGTGCTTGCGTTTTGCTTCAGCCCGCACCTCGGCTCGGGTTGTGGGTGCGGCGCCCTGCGGGGCAGGGGAAACGGACATGGGGTACTCCAAAAAGCCGAACGACGGTTAAAGGTTGATTTAAATCAACGGTACGTCCGGGGTTTTTGCTGCCCTGACCAGATGCGCCCCTCGGTGACTGATCTCATGGGGGAAGGTGACGAGGTCGTCTTCCGGCTGTGGGATCGGAGCGCGCAGCGGTGAAGCCGGGCACAATGAAGGGTGGCCGAGATTCCGCTTTCCAAGGGGCACCGATGAGCAATACCGTGCATGGTTCGTCCACCTTCCCGCCGCACCACCCGGGCCTGGAGCCGCGCTTCCGGGTGTCCCGGGAGGCGCTGCGTGCCTCCCTCTGGTTTTGGCCCACCTGCGCCTCGCTTGCAGCGGTGCTGCTGACCCTGCTGCTGCTGCAGGTCCGCCCGGGCGACGACGTCGCGTGGGCACGCTGGATCTGGCCGGCCGGCGTCGATGCCGCGAGCAGCCTGCTGCAGACCGTGGCCACCAGCGTGATGACGGCCGCGACCGTGACGTTCTCCCTGACCGTGGTGGCACTGCAGCTGGCCTCGCAGCAGTTTTCGCCCCGGCTGCTGCGCGACTTTGCCCGGGATGCCCGGACCCAGACCATCCTGGGCGTGCTGATGGGAACGTTTATGGCGTCCGTCACCGGCCTCTACGGGATGGAGGTGGACCGCTCCGTCCCGGTGCTGGTGGTGGGCCTGGTCTACGTGCTGGGGATTGCCAGCGGCGTGGTGCTGCTCCTGTTCATCGGGCACATCACCCGGTCGCTGCGGGTGGACACCATGATGCTCAACGCGCATCAGGGCTGCCTGGCGGTGCTGCGCGAAACCTATCCCGCATCCGATACCGGCGAGGTGCAGGACTTTCCCCGGCCCGACGGCGGCACTCCCGTGCCGGTCGGCCGCAGCGGCATCGTGCAGGCAGTGCACGCGAAGCCCCTGGTCCAGATGCTGCACGAACACGGGCTGACTATGCGGATGGAGGTGCAGCCAGGCGACCACGTCACCATCGGCACGCCGGTGGCCCGGGTCTGGAGCGACGACGGCGGCCCGGTCCCGCTGGGTGCCGTGCGCGAGTCTCTGGCGGGTGCGCTGGAGATCGGCTATGAACGGACACCGGAGCAGGACGCCGCGCTGGGGCTGCGCCAGCTGACCGACATTGCGGTCAAGGCCATTTCCCCGAGCATCAATGATCCGATCACCGCCGCCCATGCACTGGGCTACTGTGCGGATCTGTTGGTGGACATCTCGCGCCGGCGGCTCGGCCCCGAGGGGCAGGAAGATCGCGACGGGGTGCTGCGCCTGGTCACTGTGGGCCGTGACTACCGGTACTTCTTGGACCTGGTCTGCGGACCGGTCCGCCGCTTCGCGGATTCCGAACCGATTGTGCTCACCGCCGTGCAGCGCCTGCTGCGTGACTGCGCGGCCACTGCCGTCAATGAGAACCAGCGCGAGGAGATCCGCCGGCAGTCCTCGCTGGTGCTCGAGAACACCTCACGGAACCTGGCGGTGGCTGACGGGCAGGAGGTCCGCGACATGGCCCGCCGGGTGGAGGAGGCCCTGGCCGGGGACCTGGAAGCCGCCTTCGGGGACCGGGCGGGGGAGACCCGCTCGGTCTAAGGCAGCAATTCCATGGCCAGGACGAAAATGCCCATGGCCAGCACGAAGAACCCGAAGCCGCGGCGCAGTGAGGCCTCGGGAATGCGTCCGACCAGCCGGGCGCCGATCAGCGATCCGACGATGGCCGCCGCAGTGACACCGCCCACCAGCGCCCAGTCCAGGGACACGGTGGTGAGGTAGCCGGCGAGGCCGGCGAAGGACTTCAGGGAAATGACCACCAACGAAGTTCCCACCGCCACGGGCATGGAAAGCCCGCCCAGCAGGGCCAGCGCCGGGACCACCAGGAAGCCGCCGCCGGCGCCCACCAGGCCGGTCACCAAACCCACCACCAGGCCTTCCACAATGACCTTCCCCACCGGGAGTTCCTTGCTATGGGATTCCACGGCCCCGCCCTTGCGCCCGCGGATCATCGCCGCCGAGGTGGCGATCATCATCAGGGCGAAGGCGACCATCAGCACCGCTCCCGGTATCCGCCCGCCGAGCAGGCCGCCTGCAAACGCCCCTGTCATCCCGGCCGCGCCGAAGAGCAGCCCGGTGCGCCACTTCACCCGGCCCTTGCGGGCGTGTCCGACGGCACTGAAGGCCGAGGTGACGCCAACAACGAACAGGGAGGAGGCAATGGCTTCGCGGGGGCTCATGCCGGCCACGTAGGTCAGGATCGGGACGGTGAGGATGGACCCGCCGCCGCCGAGCAGGCCGAGCGAGAGCCCGATCAGCACGGAAAGCAGGAGGGTCGCGGCGAGGGGGACGGTCATGGGTGGTGTCCTTGAAAGTGGGGCAGTGGTGGTGGATGCGGGCCGGGTCAGCGCTTTGCGGGCAATGCGCTAATGGCCGACTCCGCCGTGGGCTCGGATGCCGCCTTGTTCCACGGCATCTTCGACAGCGCCTGGCCCATGGCGCAGGTATTGGTCGCAGCGGAGAACGTCAGTCCGGCACCGATTCCCCCGGCCAGCAGCCGCACCTTGGGGGAGACGAACCGGCCGCCGGCGAGGCCGGCGATCACCAGGGAGCCTGCGGCCATACGGACCTGGCGCTCCAGGGACCAGCGCTGGGCCCCTCGGACGACGTCGCCGCCGGCCGCGGCGAACGCGGGAACTCCTCCGGTGAGGACCTGGGCGGTGTTAATGCCGGTGCCGCTGAGCCGCCCGCGGGCCTGTTCGGCGCGGACACCGGACTGGCAGACCAGCACCACGCGGTCGCCCAGGCGTGTGGCCAGTTCATCGGTGTGCTCGGACAGCAGCGGCAGCGGCACGTTGTAGGAGCCCCGGATGTGCATGCTTTCAAACTCGGCAGCGGAACGGACGTCGAGGATCACGAGGTCCTCGTGCCGGCCCATCCAGTTCTGCAGGGTGGCGGCGTCGAGCTCGGTTACGGGGGAAGCGGAGGAGGCCATGGGGCCCTCATTTCTGTAGGTAGGTAGTTCTGCGGGGCATGCTGGGGCGAAACCCCTGGGGGTATACTTCCGGTAGGAAAACCACCACCGGAGGAGAAATCCATGCAGCTGGACAGCAACGAACTCGCACCCGTCATCAACCGGTTGAAGCGGGCTCAGGGGCAGCTGGCCGCCGTCACCCGCATGCTCGAGGAGGGGCGGGACTGCAAGGACATCGTCACGCAGCTGGCCGCTGTGTCGAAGGCCCTGGACAAGGCAGGATTCGCAGTCATCGCGGCCGGTCTGGAGCAGTGCCTGCTCAACGAGGACGGCTCCATGGACAAGAAGGACCTCGAAAAGCTTTTCCTCTCCCTGGCCTAGGCGGAAATCAGCTGTTGTTGCGGGCCTGCATGCCGGTCCATCCGGCGTAGCTGCCGTCCAGTTCGACGATGTCGTACCCGGCCCGGCGCAGGGCGCTGGCGGCCACGGAATTGCGCACGCCGCTCTGGCAGTACGTCACGATGGTCCCCTCGTCCGGCAGCTGGTCCAGGTTCCAGAGCACCCGGCCGGCACTGAGCTGCTTGGAGCCGGGGATATGGCCGGCGCCGTGCTCGGTGCGGTTGCGGACATCAAGGACCAGGGCAGCGTCGAAGCCGTCCAGCTCCTCCGGCTGGATCAGGCGCGGCAGGGTCTGCGGCAGGCCGTCCAGGGTGGTGGTGAATCCGGCCACCTGGTCAATGCCGACCCGGACCAGGTGGTCCCACATCTCCTGCGCAGAGCCCTGATCGGCGGCGAGCAGCACCAGCGGGCGCTGGTCGGTTTCGGGGTCGACGGCCCAGGCGCCGAAGCTGGCGGTCTTGGTGCCTGCGGGGATGTTGACCGATCCGGAGACGGTTCCCTTGTGGACCTGGCCGTTCGGACGGGTGTCCACGAAGGTGAGGGTGTCCTGCGCCAACCCGCGGGCGACGTCGTCCGTGGACAGTTCCTGCAGCGGTGAGCGTTCGCCCATCACGGCCGGACCCTGCCGGTTTTCGCGCTTCATCCGGCCGAAGTAGGCGTGCGCATCGGGCTGCCCGTCGAGCAGTTCATCCACGAAGCCCTGCTCGTCATTGGCGGCAAGGTACTTGCCCCACCATGCGTAGAGGCGTTCGTAGCCCACGGTGGTGGAGGGGAGCGCGCCGAGCGCCTTGCCGCAGGCGCTGCCCGAGCCGTGGCCGGGGTAGACCTGGATGTGGTCGGGCAGGGTCAGGAACTTCTCCTGCAGGCTGCGGAAAATCTGCCGCGCGCCTTCGAAGCGGGTGTCCACGCCGCCGGCGGCTTCATCCAGCAGGTCGGGGCGGCCCAGGTCTCCCGAGAAGACGAAGTCGCCGGAGAGCAGGTAGCCGGGTTCGCTGCTGAAGGCGCCGTCGGTGACCAGGAAGGAGAGGTGTTCCGGCGTGTGGCCCGGGGTATGCAGGGCCTGGAGGGTGATGTTTCCGAGGGAAACGGTGTCGCCGTCGTGCAGTCGGGCTGCCTCGAACCGGTACTGCCAGTCGGTGCCGCCCTCGCCGGAAACGTACATTTCGGCGCCGGTGGCGGCCGCGAGCTCGCGGGTGCCGGAGAGGTAATCGGCATGGATGTGGGTTTCGGTGACTGCGACAATGCGCATGCCGTTGGCGGCGGCGAGCTCCAGGTAGGTGTTGATGTCGCGGCGGGCGTCCACCACCACGGCCTCGCCCTGGCGCTGGCAGCCGATGAAGTAGCTTGCCTGGGCCAGGTCCTCGTCATAGATGCGTTCAAGCAGCATGGAATCTCCTTTTGGGGGTTTTGGACACCCCCTGGGGTATCCGTCTGCTTCGACGGTAATACCTCCGGGGGTATGCAGGCAAACCGGAGGAGTATGCTTTTGCATACCCTAGGGGGTATCTGCCACGATGGTGGAGGGGCACCAAGTCCGGTAGGAAATCGAGCCAAGGAACAAGCAAAATGTGCAGAGCAGTAAAGTGCGGCAAATGCGGCAAGACCACGTGGGCCGGATGCGGAAACCACGTTGACCAGGTGATGCGCGGGGTGCCGAAGGCGGACCGCTGCAGCTGCGGCGCGGACGCCGGAAAAGCTGCGGCCGGCGCCCAGTCGTCCGGCGGATGGCTGGGGAAACTGTTCGGGCGTAAGTAAGCGACGTCCGGGGCAGGCCGCGCCTCCGGCCTCGGCAGGTGCGGCTGTGGCAGGCTGGCGGCATGGAAACCAGCACCGGCATGCCAGCCTGGCCGTCCGTCGATCCGCAGCACGGCAACGTGCGCCTGCGGCCCTTCCGGGATGAGGACGCGGCCACGGTCATGGAGATGTCCCGGGACGAGTATTTCCCCGCCATTGGCACTCTTGCCGGGAACGCCAGTGTGGAGCAGGCGATGGAGTGGGTGGAGCGGCAGCGGAACCGGTACGCGGAAGGTGCCGGCTTTTCCTTTGCGGTGGCCGACGCCGGCACCGACCGCTGCGTGGGTCAGCTGGGGCTGTGGCTCCGGGAGCTGGCGACGGGCCGCGCCCAGGCCGGCTACGGGATAACTCCGTCGGCCCGCGGCCACCGGTTTGCCGCCTCGGCACTTCTCGCCGCGTTGGAGTTCGCTTGGACCATTCCGGAACTGCACCGCGTGGAGCTGTACATCGAGCCCTGGAATACCGCCTCCATCCGCACTGCCGAACTCGCGGGTTTTGCGCGCGAAGGACTATTGCGCAGCTACATGGAGATTTCCGGGCAGCGGCGGGACCTGCTGGTTTATGGAGCGGTCAGGGGACACGAGGGGTAGCTGGCGCCGGGACGGTGCACCCGCAATCATCCGCTCCGGCACACACGCGGCCCTCGTCCGTTGACGCCCCGCCCCGCGGAAGCGGACAGTTGAGGAATGCCAGGCATCGCCGCACCCCTCTGGGACAGGCTGACCGAGACCGTCCAATCGGGCTGGTGCCCGGGACTGGTGGCAGGGGTCCGGATCAACGGGCAGACCGAAATCTTCGCCACCGGGTCACTGGGACTCGACCAGTCCGAGCCGATGGCCGAGGACACTCCGTTCCGCATCTCCTCGCTGAGCAAGCTGATCGGCGGCGCCCTGGCCATGAGCCTGGTGGCCGACGGCGCGCTGGGATTGAATGACGAGGCCGGCCGGTGGCTGCCGGGGCTCGCAAACCTGCGGGTGCTTCCCACACCGGATGCCCCTTTGACGCTGACGGTCCCGGCCCGCGGCCCCGTCACGGTGCGCCACCTGCTGACCTTCACCGCCGGCGTCGACTTCGATCCGACCCCGTACGTGGCGGCCACCCAGGACTTCCTCTGGGGACCCAACCCGCCGGACATGACCCCCGAGGAGTATCTGGCCCGGCTCGGCAGCCTGCCGCTGGCCTACCAGCCGGGGGAGCGCTGGATGTACCACGCCAGCGCGGACGTGCTCTCGGTCCTGCTCGCGGCAGCCACTGTCACACCCCTGGACCAGCTGGTGCAGGAGCGGATCAGCGAACCGTTCGGGCTGACCGGCACCGGCTTCCCGACGGGCACCGAACATTTCCCGGTGGTGTACGCGGTTAACGACGACGGCGCGTTGTTCGAGGCGGTGTCCTACCGGGATGCCATGGCGGGACCGCCGAAGTTCGCGTCCCTGGGCGGCGGCATGGTCTCCACCGTGCCGGACTTCATGCGCTTTCTCACCGGGCTCGCGGATGACACGGTGCTGCCGGCCGAGCTGCGGCACCAGATGACCGCGGACCAGCTGACCTCCCCGCAGCAGGTCGGCGTGGCTGAAGTGGCAGGTCCGGACGAGTCCTGGGGGTTCATGACCGCCGTACAGACCGGGCGCGGGGCGCCTTGGTCGGAGCCGGGCATGTGGGGGTGGGCCGGCGGATCCGGCACCAGCGCCGCCGTTTATCCCGACGGGGACATCGGCGTCGTGTTCACCCAACGGTTCATGGGTAGCCCGCAGGAGCATTTCGATTTCTTCTGGGAACCGTTCGGGGAGCTGCGGGAGAGTATTCGGAATACCGCTACTTAGTCGGCCGCGGCCTGGAGGTCTTCCTATGCGAAGTGGGTTGCTACCTTGGCAGCGGTCACCGACTCGACCAGCCGTTCAGCCAGCTCGCGCAGCTTGATGTTCTGGTGGCTGGACGCCCGCCGGAGGATGCCAAAGGCTTCCTCCTGGCTGCAGCGGTTCTGTCCGGCAACGATACCGACGGCAATGTCGATGGCGGTGCGGGATTCCATGGCTTTGCGCAGATCGTCGCTGTCGTCTTTGTGGTTGGCGATTTGAACGGCAACCTGCAGCGTCACGGCAGCTTCCGCCGCATAGTCCTCAACGGCATGCACGAAATCATCGGTGAAAATACCGGTGCTCTTGCCGTACAGGTTGAGGGCCGCGCCGCCGTCGTCACCAATGAGCAGGGGGACGGCGAGCATGGAATAGCAGCCCAGGCCATGGATAGCCTCGAAGTACTCAATCCAGCGGGAACCGGTGCGGGTATCCGGCACCAGCGTCAGCTCTCCGCTCTCCGCCGCGTACAGGCACGGACCGTCGCCGTACCCGTACTGGAGTTCATCGAGCTTGTTGGCCTCGGTGCTGCTGCTGGCCACGGTCTGGGCGCGTTTGTCCCGCTTCAGGGTGATGCTGCAGAAGAGCTGGTCCGGGTCGCTGAAGAGTTCCGCAGCTTGTCCGGCGAAGGCTTCAAGAAAAAGCTCCATGCCCGGGTTGTCCAGAATGAGTTGCTGCAGCTGCGCCGCAACTGAGGTTCCGCGAGTAAGGGCTGTCATTGCAACAGCTTACCCAACGTGCTTCTCCGCGAGACGGTTGGGAAATGGTCCACGGACGACGGCGCGCGGCCGGCGGCAACGCGGCCTGAACTTACGCGTTACGCTCCGGATGGGACCGACGAGCCCTAGGATAAACGCAGTCCCGAAGCGCAGCAGAAACACAGCACCGTAGAAACGAGGCCCCGTGTCCACGCCCCACCCTGATCCGCAGAACGACCACTACCCCTACCCAACAACAGCGGAATCGGGGGATCGTCCCCCGGCGTCGGCTCAATTCCCGTCCTACCCGGCGTCTGCCCAGCTGCCCGGCGGGCGTGCAGCGGGGGAGGGCTTTAAGAACCAGTCGCTGCTCTTCGGTGTGCTCGGCCTGTTTGTCGCTGGATTCGTCCTCGGTCCCATGGCCATTTACTACGCCCAGAAAGCCGAGGCGCTGAATGTCCCTGCAACTGCGGGCAAGGTGCTCGGCTGGGTCAACGTGGTTATGTGCGCCATCACCGTGGCTATCTTCCAGACGCTGATTTACTTCCTGGTGTTCGCCGCGGTTACCGGGTTTGGGGGCCGCGCCATCTAAGTGCTTGACCCTGACACAGTGGCAGGCAGGAGAACTGAGACATGCTATCCATCGGAGCCTTCGCGCAGATCGGCCAGGTGACCCACCGCATGCTGCGGCACTGGGACACCGCCGGGCTGCTCGTCCCGGCCCACGTGAACGAGTTCAGCGGCTACCGCTCCTACGATCCCTCGCAGCTGGAACGGCTGCACCGGATCGTCGCCCTCCGCCAGCTCGGCTTCGGCCTGGAGGAAGTTGCCTCCATCCTCGATGCCGGCGTCGACGCCGACCGGATCGCCCGGATGCTCCGCATCCGGCGGGCCGAGGTGGAGAGCGAACAGCGGACAGCGGCCGCGAGGCTCCTCGACGTGGAACGACGGCTCCATCTCATTGAAAAGGAAAATGCCATGTCCCAGATCGAAATTGTGCAGAAGTCCCTGCCCGCGGTCCGTTTGGCCGCCCGCACCGCCGTCGTCTCCGAACAGCACGAGGTGGCCGCCGTCGTCGGGCCGTTGTTCGACGCCGTGGCGAAGGCCCTGGCACCCACCGGCGCATCCCTGGATAGGCCGATCGCCCAGTACGAGACGAGCGAAAACGGCATGCACATCATGGCCGGGTATGCCGTCTCCACTGCAGGTCCCGACGGCGTGGAGCTGGTGGATCTGCCGTCCGTCCCGACGGCCATCTGCGGTGTCCACCTCGGCGCCATGGACCGCATAGGGGAAAGCTGGCAGGCCGTGCATACAGAGACCATTGCCCGCGGCTTTGTTCTCTCGGGTCCGTGCCGCGAGGTGTATATCCGTGCGGCCTCCGATGACCAGTCGGACTGGGTCACGGAGCTGCAGCAGCCCGTCCAGCCGGCGTAAGGAAACCTGCCCGAGGACAAGCACCGCGGACCGGCGCCGGGTGCGCCGGTCCGCGGATCTCCGCCGCTTTAGACGTTGTAGATCTTCCCGGCGGTGATCCCGCCGTCCACCACGAACTCCGCGCCCGTGGAGAAGCTGGACTCGTCGCTGGCCAGGAAGACGACCACACTGGTGACCTCTTCCGGAGCCGCCGGCCGGGTGAGGGTGGTTTCGGTGAAGTCGATCGGCTTCTGCCTGCCCATCACGGCGGTCATCGGGGTCTGGATGGACCCGGGGTGCACCGAGTTGACCCGCACGTGGGACGCGGCGAGTTCCAGTGCGGTGGACTTCGTCAGTCCGCGCAGGCCGAACTTCGACGCCGTGTAGCCGTGCATTCCGGCAATGCCCTCCAGCCCGGCGGTGGAGGAAATGTTGATGACCGACGACGGCGCGGACGCCTTGAGCGCCTCGACTGCTGCGGACATGCCGAGGAAGGGTCCGGTCAGGTTGATGTCCAGTGCCCGCTGCCAGCGCTCCGCCGGGTATTGGCCGAGCGGGCCGCCGTCGAGGATGCCGGCGTTGTTCACCAGGATGTTGAGCCCGCCGAAGGTGTCCAGCGTGGCTGCCACGGCGGCCGCCCAGTCCTCGGCGCTGGTGACATTCAGATGCACGTAGCGGGCGGCGTCGCCCAGTTCCGCGGCCAGGGCGGCACCGGCGTCGTCGTTGATGTCGGCGATCATCACCTTGGCGCCTTCACGCACGAAAGCGCGCGCATGGGAAGCGCCCATACCGCTGGCTGCGCCGGTAATCAGGGCTACTTTGTCTTTGAGTCGTTCGCTCACGGTTGGATCCTCCTGGTTGGATTGCCGGTTTCCACGGCACGTTCGGCGCTGGGGTGGGGCGGGGCCCTTTTTCGATCGTACGGCGGCGGAATCGGGCAATACCCGACGGAGTGGCCCCGTTGTGGGCAGTGTCATATCCGCAGGAAACCCTTTAGGCTCCTCCTCATGGCATCCCTGATCTCCCACACCTCCTTCGACAGCCTCGACGCCTACGGGCAGTCCGTGTTCTGGCGGCGGATCCTCGGCTTCCGGGAAGACCCGGAGGACCCGAACCGGCCCGGCGAGGAGGAATGCATGATCTTCTCGCAGGACGGCACCCAGCGGCTGCTGTTCATCGAGGTTCCGGACGCCAAGCAGATCAAGAACCGCGTCCATCTGGACTTGAAGCCCGCCGAAGGTACCCGCGACCAGGAACTCGAGCGACTCCTGGGGCTGGGCGCCCGCGAAGTGGACGACCGGCGCAACGCGGACGGCACCGGGTGGGTGGTGCTCGCCGATCCGGAGGGCAACGAATTCTGCATCCTGCGCAGCGACGAGGAGCGCCGGGCGTCGGCGGCAGCAGTCTAAGGCCTCTGATCAGAAGGGCCGGTGCCGGCGCGGAACTGCCGGTACCAAATTTGGCCGTCCGGCGTGGAAACGGTGCGGAGAGCCTCCCGCCTGCCGGTCACAGCTTGTAATCTCGAAAGGCCCATGGCGGCCGAATGACCGCAGCATCCGCGGCCACCCGTACACCCCGCCGAACCCGTTCGCCCAGGGAGCCCCCATGCAACTGGAACCGCGCAGACCCAGCACCAAGGGACCGGCACACATGTTCACCGGCGACGTTTGGTTCGAAGTCATTGCGGCACCGCAGCCGGCACCGTCCCGGATGCGTGTCAACGCCGTGCACTTTGCTCCCGGCGCCCGCACCGCCTGGCACGTCCACGCCGTTGGGCAGACCCTGCACGTCACCGAAGGCTACGGCCTGATTCAGTCCCGGGGCGGGGACATCCTGACGATGCGCCCCGGAGACACCGTCTACACCCCGCCGGGGGAGTGGCACTGGCACGGCGCCGCCCCGGACAACCTCATGACCCACCTGGCCATGTGGGAGGCCCCGCTCGACGACGGCGCGGAGTCCGACTGGGGCGATCTCGTCACCGACGAGGAATACGGTACCCGGCCCTGATTTCGGATGACCAACGAGAGGAATGCCGATGGAAAACGTGACCCTGAACAACGGCGTCGAAATGCCGATCCTGGGCTTCGGCGTGTACCAGGTCCCGCCGGACGAGACCGAAGAGGCCGTGACCAACGCGCTGGCCGCGGGATACCGCTCGCTGGACACCGCCGCGGCCTACCAAAACGAGGCCGCCGTGGGGCGTGCAGTGCAGAAGAGCGGCCTGGCACGCAACGAACTGTTCATCACCACTAAGCTCTGGATCCAGGACAACGGTGAGGCCACCACCACGCGGGCCTTCGAGGCCTCGCTGCAGAACCTGGGTACGGAGTACGTGGACCTGTACCTGATCCACCAGCCCTTCGGAGACGTCTACGGCGAGTGGCGGGTGATGGAACAGCTCTACAGCGACGGCGCGGCGCGGGCCATCGGGGTCTCGAACTTCGCCCCTGACCGGCTGGTGGACCTGGTCATTCACCACGACGTGGTTCCGGCCGTGAACCAGATTGAAACCAACCCGTTCTACCAGCGGGCGGTCGAAAACCAGCTGATGAGCGACCGCGGCATCCGGCACGAGTCCTGGGCACCGTTCGCCGAGGGGAAGAACAACCTCTTCTCCGATCCCACTCTCTCGGCCGTCGGCGAGGCGCATGGGAAGTCCATTCCCCAGGTAGTGCTCCGCTGGCTGATCCAACGCGGGATAGTGGTGATCCCGAAATCGGTCCGGCCGGACCGGATGGCGGAAAACTTCGACGTGTTCGACTTCGAGCTCAGCCCCCAGGAAATGGCCGCGATTGCCGACCTGGACACCGGGAAGTCCATGTTCTTCGACCACCGGGACCCCGAGGCTGTGGCCCGGTTGAGCGGGGTCACTTTGGAGTAGGTTCGGGCGCCCGGGTGTCTTACTTCGTTTCGGGCGCCCGATGCAGGTCCCGCACGAGGTAGAGCCATGGGAAGGACCGGCTCCCCACCTGCCAGCCGTCCGTTTCGTAGTGGGAGGACGGCCGGGTCCAGAGGACGCGGCGGTGTTCCCACTGGGTGTCCGTCTGCAGCATCCGGTGCCGGAGCATGTCGACGCCGATGGTGCGCCAGCCGAGCCGCCCGGCCAGTTCCAGCTCGGGCATTTCATCGAAGGCCGTGACCGGGCCGAGCCAGCGCTCGCGGGAACCGGGGGCCTGTTCCTCCGGGCGGGCACCGAAACGCTGTTGCACCGCCTGCCGGGTCATCCCCAGCTCACGGCCCAATGCGGCCCAGCTGACTCCCGCGCTCCGGGCCGCCGCGACGGCACGGTGCTGCAGCTGCTGGCTGGCCTGCTCGGCGGCTCCCGCCCTAGCCACCAGGGCGAGGTGGTCCTCCTCGGTGAGGGTCCCGGCGTCGTCGTAGTCGCCGAGGATCAGTGCGCCGATCTGTTCCTGCAGATCGGTGACCGGGCCGCGGGTCACGGCTGTTCCCCGGCATCTCGGCTGGGCAGCCAGTATTCGGTGCCGCTGCTGTCCGTGTTTCCCCGCCGGACCTGCGTGACGGCAAGGTACACGCTGAGCGCGATCAGAGCGAAGCCACCGCCCTGGCAGAGGCCCTTGGGGAAACCATGCAGGTCAAGCAGCAACCAGATGGCAAACAGAGCAACACCAACCAGGAACATCACTGCGGCGTAAACGGCGGTGAAGATGCGGAAAGTTTTCATGGTGTCAATCAAAGCTTGACGCCATAGAAACGTCAAGGATTTGTTGACACTTCTTTTTCCGGCTTGCGGTACTCGCGTATTAGGGGGCCGCGGCGGCTAGGGTGCGGGCATTGGTGCACCATCAGCGGTGCCCTGAAAAGAAGGTGCGCTGAAGAGAAGAGGAGCAGACGTGGAACGTTCGGTGTTGTCGTTGTGGTCATCCGGGTCGGTGCTGTCCATCGGGTCGAAGAACTCGGTGCTGTCGATCGGCAGTGTGGGATCGGCGTGTTCGATCGGTTCGATCGGATCGTTTGGGTCGGTGCTGTCCATCGGATCCGCGCTATCCGCGGCGGCGGTGATGTCCTGGCTGTCCGTCGGGTCGATCATGTCTTCACGGTCGAAGGCGGGGGTCATGGCCGCAGGGAAGGCCTAGCCTGCGGGCGCCCAAGCTGTGACCGTCAGATAGCCGGGTTCCGCCAGATCGATGTCCGCCTCCAGTTCCTGCCGCTGGGTCCCGGAGTAGGGCGCCACCAGCAAAGTGCCTACCCGGACCATGCCCGCGCCGGCCGTACCGCGCCAGCCGATCGAGGCCGCTGCTTCCTCGCCCGGGGCCAGCGTCACCGGCTCCACCGGAGGATCCTCGGTCATATGGGAGCCGCCGTGCACCGCGGTGATGCCCATGACCCAGCCATCGCTGCTCTCGAAGTCCAGATCCGGGTAGCCCTGCACCGTGCAGGACCGTGTTCCCGTGTTTCGCACGGTGATCTGCGCTGCCCGGTGGCCCGTGGCCGCATCCCACCCGCCGATCGAGGACTCGACTTCTTCACCGGTGCACCACAGCGGATCTGGCTCGGAGAGGGCGGCACCCACCGGGGCGGCACCGTAAACCGTTGGCTCCGGAGTGGGCGTCGCGGCAGGTTCCGGGGCCGGCTGCGAGGGGTCGCGGGCGGTGAGCGGAAGCGCAACCATCACGGCTGCGGAGAAAAGGGCGAATGCCCCCAAGGCCCAGCCACGCTGCCGAACCCGGGCGGTGAGGGCGGGTTCCTCCGGAACCCGGGCTGCGTGACGTTTCTCCGGCAGATGGGAACCCGCCCCGTCGGAAGCGGGGGCGGAAAGGAAGGTGGCCACGAGGGCCGGCACCCAGCCCCAGGCAACCCCCCAATACGCTCCGGTGAGCAGCGAGGGCCCAAGCAGGTCAAAAATCCACTGTGCCCGGCCCAGGGGCCATTGGGCTAGGACCGAAGCCACGGCCAGCACCGCTGAACCGGCCACGGCCGCCAGCGTCACGCTCATCCAGTTGGCCAGGAAGAGCGCGCCCCGGGTACCGGTCTTCCTGCTATCGGGCAGGAGCACCAAGGTGAACGCGGCCACGGCCAGGGCTGTTAACCCGGCCACCAGCACCAGGCCGGAACCGTCTAGGAGAGATTTGATGCGGACCGGCATAGTGTCCGGGGAGACCAGTGAAGCCAGATGGATCGGTATCCGGCCGTTCCCTGCGGTCAGCAGCGCTTCGAAGGCCCAGCCGGAAAGCAGCCAGAGGGCGGCGACGGCGGCGGGTAGAAGCAGCGGTTTCAATCTTGCGGCAGAGTTCCCCATGCCGCGAGGGTACCCCGTCATCCTCAAGCCGGATCCGGCAGCGGCGCGTGCGGGGAGTTACCGCACCGCTGCCGGTGCGAGTTGCCGTCGCAGCTCCGCGCACAGTTCCGCCAGCGCCTGCGGTGCGCTGCGGCACAGCCGCGGGAAGGCCAGGTAACCGTGCGGCATCCCTACATAGGTGGTGACGCGGACGGGAACGCCCGCCTTGCGCAGCACTTCGGCGTAGCGCAGCCCGTCGTCGCGGATGGGGTCGTGTTCGGCTACCTGGATCAGTGCCGGCGGCAGCCCGGTGTGGTCCAGTGCGAGCAGGGGTGAGGCGTACGGGTTGCTGCGGTCTTTCAGGTCAGGGACATAGAGGCTGCCGTAGCGGAGGATGTCCTTCTTGGTGAGGATGGGTGCGTTGGCGTTTTCCTCGATTGACGGGCTGCCCAAGGTCATATCGGTGGCGGGGTAGATCAGCCCCTGGAACGCGATGGCGGGACCGGACCGGTCCCGGCACATCAGCGTCAGCACCGCCGCCAGGTTGCCTCCGGCACTGTCGCCCACCACGGCGAGCCGGCCGGCGTCGGCCTCCCATTCATCGGCACGGGCGGCCACCTCAAGCAGCGCCGCATAGCAGTCCTCGGCGGCGGCGGGCCAGGGATGCGTCGGCGCCAGCCGGTACTCGAGGGAAACGACGACGGCGCGTGCGTCCCGGGCGATGGTGCTGGCCAGCGAGTCATAAATATCCAGGTTGCCGACGGTCCAGCCGCCGCCGTGGATCAGGACCACCAGGGGCAACGTTCCGTCGGCGTCCTTCGGCCGGTACACCCGGACGGGGATCCGGCCCTCCGCACCCGCGGCGGTGTCGTCCTTCAGCTTTACGCCGGACGCTACCCCGCCCAGCACCCAGTCCAGAACCGGGTTGTGCTTGATGGTGCGCTGCTGGTCAGCGAGGATCTGTTCCTCGCTCTTGTGCGCCACCGAAACCCTGCCCAGCACCTTGCCCACCAGCCGCACCCGGAGATCAAGCTTTGCCATCGTGAACCTTCCTTCTGCTTACCGGCACAGCCAGGGAACTTCCTCCGCTGCTCCGGACGGGCTATACCCCCGGCCGCCCGGGGCGCCCTCGCACCACTCGCTCACCAACGCCCCGCCGAGGCTCAGCGTAACGGGAAGCGCACCCACAAGGAGCAGCATCCCGGTGAGTGTTGAACATAGCCAGGCCTGGCCCGCAGAGGTGGCACGCCGCAACACGATATAGGCAGCTACCGCCCCGAAAAACGTGAGAAGAAAGGGCAGGAAGCGCAGAGCCTGGTCCCAGGTGGAGCCCGTCCCGGCGAGGGCGGACTGGAGGGAAGCTGCCGCCAGGACCGCCCCGATTAGGGCCGGTACCCCGCAGATGGCCCACACGATCATTGCCAAGGTCAGCGGCGCCTGGGGAGGGGGTGCAGCGTATGCGGGCATGCGCCCGAGTGTAGCTCAGGCGCCGATGTGCAGGATCGGCCAGGCCTTCCGCGCGTGCGGAAAGGCCGCGCCTGCCGGGACCCGCCGTCGTCGTTCCCGTCAGCCGTTGCCGCGCCGGAAGCGACCGGGCAGAATCGGACCGTCGGTGAAGGCACGGGACAATGAGGCCCGGGTACCGGCCTGGGCGGATGGAGCGGCAATGAGCACGGACACGACGACGAGCACGGGCACCGGGGCGGCGGCCCACGCCGCGGACAGCCATGACGTGATCCGGGTGCAGGGTGCACGGGTGAACAACCTGCGCGACATCAGCATCGAGATTCCCAAGCGGCGGCTGACCGTGTTTACCGGAGTGTCCGGTTCCGGCAAGAGCTCGCTGGTATTCGGGACCGTGGCTGCAGAATCCCAGCGGCTGATCAACGAGACCTACAGTGCCTTTGTGCAGGGGTTTATGCCCTCCCTGGCCCGGCCGGAGGTGGACCTGCTTGAGGGGCTGACCACCGCGATCATTGTTGACCAGGAACGGATGGGATCGAACCCGCGCTCCACGGTGGGTACCGCCACCGACGCCAACGCGATGTTGCGCATCCTGTTCAGCCGGCTGGGGCAGCCGAACATCGGCCCGCCCAACGCGTATTCCTTCAATGTCCCGTCCGTGAAGGCATCCGGCGCCATCACGGTGGAGCGGGGCGACGGTAAGACCCGGGCGGAAAAGGCGGTGTTCAACCGGCTCGGCGGCATGTGCCCGCGCTGCGAGGGGACGGGAGCGGTCACCGACTTCGACCTCACGGCACTGTTCGACGGCGCGAAATCACTGTCCGAAGGCGCCATCACGGTGCCGGGCTACAGCATGGAGGGCTGGTTCGGGCGGATCTACGCCGGCTCCGGGTTCTTCAACATGGACAAGCCGATTGCAAAGTTCAACAAGCGCGAGCTGCATGACCTGCTGTACAAGGAGCCCACCAAGATCAAGGTGGAGGGCATCAACCTCACCTATGAAGGGCTGATCCCCAAGATCTCCAAGTCCATGCTGTCCAAGGATCCCGAAGCGATGCAGCCGCACATCCGCGCCTTCGTGGAACGGGCCATTACCTTCAGCACCTGTCCCGAATGCGACGGCACCCGGATCAGCCCGGAGGCGCGGTCCTCGAAGATCGGCGGCCTCAACATCGCCGATGTCTGCGCCATGCAGATCAGCGACCTCGCCGGGTGGGTGCGCGGCCTGAAGGAACCCTCGGTGGCGCCGCTGCTGGCCGGACTGCAGCACCTGCTGGATGCCTTCGCCGAAATCGGGCTGGGCTACCTCTCCCTGGACCGCCCCTCGGGCACCCTCTCCGGCGGGGAGTCGCAGCGGACCAAGATGATCCGCCACCTGGGCTCCTCGCTGACCGACGTCACCTATGTCTTCGACGAACCGACCATCGGCCTGCACCCGCACGACATTGCCCGGATGAACCAGCTGCTGCTGCAGCTGCGGGACAAGGGCAACACGGTGCTGGTGGTGGAACACAAACCGGAAACCATCGCGATTGCGGACCACGTGGTGGACCTGGGGCCGGGCGCCGGCACCGAGGGCGGCACAGTGACCTTCGAGGGGCCGCTGGAGGGACTGCGGAAGAGCGGCACCCTGACCGGCCGCCACCTCGGGGACCGGGCCCGGCTCAAGGACTCGGTGCGGCGGGCGTCGTCGTCCCTGGAAGTGCGCGGTGCCGCCACCAACAACCTGCGCGACGTCGACGTCGACATTCCGCTGGGCGTGCTGGTGGTCCTCACCGGGGTGGCCGGCTCCGGCAAGAGCTCGCTGATCACCGGGTCGGTGTCCGGGCGGGACGGCGTGGTGACGGTGGACCAGGGTGCCATCCGCGGCTCCCGGCGCAGCAACCCGGCCACGTACACCGGTCTGCTGGAACCGATCCGCAAGGCGTTCGCGAAGGTCAACGGGGTGAAGCCTGCCCTGTTTTCCTCCAATTCCGAAGGGGCGTGCCCGTCCTGCAACGGCGCCGGCGTGATCTACACCGAGCTGGGCGTGATGGCCACGGTGGAATCGGTGTGCGAGGACTGCGAAGGCCGCCGCTTCCAGGCGTCGGTGCTGGAATACACGCTGGGCGGGAAGGATATTGCCGAGGTGCTGGCCCTGTCAGTGGCCGAGGCGCAGGAGTTCTTCGGCGACGGCGAAGCCCGCACCCCGGCCGCACATAAGATCCTGAGCCAGCTGGCCGACGTCGGGCTCGGGTACCTGCAGCTGGGGCAGCCGCTGACCACGCTTTCCGGCGGCGAGCGGCAGCGGCTGAAGCTGGCCACGCATATGGGCGGCAAGGAAGGCGTCTTTGTACTGGACGAGCCGACCACCGGGCTGCACCTGGCCGACGTCGAGCAACTGCTGGCCCTGCTGGACCGGCTGGTGGATGCCGGGAAGTCCGTGATCGTGATCGAGCACCACCAGGCGGTGATGGCGCATGCGGACTGGATTATCGATCTGGGTCCCGGTGCCGGGCGGGACGGCGGGAGCATCGTGTTCGAGGGGACCCCGGCGGATCTGGTGGCGGACGCGTCCACGCTGACCGGCCAGCATCTGGCGGCGTACGTGGCGGGGTAGGTTTGCTGCCGGCAGGGTTTTCCCCCAGCGGCAGCCGCTCCTAGACCCCTTCGACCGCGGGCAGGCGCCCGGAACGTACCGCGTCGGCGAAGGTTTGATAGTCCTGCTCATTTTGATCTGCGTACCGTTCGCAGAAGTCGGTGACCGAGTTATCGAACAGCAGGATCCGCTCGGGTGAGGCGAATACCCCGAACTTCGATAAATGGGCGTCGCCGCAGAGCTGGGTGATCAGGCCGGATCAGGTCCTGCGGGGTCAGACTCTGTCCGGCAGCTGACGCCCGTAGAATATCGGGCTGGCTTCCCCGAGGGGATGGGTCCGGCGTCGGGGACAGCCCTGCCCTCCGTATTCACCGCCGTCTTCCCGGACTATTCCGGCGGCCCGCTGGGCGTCCGCTCTCGACGGCCACGGGACTATCTCGTAGGTTGAGTGCTGGTCATACCCCATGCAAGGACCGCCACCGGTGTCACAAGTACGGGGAGGGACACGATGCTCTCGCTACTGCTCGGAGCCGCGGTACTGATGGTTTTCGGTGCCTTTTCGGCGCCGCTGAGCCGCCGCGGGGTGACGAGTGCCATGGTGTTCGTGCTCGCCGGGGCTGTCCTCGCGGCGGCATTGGGCGGACCACCAACCGTGGAAAGCCGCCCCGTCGAGCGGGTCACCGAACTGGCCCTTGTATTCCTTCTGTTTACCGACGCTGCCCGGCTCGATCTTGGAATCCTGCGCCGAAGTCTCGGGTGGCCGGGGCGGTTGCTGCTGATCGGGCTGCCGCTGACCATTGTCCTTGGCGTCGGGGCCGGGCTGCTCCTCTTCCCCGAACTTCCCCTGGCCAGTGCTTTCCTCCTGTCCGCGATGCTCTGCTCGACCGACGCCGCGCTGGGGCAGAGGGTCGTCGAGGACACTGCAGTGCCGGGACGCGTGCGCCAGGCACTGACTGTGGAAAGCGGTCTGAACGATGGCCTCGCGGTGCCGTTCTTTCTGGTGTCGCTGAACATCTCGTCGGCGACGCTGGACGGCAGCGTGCCGTCGGCTGTCGCCGGTGCCATCACGGAGCAAATCGGATGGGGGCTGCTGGCCGGGGTGGGTGTCGGGGGAGCAGGCGGGTACCTGCTGCGGGCCGCGGCCGGACGGATTGAAACGCAGTGGCGCCAGCCGTTCACGCTGGCCGTTGCCCTCGGCGCCTATGCGGCGGCCGGTTTGCTCGGCGGCAGTGCGTTCATCGCGGCGTTTGTGGGAGGAATGGCGTTCCGCCTGGCCTGCCGCGCAAGGAACATCGACGCTACTTCCTTCACCGCCGAAGTGGGGAGTGTTCTTGCTGCGGCCACTTGGATGATCTTCGGCGCAGTAGCGGTCCTGGCCGCCGTCCCGAACATCACCTGGCAGGTTGTGGCCTACGCCGTGCTGAGCCTCACCGTCGTGCGGATGCTGCCGGTCGCCGTCGCCCTGGCCGGCAGCGGTGTGCGGTGGCAAACCCAGGCGTTCATGGGGTGGTTCGGCCCCCGGGGGCTAACCTCCGTGGTGTTCGGCCTGTTGGCCTTTGAGCGGGGAATCCCGGCGGCAACCACA
The DNA here is from genome assembly GCF_025244845.1 of Arthrobacter sp. zg-Y1171. Classification (NCBI taxonomy): domain Bacteria; kingdom Bacillati; phylum Actinomycetota; class Actinomycetes; order Micrococcales; family Micrococcaceae; genus Arthrobacter; species Arthrobacter sp. zg-Y1171. The sequence goes on along the minus strand of NZ_CP104264.1, from coordinate 3,201,083 downwards.
CTCCTGACTACGGTGGTTGTCACCATCGTCCTAAGTGTCTTCGCGCATGGGCTTTCGGCCAAGCTGCTCGTGGCTTCCTACCACCGCTGGTCCGAGGCCAATCCCGGAAAGTAGTATCCGGCTGCCCAAGCAGTTACGACACCGGGCTGCGGGGACCGGCCGGCGCCTAGAGTTCCCGGATCGGGGTGCCGGCCAGGAACGCCGAGATGTCCTCCACCACCTGCGGAAAGAACGTGCGGTAGTTCCGCTCGGTGACGTACCCGAGGTGCGGCGTCGCCAGAACGTTGGGCAGGTCCCGGAACGGGGAATCTGCGGACAGGGGTTCTTCGGCAAACACGTCCAGCCCGGCGCCGGCAATCGTCTGCTGCCGCAACGCATGGAGCAAGGCGGGCTGGTCGACTATCCCCGCCCGGGAGGTATTGATCAGGAAGGCGTTCGGTCTCATCAGCGCCAGCTCCCCGGCCCCAATCAGCCCGCGTGTCCGGTCGCTCAGCACCAGATGGATGGACACGACGTCGGACGCTGCCAGCAGCGCCTCCTTGGAGGGAGCGAGTCGGGCGCCGGCGGCTTCGGCCCGCTCGGTGGTGAGGTGCTGGCTCCAGGCGAGGACCTCCATCCCGAACGCAGCGCCTACCCGTGCCACCTGCACCCCGATTTTCCCCAACCCCAGCAGGCCGAGCGTGGCACCATGCAGATCGGTGCCGATGGTCTGCTGCCAGGGTCCGCGGTCGCGGAGCGCAGTTGCCTCCGGGACCAGGTGCCGAGACAGCCCCAGGATCAGCGCCCAGGTCAGCTCGGCGGGCGGCGTCGAACTGCTCGCCGTGCCGCAGACCGTCACGCCCCGCTCCCGGGCGGCGGCGAGATCGATCGAGGCGTTGCGGGCCCCGGAGGTGACCAGCAGCTTCAGGCGGGGAAGCCGGGCGAGCAGGCTCGCCGGGAAGGGGGTGCGCTCGCGCATGATGACGACGACGTCGAACCCGGCCAGGCGCGCGGCTACTTCGTCCTCGTCGGCCAGGTGGTCGGAGAAGACGGTCAGCTCCACCTGATCAGCCAGCCGTTCCCAATCGGCGAACCGGGTGGCGGCGTGCTGGTAATCGTCGAGCACTGCGCATGTAACGGTCATGAACTCTTCCCTGCTGCGGTGGACGGGATGGGGAACGGCTGGGAACAAAGTACCGCGCCCGGCGGCAAATACGGCTCCCGGCTCCGGCAGGCCGACCGAAAACGAGGCCGGAAGTCACGCCGAACCGTTCCGCTTGTGACCCACGTCATGTCTCCGGTACGGTGACTACACCCCGGCGGTTCGACTATCGAACGTTCTGTTCAAATAACGAACACGATCGGCGGCACCAACGGCACAACGAAGTGAGGACCCCCGTGCAGTTCCACCACCACGGCTACGTATCCGGTGACCCCCGCATCCAGCCCGCCGCCGGCACCGGCGTCGACCGCCCCGCAGACCTGCCCGACAAAGTGGACGTGCTGATCGTCGGTTCCGGCCCCGCCGGGATGCTCACCGCCGCACAGCTCTCGCAGTTCTCCGGCGTAACCACCCGAATCGTGGAGCGCCGGGACAGCCGCCTCGCCATCGGCCAGGCGGACGGCATCCAGGCCCGCAGCGTGGAAACTTTCCAGGCCTTCGGCTTCGCCGAGGAAATCACCGCCGAGGCCTACCGCATCACGGAGATGTGCTTCTGGCGCCCGGACCCGGAAAACCCGGAGAACATCGTCCGCTCCGGCCGCGCCCTGGATGATCCGGCCGGAATCAGCGAATTCCCGCACCTGATCGTCAACCAGGCCCGCGTGCTGGACTACTTCGCCCGGTTCATGGCCAACTCACCCACCCGCATGCGGCCCGACTACGGGTTCGAGTTCCGCGGCCTCGAGGTCGACGACGACGCCGAGTACCCGGTCACCGTCACCCTCCTGTCCACGGCCGGCCCGGACGAAGGCACCGAACGCACGGTTAAAGCCAAGTACGTGGTGGGCTCCGACGGCGCCCGCAGCAAGGTCCGCGACGCCATCGGCTGCACCATGGCCGGAGACAAGGCGAACCACGCCTGGGGCGTGATGGACGTGCTGGCCAACACCGACTTCCCCGATATCCGCACCAAGTGCGCCATCCAGTCCTCCAACGGCGGCAGCATCCTGCTCATCCCGCGCGAGGGCGGCCACCTGTTCCGCATGTACGTGGATCTCGGCGTTGTGCCCGAAGGAGACAACGGCGCCGTCCGGAAGACCTCCGTTGACCAGATCATCGCCAAGGCCAACGGCATCATGGCCCCCTACACGCTCGACGTCCGCAACGTCGCCTGGCACAGCGTGTACGAAGTGGGCCACCGGCTCACCGACCGGTTCGACGACGTCCGGCCCGAGGACCTCGGCACCCGCACCCCGCGCGTCTTCATCACCGGCGACGCCTGCCACACGCACAGCGCCAAGGCCGGCCAGGGCATGAACGTCTCCATGCAGGACGGCTTCAACCTGGGCTGGAAACTCGGCCACGTGCTGGACGGCCGCAGCCCCGAAACCCTGCTCTCCACCTACTCGGCGGAACGCCAGGTGGTGGCGAAGAACCTCATCGACTTCGACAAAGAGTGGTCCACGCTCATGGCGAAGAAGCCCGAGGAGTTCGAGAACCCCTCGGACCTGGAGGACTTCTACGTCCGCACCGCCGAGTTCCCGGCCGGGTTCATGACCGAATACACCCCCTCCATGCTCATTGCGGAGCCGAAGCACCAGGACCTGGCCGCCGGCTTCCCCCTCGGCAAGCGCTTCAAGTCCGCACCCGTGCTGCGTGTCTGCGACACCAACCCGGTGCAGTTGGGCCACCAGGCGCGGGCGGACGGCAAGTGGCGGATCTATGTCTTCGCCGACGCCGCGGCCGCGGGCACCCCCTCACCGGTCACGGAGCTGGCCGAATGGCTGGACACGGCGCCGGATTCCCCGCTCGCGGCCACGCCGGAAGGCGCGGACCGGGATGCCTGGTTCGACGTCAAGGTGATTTACCAGCAGGACCACACGGGCATCGACCTCGGCGCCGTTCCGGCGGTGTTCAAGCCGCAGGTCGGACCGTTCCAGCTCGATGACCTGGCCAAGGTCTACGGCGCGGACCCGACCGCCGACATCTTCGAGGCGCGCGGCATTTCCCGCAACGGCGCCGTGGTGGTGGTCCGCCCGGACCAGTACGTGGCCAACGTGCTGCCGCTGACTGCCACGGCGGAGCTCGCCGGGTTCTTCGCACCCCTGCTGCCTGCCCGCCAGCAGGCGTAACCGGTTCCCAACGTACGACGACGGCGGCGCCTTAGGCGGCGCCGTCGTCACGCGTTAACGGCAGTGCGGCTGGCAGACTGCCCCGTATGGACCCATTCGAAAGGCACCAATGAGCTATACGCAGTACCCCATGCCCAGTCCGCCCAAGAAGGCGTCACTCGGACCGGTTGGAAAGACGGCCATTGCAGTGACCGCTTTCCTGCTGGTTATGGCCGTAGTGGCGGTAGGAGTCTTCATCGCGAGGGGTGGAGACGGGTATCAGGACCGTGATTGGGCAGACAAGGTGGACTCCATGGTCGACTCGCTGCTCCCGATGGTGTCCGGCGAGGTGGACGACCCCCACGGCGACGAGTTCGATGAGTTCTGGAAAGACCCGGCGATGAATACCCCGGAGGCCACCGCCCTCACGGCCGCGTTGACAGCTCAGTGGGAGTCCCACTTCCGCACCAACCAGCTTCAGGCGCAGGGATACCTGTCCAAGATCGAGGATGCGGACGCCAAGGCGAGAGCCCAAGAGAAGATGGACCAGCTTGACCGTGCGTTTGCCGACGACCGACCGGCGCGTGGAAAGGTGGTCATCTTCGAGGACCTGTCCCCGTTCCTCTCTGCGAGTTGCGACCCGGACGACAGCGACAAAGACCTGATCAAGTTCGACTCCTCCGGGAAACCCCAGCCGCAGTTCACCAATCGCAACACTCGGGCCGGTACTTGGCCTTCGGACCCCGATTTTGAAGCTCGGGTTAAGCCCCTGATCGCGAAGGCGTACCCGGAGATGTATGACGCTTGGCTCTCCGAGCGTTGTAGCAAGTAACCCTGGGCGGGACCTTTGCCGACGCGGATGAGGCTTTCGCCTACGACGAGGGTGAAGATGACCGGAGCCCTAAACGGTTCAGCCCCGCCGGAAACCGCCCTCGGTGCTGATCGTCTGGCCGACCACCCAGCGGCCCTCGTCGGACACCAGCCAGGCGATCAGCCGGGCCGGATCATCGGGGGCGCCGATGCGGCCGCCGGGGAACCGGGACCCGACGTCGTCGAGGACTTCCAGCGGACGGTCCGCCGTCGCCGGATCCAGGTAACCAGTGTTGACCGGCCCCGGATTGACGGTGTTAAGCAGGATCCCGCGGTCGGCGAGGTCAGCCGAGACTGATGGAGTGATGCCGGCGAGGGCGGCCTTCGAGGTGCAATAGGCAATTTCATCTGGCATCGGCCCCAGCAGCTGTCCACTGGTGAACCAGATGACCCGCCCGCCCGTCCGCCCGTCGTGCTGGTCGGCGAAGCGGGCGGTGGCGAGCAGCACGGAGCGGGCATTGACGGCCCAGTGCGTGTCCAGCATGGCGGCGTCCAGTGCCTGCAACCGACCGTCGCCCCCGCTGCGGGCATGGTTGCAGATCAGGATGTCCAGGTGCCCAAGGGCTGCCGAGGCGTCGCGGATCAGGGAATCGGGCGCCTCGGGTGCAGCGAAATCGTGTTCACCGTGGGCAAGCCGGGCGCCGGGCTGCAGCCGTGCCCGCAGCAGGTCCATCACTTCGTCGATGTCCTCGGCACCCCACGGCTGTTCGTCGTCGTGCGGCGCGAAGTGCTGCAGGTACAGGCTGGCACCCATATCGGCCAACCGTGCGGCAACGGCGAAGCCAATGCCCCGGCGGCGGCTCACGCCGGTGACGACGGCGGTGCGGCCGGTCAGGGGAGGGGTAGTCATCGGGCCATGCTAGCGGGAGGACTCCGCGGACCTGCGGAAGGACGAGCAGCCGCCCTTGAAATACTCCCGCAGCTGAGCGGGATCTCCGGCCTGTGCGGGGGCAATCACGGAGGCATCAAAGACTTCGGGGTTGACCATGAACTCCTGCGTTGAGGGCAGGGAGGTGTACTTGGCCAGGTACTCCATGCTGTGGTCCTGGCCCGCCGCGTCTCCGCTGTCGAGGGCCTGGAGGTAGGAATCCATCCACGCGCAGAGCCAGTAGCCGGCGACCGTGGTGTCCTGGACTCCGTCCTGGATGCTGATCCCTCCCTGCTGGGTTCCGGACGAGGGGTCGCTGAAATTGCTGAGTTCGATCCGCCATTCCATCCCGGCCGGCAGCGGCTCCGGGAACTCGGCGATGGCTTCCGCCACCGCCTGGTCGTAGCAACCGGGTGCGATGCTCACGTAGCCCCCGGCCGGGTCGATCCGCAGACTTTCGCCGCCCGGGCAGGGCCGCAGGGTCATTGTGGGTTCCGGGGTGGGACGGGCGCTGGCCTCGGCGCGGGCCGCTTCCTCGTTTCGTTCCGCGTCGGTGGTTCCGCAGCCCGCAAGCATGCCGGTGAATAGGACGCCGGCTGCGGCAACGCCCATCGCTGCGGTAAATCGAGTTTTCATGTGTCCCCCCGGTCTACGCAGACAATAGCCGAGCAGCGACCGGGGGGATAGCCGCATTTTTTGGCGAGCAGGCCGGGGCTAAGCCGTCCGGACGCGGGTTCGCCCTACCAAGGCAGGGGACCGTCCTCATCGCTGAAGGTGCCGGTGGGTCCGTTGGCCGGGATGGTGGCCATCCGGACGGCGGCCCTGGCACCCTGCTCCGGGGTGCGTGTTCCCCGGAAACCGTTCAGTTCCGTGGCAACAAAGCCCGGGCAAACCGCATTGACCAGGATGCCCTCCGGCGCCAGCCCTTTCGCATACTGCAGCGTCAGGGAGGTCAGGGCCGTTTTGGACGGGGCGTACCCGGCGGCGATCGGGTCGGCATTGGCCGGATCGGATACTGCGGCGAGGGATCCGGCCACGCTGGAGACGTTGACGATCCGAGCGGCCGCGGAGAGGCGCAGCAGCGGCAGGAAGGCGGCGGTCACGGAGATGACCCCGAAGAAGTTGGTCTCGAAGACGGAGCGGATTTCATTCACGTCCGCCGAGCCCGGCTGCTGGGCAGCAAAGCTGACTCCCGGCGTCGCCACAATCCCGGCGTTGTTGATCAGGGCATCCAGCCGCCCGAAGCGGCGTTTGACCTCGTCCGCAGCGGCCGCCACCGAGGCCGGATCGGTCACATCGAGGACGACGGCGACGGCGTCTCCACCCTCCGCGCGCACGGCCGCGGCAGCCCGCTCACCGGCGTCGGCGTTCCGTGCGGCTACCACCACGGTGTGGCCGAGCGCCGCCAGCTGGCCGGCAATCTGCCGCCCAATACCTTTGTTGGCTCCCGTGACGAGGGAAATCATGCTGTCATTCATGGCACTCCTTGAAAAAGCGGTTTCTTCCGGGTTGTGGAAGATACCTCCACTCTGTCTCCTCTATTCGGGACTGGGAATAAGGAAAAGTCCGCATTTCTTGCTCTAGAGTACAAACATGGTTTCCGACCGTTTATCCGAAGTCCTTGATTTCATCCAAGTCCGGGGCGTCATTTCCGGCAGCATTGCCGTGCACGGCCGCTGGGAAACGGAGGCAAGGATAGACGACGACATGAAGTTCTTTGCCGTGGTGCAGGGCAGCATGAAACTGGCGACCGACGGCCTTGAAGAACCACTGCATTTGGAGGCGGGCGACGTCGTCGTACTTAACGGCCGCACCTGGCTGCGGCTCCACGGCGGCAGCGGAGACGCAGTGCCCGCCCGCCTCGATCCCCCCGCCAGCGGCACCTTTGTCCGGGCGGGGGAGGGGGAGCCCGGAACCGAGGACATCATCATTGGCGGCCGGGTGGCGGTAAATACCGTGGGCAGGGACCTGCTGCTGCAGGCGCTTCCGCCCGTGGCCCACGTCCGGTCCGGCACCGACGCCGCACCCCACCTGCCCATGCTGATTCGGCGTCTTTTCGACGAAGTTTCCCGGCAGCAGATCGGCTCGGGGTTTGCGGTCCGCCAATATGCGCAGCTCCTGCTGCTGGACGTACTCCGGTCCTTCATCACCGATGCCGAACTCCCGCAGGGATGGCTGAAGCTGATAGCCGATGAACGGCTCCGCCCGGCCCTCGCCCTGATCCATGCCCCGGGGGCTCCGCCTCCGAGCCTGGCGGAACTCGCGAACGCAGCCGCCATGTCCCGCACCGCCTTCGCGGAGCGGTTTCGGGACGTTGCCGGCACTCCGCCTCGCGCGTACCTGAACAACTGGCGCATGCTCGTGGCGCAGCGGGAACTGAGGTCCGGGGATACCCGGATCCGGTCATTGGCGTTGGACCTGGGTTTCTCGTCCGAGAGCGCCTTCAGCACAGCGTTCAAGCGCAGCGTGGGCGAATCGCCGTTGCATTACCGGTCCCGGGTGCGGGCGCTGGAACCGGTGGATTAGCTCGCGCTGGCCGGACGGCGGCGGCGGGAGCGGGCGTAGATCCTCGCCCCGTCGCTGGACAGGGCAAGGATCAACAGGACGTCGAAGGCGTAGCCGAACAGGTTGGTCCGCAGTGCGGTCTCGGGACCGGCGGACACGGCTGCTACCTGCACGGCAATGGCAACGGAGCTCAGGGACATCGCTGTGAGCCGGGCCGAGTTGCTGCCGCGCAGAATGAGTACGGCAAGCACCGCCTCCACCCCGGCGAACACGGTCAGGGAGACGCTGGTGGGAGCGTAGGCGCTGCCCAGCTCGGCAACGCCGCGGCTCTGCGTACCCAGCAGGTTGATCACCAGGGAGATGTCGGTCAGGTGCACCAGGAAGGGCGCCGCCACCGCCAGGGAGGCGAATCCGCGCAGGAACACCAGAACGGCACCGAAAATAACCGCAGCCGGCGGCCGGTCCCGGGCGGCAGCTGTGCCGACGGGCACGGCCGGGCCGGTTTCCGGGAGCCTGCTCAGGTCCGCCACCGGCAGGTCCCCGTCGGTGACAATTGAGTCCCCGCCGCCGTTGCGGGAGTGGTATCCGGTGGAGAAGTTCTTGATGACCTCCACGGACACCGCGGGGGAGGCTTCCCGGAGGGAGTTGATCAGGTAGTCCCGTTCGGCGTCGATGTTCTCGCCGACCCGGTGCGTGACCTGCAGGGTAAACAGGGATAAACCAACGGCACGGTCAAAGGACGCGGCACCCAGCCAGTCCGCGGCAATGCCGCCGGGGAGCATCCAGCCCTCGGGGCAGCGCCAGAAACGGACATGGTGGCGCTGCCGCGGGTTGCCGTGCATTTCCTGCTCGTAGGCAAAATCCTGCTGCCGGTCGAACAGGAGCAGGGGGCTCACCGGGGCGTGGATGTAGCTGCGGTGCAGCAGGGTGGAGGAGGCAATGCGCCAGCTGCTGGCCAGGGTCACCGGGTCCGCAAGGTGCCAGCCGGCCTTTTCCATGGCGCCCCGCAGCTGCGCCTCGCTGCCAAGGAAGGCCAGGTTGACGGCGTCGCCGAACAGGCCGGCATTGGTGCGGGTGCGGCCCATGAAGTAGTTGGGAATGAAAATCTGCGTCAGGACGCGGTCCAGGCGCGGCAGCACCAAGTACGCCAGCGCGGCCCAGAACACCACCAGGAACCAGATATGCCGCTGCTGCAGGCTTTCCTCCAGCAGCAGCACGGCGAACCAGGCTGCACCGATGCCGCTGAACGTAAAGAAAGCCCAGTCGACGGCGGTTGCGCCCGGCCCGCCGTCGGACTCCGCTGCGGTGCCCGGCCGGATCATCCGGAAGTCATAACCCCGGCACTTCGCCGTTTGCCCGGGCCTCAATCCAGTCCACGGCCGCATCCGGCAGGTAATAGGCCCCGCTGCCGTCCGAAGCCATGCCGCGGCTGCGGGAGATCTCCTCCACCACCCACGGCTCTACGGCGTCACCGTTATTGGCGGTCAGCCACTCGCGGGACTCGGAGGTGAGCATCGGCCACCAGAGGGCAATGTCCAGGTCATCGCGCTCAAACTGTTCATCAGTCATGGCTAAAACTCTGGCACTAACGGACCGGATGGTCGACGGTCTGCGCTTCCCGGTTACCAACCGGCCGGAAATTCCCGGGCCCACCCGCCGCGAAGCCGGGTTGCCCCGGAAAACCGGACGTGCGACCGTGGAAGGGAGGCCGCGACACGGTCTCCCGGACGAGGGGTGCCGTACCCGGTGTGCGACAAGACGGCCCAAGGGAGACTCTCATGTCATGGATTGTTCTGGTGCTGTCCGGCGTCCTGGAAGCAGTGTGGGCCACCGCGCTGGACAAATCGCAGGGGTTCAGCCGGTTCTGGCCCTCGGCCATCTTCGTTACCGCCCTGCTGGCGAGCATGGCCGGGCTCGCATACGCCATGCGGGAACTGCCGCTGGGCACCTCGTATGCCGTCTGGGTGGGCATCGGCGCCACGCTGACCGTCATCTACGCCATGGCCACCGGCGCGGAATCCGTGTCCCTGCTGAAGATCGTGTTCCTGGCGATGATTGTGGGCGGCGTGATCGGCCTGAAGTCGCTCCACTAGACGGCGCCCCGGGCCCGCTAGATTAGACGGCATGACTGCTGCGGGGGCCGTGCTCGAGATTTCCAACCTACTGGTGGGCTACGCCGGTGCACCCGTCTGCGGCGCCATCACCGCGCACGCGGACGCGGGGGAGATCCTCGGCGTCGTGGGCTTCAACGGTGCGGGCAAGTCCACCGCCGCCCGCACCATCGCCGGGAAACAGCTGATGCTCGACGGCGAGGTGCGCGTCCACGGGCTGCCCGCCAACGAGGACGCCATCCCGTTCCGCCGGCAGGTGGCCGCACTCTTCGATGAGGACGCCTTCTTCCCCTCCCTGTCGCTGCGGGAACATCTGCAGCTGGTCGCCCGCGGGCACGGGGTCGCGGACCCGGACGCCGCCGTCGACGCGGAACTGGACTTTTTCGGCCTGCAGGACCGCGCAGACGCCGTCCCGGAGTCCGTCTCCTCCGGCCAGAGGCGGCGGCTGCTGCTCGCCTCGGCCCTGATCCGGCCGTCCTCCCTGCTGATCCTCGACGAACCGGAACAGCGCCTGGACCCGGTGATGCGCGAACGGGTGGGGAAGCGGATCCGCCAATACGCCGACGACGGCGGCACGGTTCTGCTTGTGACCCACGATCCGGCGTTGCTCCTGGCGACCGCGGAACGCTGCCTGCTGATCGATGACCAGGTGCAGGAGATCGAACCGGCCCGGGCCGCGGCCGAGATCGCGGGCCGGTAACCCGTGACCCGCATCGAAGCCGCCCCGAGGGCGACGGAGTTCAACCCGGCCCGCTACACTCGTGCAGCCTCGCGGGAACACCGCCGGGGCAGTGTCCGCGTCCGGGATGTGCTGCTGGACGCCTATGCCACCTTGCTGGGAGTCGGAACCATTGGCGCTCTGGCCGGGGGACTGGTGCTGGCGATGCGGAACGAGGTCGCGAAGGCCCTGGGTTCCGGAACCGGCAGCCGCCGCACTGTTATCACCGCGGACTGGACCGCCCTGCACGACGGCGCCGCGGCGACCGTCCTGCTGTTCGCGGCCCTGGCTGCGGTGTTGGCCGGTGCCCGGAAGCTCGGGCCGGTGGCCGTGGCCTCGGCCGAGGGGTACTGGTGGCTGAGCCTGCCCGTGGACCGTCGCCCCTTCCTGGCCGGACCGCTGCTCCGCCGAGCAGGCCTGGTCTGGGCCGGAGGTGCGGTGCTATATCTGCCGGTCGGCTTCATCAGCGACCTGCAGGCACCATTGCAAGGCCAGTTCCTCGGTGCCGCCGTCTTCGGGCTGGCGGCGGTCTGTGCACTGTTGCTGGCGGCCCTGCGGCAGTCGGCGGGGACCGGTTTCCCGGGCGGAACAGCGGGTACGGCCGGCGGGCTGGTGCTGCTGGTCCTGCTGAGTTTCGTTCCCCGGCTGGCCGCCGCCGGGGAGCTATGGCCGGCCGCCGCAGCGTTGGCCGCCGTCGTTGGACTGTGGGCGCTGGTGTTCGCACGGATAGGTGCGATCCCGGGCCGTGAGCTGATCCGGGGCGGCGGGGTGTCCGGGCACGCCGGTGCTGCGCTGTATCTGATGGACACCAACGAGCTTGGCCGGGCGTTCGCCGGCACGCCGAAGGTCCGGACGACCTCCCGCGCGCGGCGCTGGTACGCCAGGGGAGCGCGCACCCCGTTCGGCGCACTGCTGCGGGCGGATGCCACCGCATTCCTGCGCACCCCCGGGACCTGGGGCCGTCCCGTACTGCTGCTCCTGCTCTGCATCACGGTTCTGCTGTCCGCCGGACAGCAGCCCGCGCCGCTGCAGCTGGTCATCATCCTGCTCACCATCTGCGCGGTGGTTCCGGCGCTGGGCACCCTGGCCCGGCAAACCGCAATCACACCGGGGCTGGACGCCCTGCTGCCGCTGTCCCCGGCACTGGTGCGGCTGAGCCGGACGGCCCTGCCCGCGGCCGCACTGATGATGTGGTCCGCAGGGTTCTGCGCCGTCCTGGTGCTGCTGGGTGCGGGCAGCCCGGCGCTGATCGGGCTTGGCGCGCTCGCCGGGGTCGGGTTCGGTGCTGCGGCGGTCCGGGGTGCGTACCGGCCGCTGCCGGACTGGACCGCTCCGCCGACCGAAACCGTGTTCGGTCCGGTGCCCACAGCGCAGACCGGATCCCTGGCCCAGGGGCTGGATGCGATCCTGCTGGCCGCGGTGCCGTTGCTGCTGGGCCTGTTCCTCGGCTACGTTCCCGTAGTGCTGCTGCTGGCCCAGGCGGTCTTTTCCGCGGTCTGCGTCCTGCTGGTGATGTATTCGCGGAAATAGGACGGGCGGCAGACTCGATGGCGCACTGGGCCTTACGTGAGCAGTGCTTCGCGGTGCATGCGCGCCAGCGCCCTTGTGCAGGGAAAGACCCGGGGGTTGAGTTGCGGGATGGGATCCCTTACATACTCCATGAACTGCTCACTGGACGGGTACGGCGCCGACGCTGACGGCAACTTCGCCTGGTTGGAGCCGACCGAAGATTTTCTTGCCTCACACTCCGAGGACCTGGAAGACGCGACCGCCGTGCTCTACGGGCGGCGCATGTACGAAACCATGGCCGTGTGGGAAACCGATCCAACCTTGGCCGCGGGGCCGCCGGGGGCAGCCCGGTTCGCGGCGGCCTGGACGGCGGTGCCCAAGGTCGTGTTTTCCTCCACACTGCAGGATGTTTTCACCGGCCGGACGACTTTGGAACGCACCCTGACTCCGGAAGCCGTGGAACGGGCCAAAGCCGCGGGAAACGTTATGATCGGCGGCCCGGAACTGGCCAAGAGCGCTATGCGAATGGGGCTGGTGGACATTGTGTCGCTGGTGATCTGTCCGGTAATTGCCGGCGGCGGTGCGCGGGCCCTGCCCGACGGGTTGCCGCTGGACCTTCGCCTGCTGCGGGAACAACGCCTCGACAACGGGGGAGTCCGGGTGACCTACGCCGTGGGCTGAGGCGTGCTTTCTGCGCGGCGGCCGGATCGGAACCAACCGCCGCGCACCCTGCTCCCGCCTAGAAGAGGCGTTCGGCCACGTTCACCCGGGTGGCCGACGCCAGCGCGGACTCGACCTTCGCCTTGGGTGTTGTGCCCGGAACCGAACTCATCAGCTGGTCATCGGGTGTGCCGGCATCCGCGAGGTAAAGACGGGTGTAGCCCGCGGAGTCCGGCTCAAACCTCCAGCTCTCGGCGACTGTGCCGGCGTCGACGACGTCGAAGCCCAGTCCGTCGATGAGTGCGGCCGCCTCGGCCTTGGCTGAGTCGTCGTCGGAGGCGATGGGCAGCGCGGAGCGGTCAGCGGACCCGGCGGGGCGGGCCAGAAGCGGAATGTGATGGGCCAGGATGTTATTGAAGGCCTTGACGTACTGCGCCCCGGGAAGCCGGCTCTGCACCAGTTCACTGGTGGTCACCGTGCTGTCATCAAGCTCGGCGATCCGCCCGTCCCGGGACGGGTAGTAATTGCTGGTGTCCAGGACGATTTTGCCGGCCAGCAATCCATCCGGAAGAGCGGAAACCGCATTCAACGGAATGGAAAGCACGACGGCGTCGCCGAGTTTTGCGGCGTCTTCCACCGTTCCGGCCTGGGCCAGCGGCCCGAGGTCGGCCACCAGTTCCGTGAGCGTTTCAGGTCCCCTCGAGTTGGCAATCACGACGTTCATGCCCGCCGCAACCGCGAGACGCGCGACTGCCGATCCGATGTTTCCGCTTCCAATGATGCCCAATGTCGGCATGGCGTATCCCTTCGATGATGTTTCGTTGGACTGGCGCGGGTGTACTCCGGCAGTCCCTAAAGGAGGCAACTGCCCGTGCTGCGGAGGAATTCCTTCGGGGCGTCGACGGCGGCGCCCCCGACGGCGGCTTTCGGGCGGAAAGTGCTAGGCGAACCGTGCCCCGGCGGACATCGCGAGGTTCCGGGCTCCGGTGAAGTGCTCGGCCGTGGCGACACGGTTCAGCAGCCGTGCCGCCCGGACCATGAGGTTTCCCCGCCGACGCCGGCCGGCGTCGTAGCGCTGCAGGCCGGCGGTGACGTCGGGAGCCGCACTGAGTGCGTCGATCAGGGCCACCGCGTCCAGAAGAGCGTCACAGGCACCGCGGCCAAGGTTCGGCGCCATGCCGTGCGCAGCGTCGCCCAGCAGTGCCAAGTTGCCGGAAACGTAGGACGGGAGCGGCGGAACGTCGAACAGTTCCCGGTAATCCATCGGGCTTCCGTCCAGTTTCCCCAGGACCCGGGCGACGTCCGGATGCCACCCGCGGTAGAGGCTGCGCAGCAGTTCTACCCCCTGGGCGCCGATAGCCTCCGGGGAACCCAGCGGAGGAAGGTCTGTGGAACGGAGGCAGGCAAACCAGTTGGTGCTACCGGCATCCAGCGGGGTAATGCCGAACAGACGGCCGCGCCCCCACGTCTCGCTGACCCCGCCGGCCGGGCCGGGTACAACGCCGCGAAAGGCCACTGTTCCCAGCGCCCGGGGCGGTATTCCGTTGCAGGCGGTGCGCAGGCGGCTGAAGATTCCGTCGGCGGCCACAACAACATCCGCAGAGGGCAGGGTTGAGGGCCCTGCAGCCGGTGAATTCCATTGGATAAGCCCGGCAGGCAAGTCCCCGGCCAACGCCTCCAGCAGGACGGTGCGCGGCACCAGGCGGGCGGTCCGGCTGCGGCCCATGGCGGCGATCTGGCTGCCGTCCGGTTTCAGGATCCGTGCGCCCTGCTCTACCACCGAGCCGGCGCGGACTGCGTCACCGGCGCCCAATGCGTCGAGGGCCCGCATCGCCTCGGGCCACATGGCCAGCGCCGTTCCGCTGCCGGGAAGGTTTGCGCCGCGTTCGAGCACCTGGACCGACCATCCTGCGCGGAGCAGCCCCCGCGCAACGGCGGTTCCTGCGATACCCGCTCCGACGATCAGTGCTGAACCGCGCATGCGTGTCTCCTCATCATCAATGGTCCGGTTCCGTCGGGCTCGGGGTGGCCCCCGTCTGAGGGTGATTCCGTTCCTGCGGGAATCTACGCCGCCTGCTGCCTGCTGTCGACGTCGGCCGCCAGGTCCGCGGCGGTCTCCCGAGGCCGTCGGAAACCGACGACCGTCAGGTAGATCCCCAGCGACGCCTCCCAGATGATCTCCGGGAGCGTGGCCAGCGCGGAGGGAACCGAAGACTGTTCGTAGGCGCCGAAAAGCACGGCAATACCGGACAGCGACATCAGCGGACCGCCGACCAGGCCGAACAGTGCCATCGGCCGCGGCACCAGATGCGATCGGTACATCAGGAACCCGAGCAGCAGGCCGTTGCCGATACCCACCACGAACCCCGGGCCGAGCAGGAACGTCCAGTCATGCACCGTCACCAGTGCCCGCGCCACGGGCAGGTATTGCCCGGCGTCGGCACCCCCAGTCTGCCGCAGCGTCACCACGGTGAGCACGCTGAGAATCCCGAAGGCAATAAGCGCGCACTCCATGATCCGGGCCGCAACATAGCCGACAGCGGCAGTCTCGCTGTAGCGCCGCAGCACGGGAAACAGCACGACGGCGGTCCCGATGTTCGCGACGATCAGCACCAGTTCGCAGACGGCGCCGAGCAGGATCCGGGTGTCGGCGCCGGGTCCGGCGAGGTAGTTGGGGTCGGTGAGCAGCGGTGCGTACAGTGCGGCCCCGGCGATGGCGGAGGCGAAGGTGAGGAGGAAGAGGATCCCGGCGGTCCGGGCCGTGCGGTTAGAGGTCTGCATGACGCTCCTGTCGGCCAAAGGTGTACGACGTACACCGGATGCGATGAACTTAGGTGTATGTCGTACACTCTGTCAAGCATCGATTTCCGGGAAGGCGGCCCTGTGGGACAGGTATCCAAGGCACGGCAGCAGGAACCGTCCGCGCGGCGTCCGCGCCTGAACCGGGACGCCGTGCTGCGCGCCGGCGTCGAACTGGCTGACCAGGTGGGCACCGACGGCTTCACCATGCGCACGCTGGCGGACGAACTCGGCGTGGTTCCCATGGCGCTGTACAAGCACGTGGCCAACAAGCAGGAACTGCTTGAGGGCATGGTGGACCTGGTCTGGGCCGAGGTCACGGAACCGGAGAGTGCGCGCGGCTGGAAACAGGCCGTGCGTGATCGCGCCGCCTCCCTCTGGACCGCATTGGTCACGCACCGCTGGGCGGTGGGGCGGATGGAAGCGGCAGGCCGGCCGGGGCCGGAGAGCCTGCGCCAGCACAACGCGATGCTGGGCTGCCTGCGGCAGAGCGGATTCACGTTCCGCGCCGCCGTCCACGTCATGAGCCTGCTGGATGCCTACGTGTACGGCTTCGCCCTGCAGCAGAAGACGCTGTCCTTCGAAACCCCGGAGGAGTCGGCCGAGGCCGCCGCCGACACTCTCAACGGGGAATCGGCGGAGGTTGCGGCTCGGTATCCGTACCTGCTCGAAGTGGTGGGCGAGCTGGCGAAGCAAGGCTACGACTACGACGCCGAATTCAACGTCGGGCTCGACGTGCTGTTGGACGGCATCGAAACCCTGCGGGGCTCCTGGCGGGACGGCTAGGTTCGTCGGAGCGAGATCATCATTTCTTTGACGGCTTGATACTCAGCAGTGCGCTGATACGCCTCGAAAAAGCTGCTGTTCCCGGTAGCTTTGAGGCTCGGATGGAAAGTCTGACTTGAAAGTATTGATGCTCATTTCAGCACCCACTTCGCCACAGACCGGGTTGAACCTTGTTTCATAGTGATAAGCGATTGCCGTCCCTTCATGGGTTGGGACAATCTGCTCACCCGGGATTTTCTGATATTCGAGCGGAACAGGTGCGATAGGCCCGGCGACCACCGAGTCATTGACTGCTGGAAAACCTGCGACAAAAGCAGCCATCTGCCTTCCTTGCGCATCCTGCACGATGAGGGACGTGGACACTTCGTTCGGGCCCGAGGCGGGATTGGAGACCACTGACCATTCGGAGGGGTAATCGAACTCGAACATGCCGTCGGGGGTAACGTGCGTCGAAACCCGAGGTGTGGAGACCACCGGTTGAAGAATACGGTGGCTTTGAGGCATGGATTTCAATATCCCCTGATTTTATCGCTGATCGCAACATGAAACTCCGACAATCAGTAATTTATCGGAGATCCCGCGCTTTCGACGTGAGAGCAGGCGTGCTCCGTCGGATAATATGTCCGGGTCGACCTAATTGTTCCGGTATTTGCCAGGTGTGCGGCAACTTCGGAATCGACCGTAGCTGCAATCTCCGCTGCGGCGAAGACATGACGCTTTGACATCGTCGACTACTGAAGCACAACCCTGATAACAGAAAAGGCAAACACCTTAATGAGCACTACCGAAACAAGCTATAAACCCGTTATCGGCACCGGGAAGTCCTTTGTCGTGACATGGCTGCTCGCGCTCTTCCTGGGCGGGCTGGGTATCGACCGGTTCTACCTGGGCAAGATCGGGACCGGTGTCCTGAAGCTCCTGACGGGTGGCGGTTTCGGCATCTGGACGCTGGTTGACCTGATCATCACCCTGACCGGGAACCAGAAGGACAAGCAGGGCCGCCCGCTGGACGGGTATCAGCAGAGCAAGAAGACGGCGTGGATCGTCACCATCATCGTGTGGGTCCTGAACGTCATTGTTTCGGTGATCATGATTGTCACCATGACGGCGACAATTAGCGCGGCTGTTCAGGAAAGCCAGAAGGCATCGGAGACGAACAGCACTACGCTGTCCAGCCCGGCCCCGGCCTACTCCGCACCGACCGAGGAGGCACCAGCTGCTCCTGCCGTTCCAAAGAACAATGACAATATGCAGGCGCTGAACAGTGCCACGTTCTACAGCGACTCCCTGCACATGAGCAAGGCCGCCATCCAGGACCAGCTGGGCGGGGAATACGGCCAGTACACCCCGGAGGCCGCGCAGTACGCCGTCGATAACCTCAAGGCCGATTACAAGACCAACGCGCTGGAAGCCGCGAAGTCTTTGCAGAAGGAAACCCCGATGCCCCTGGATGAGCTGCGGGATTACCTCGCCAGCACCGATATGTACGGCGCAATGTTCACCCCTGAGGAAGCCGACTACGCCATTCAGAACCTGAAGTAGTCCCCTTCCGCAAAACTCCGATGCCGGCCGGCGGCTGGCGACCCGAGGACGACGACGGCGGGGCGAATGCCGCGGCATTCGCCCCGCTGATCCGGGAGCTGTTGCCACCCCGCTGCACCGGTGCAACGGTAGGACGGGTAGGCCAACCGACAAGGGGCACCATGGACCTCCAGGAACTGCTCGCGGCGCTCAACGCAGGCGAAACCGTTACCGCCGGATCACCGCTGCATGAAGCCATGCATCACGCCAGCCAGGCCGCCCTGCAGGTTACCGGCGAGCTCAACGGCGGCTACCACGAACCGGCCCGGGTGCGGGAGCTGCTCTCCCGGCTGACCGGGAGGCCGGTGGACGAAACCGTCGCCCTGTTCCCGCCGTTCTCCTCCGACTTCGGGAAGAACATCAGCCTGGGGAAACGGGTGTTTATTAACGCCGGCTGCCGGTTCCAGGACCAGGGCGGGATCCGCATCGGCGATGACTGCCTGATCGGCCACAACGTTGTCCTGGCCACCCTCAACCATGATCTGGCACCGAAACGCCGGGCGGACATGCATCCGGCGCCGGTCACGCTCGGCCGGAACGTCTGGCTCGGCTCCAACGTCACGGTCCTGCCGGGGGTGACGATCGGCGACGATTCCGTGGTGGCCGCCGGCGCCGTCGTCACCAAGGACGTTCCGGCGCGGGCCCTGGCCGTCGGGTCACCGGCACGGGTTCTCCGGCACCTCGCGGATTAGACCGGCGGGCGGCAGGCGTGTGGCGGGCGCAGCCCTTTAGTTGCCGTGAACGCCGGTGTTAGCTTGAGGCACGGATTGAATCGATGTGCGGGAACACCCGTACGGGATGGAGATCGCCATGACTGAACACCTCCACAAATACGCCGACCTGTACCGGAAACAAGGACCCTGGTGCGCGGCCTATGTCGATGCCGGGGCCGGAACCGTGGAAGGCCGGGAAGCGGCCGAAGTCCGCCCGGGCGCTGTCCGGAGGGCACTGGCGGAAAAGGGGGCTCCGCCGGCGGACCTTGAGGCCATGGAAGCCGCGGTGGCTCCTGCCTACGGCGTGCCCGCCCCGGTCTCGCGCTTCGTCCTAGTCCGGCAGGGGACGGAGGAACTGAACGAACTCCTGCCCGGCCCGCTTGTCGGCCCGAAGCACGTTTCCGTGGGGCCCGTTCCGGACCTGCTGCCGCTGCTCAAGCACCGTCCGGAAGAATTCCCGTACATCGTTGCGGAAGTGTCGCGGGAAGGCGCCGAGATCCGGCTGGCACACGTGGGCCGCCCCGGTCCCGCCAGCATCCAGGATGTCGCAGGCTCCACCGAGGACATCCGCAAACTCTCCGCCGGCGACGGCTGGGCGCAGGACAAGCAGCAGCGCAGGACCGAAGGCATCTGGCGCCGGAACGCGGACGAGGTCGCCGGCCAGATCGACAGCATCGTGGACAGCAGCGGTGCCCGGCTGATCGTGCTCGCCGGTGATGTCCGTGCCCGCGGACTGGTGCAGGACCAGCTCGCCGAAGCGCACCGGAACCTGGTCCGCATGCTCGATTCGCATACCCGTACCGGCGGTGCCCATCATGAGGGTTTCGAGGACCGCGTCCAGGAACTGATTGCCCTGCAGTGGGCGGACGAGCAGGAACAGATCATGGACCGCCTCGCCCTGCAGCAAGGGCAGGCCAACCCCGAGTCGACCACCGGCATCGGTGCTGTTGTCCAGGCCCTTCAACAGGCGCAGGTGGACATGCTGATCCTGAATGACACTGCGCTCGCCGACCACCGGTTGTTGGCCCTCGCCGTCGAGCCGTGGGTGGCCACTGCGGAGGAGCAGGCGCTGGGCTCAGACGTGCTGGGCAAGGTTTCCGCTCCAGTGGCCCTGCTGCGCGCGGCGGCCCTGACCGATGCTCGCCTCCTTCTGGTGCCCGACGGCGTCCTGCCCGCCGGAGCCGGCGTCGCCGCGCTGCTGCGCTGGCCCACCGGCCCCGAAGCTCCCGGCAGGAACGCGACCTAGGGGCAGTCGCGGATTAGCGCTCGCGGACGGCCTGGACGACGACGTCGCGCAAGGTGACCTGGCTGCCGTCCGGCGCGGTCATGGAGCGCGGATGTTCCTCGGCGACGGTGATGCTCCATGTCGCCGGATCCAGCAGCGCCCGGATGGCTTCGGCAGTCACGACCGTGTCGGCCGGCGGGTGGTGCCCGTGCGCTGTGGTGGCCTCGTCGTCGTGCGCGTGCCCGACAATCAGGAGGGTGCCGCCCGGTGCCACCCACTCCGCGACCCGGGTATAGAACGTCAGCTGCGGCATCGCCGGGTGGGCGTAGTTGGTGGTGACCAGGTCAAAGCGGCGTCCCGGTTCCCAGGAGACCAGGTCCGCCTCGATCCAGTCCACACTGCCGGACAGGGTCTGCGCTTCGGCACGCCGGGACGCTGCGGCGAGGGCAGATGCCGATACGTCCGCACCCACTACCGTCCAGCCGTGCGCGGCCAGTTCCAGGGCTTCCGCGCCCGTTCCGCAGCCGGCGTCCAGCGCGGTGCCTGCCGGGAGCTCCGCCGCGAGGCGCGCCACGTAGGGGTTCGCGGGCGGCTGGTGGCCGGCGGCCGGGTTGGTGTCCGGGGCCTCGTGCCAGTGCTGCTCCCAGTAGTCCTTGCCGAAGCTGTGTGTCATTGTTCCAGCGTAGTCCGGGGCCGCGCCGGAGCTAGCTGGAGGTGTCCTCCTGCAGCAAGGCGGTGGCATCGCTGCACGTGGTGACGGCGCCGAAGCCGGTGTGGTGCAGTGGGCGTCGCTGGTTCGCAAAACCCATAGTCGCTCAGCATGCGAAGGAAAAGCCCCCCTGACACAAATATGAAATTTCCTAGAGGCCGTATGGACATTCATATTTTGGCAACACAGTGTTGGCGACACCCTGTTGGGAACGCAGTGTGGGAACCCACCTACAGAAGCCAAGACGATCATTTTGGGGATGATATGAGCCACATAGTGCAATCAAACACTGTTCATCGAGAGGCAACTACCCGTCCTGTGCAGCACCACGCCAGCACAACCACCCTGTGGTCCGTCCTGAGCATAGAGCCCGAGCGGAGGGATGCGGGTGATGAGATAGTCCGCCGTATTGTGGGACCGCTGTCTTCCCAACTGCGGGTCGGGGAGGGGAGCCGGTTCCGGTTTTCACGCAACCTGGAATCCGCCCATCCGGCCGTACTCCTGCATTTGCTTGCCACCGACGACGTCGTTAAGCGCCTATGGAAGTTTGCGCACGCGCTGGCGGACGAAAGCGCTGCCACACTGGGCTCCGTGAAGATCTCACAGGCGCCGGACATCATTTATCCACCACGGCCGGGCGAACCGGTACCTGAGGTGGTGGAAGCGGGGCTTGCCCGGTTCGGTGGACCAAAGGGCTTGGAACTGGCTTCCGGGATTTGCGAGGTGTCTTCGGACCTGGCTTTGTGGGCAGTCAACCGCTTTCCCCGCCTCAACATGCGCTCGATGCTGGCTGCCCTGCTTCTCTTCGACGCCGGCCACGCCATGATGCGCGGACCCCGGTCCGCTGTTTGGCCCGACCGCAGAACCACTAGCTGGGACTTCTACTGGAACGCTCATCTGCACGCCTGCACAGGATCTTTTGGCTCGCAGTCGGAGCATGCGCGCAGGGCAGCGATGGCGCAGATGGCACCGCGGGTTATGCCCGCGCACAGGGTGATGGCCGCGCTTGCCGCGGAGTCGGCAGTGGATGTCTGGCGGAAGCGCTGGGCAAGGACCGTCGATGAGTATTTGTACCGGGCAGACAAGCAACGCATCAGTCGCAGTGCGCAGCAGCTGGCTACGGGGGCCAGCCAGCTGGCACTGAAACAGCTGGGCTTCCCGCTCCGGGAACAGGGGGCCCTCGGGATCTACGCGCGTGCTTGGAGTAAGGATATTGAAGCGCGGTATTCCGGTGAGGAGAGCTCGTCGCAGCCGTCGAAGCAGGGTAGGAAATGACGGTGTAGGCGGCACCGGCCAGGGGCCACCGCTTATGCTCGGGACCACAATTTCCTAGAACTGGATCCCCCGGGAGAGGGCGCCGTCCGCCAGGACGTTCGCTCCGGTCATCCGGGAGGCGCGCGGGCTGGAGACGAACACAACGACGTCGGCCACCTCCTGCGCGCTGCCCATCCGCCCGGTGGGATTCAGCGCCATGGACGAGGCGAACATCTCCGGACTGTTCCGTTCCATGCTCTGCCAGACGCCGCCGTCGTGATAGGTGTTGCCCGGCGACACCGTGTTCGCGCGGATCCCTGTCCCGGCCAACTGGAAGGCCAGCCCTGCCATATAGGCGATCAGCGCGGACTTGACCGTTCCGTACGGGCCGGACGCGAAATCCACCTCCCGGCCGGAGACGCTGGAAATGGCCACCAGCGACGGCGACTCGCTGCGCCCAACATGCGGGACCGCAGCCTGCATCAGGCGTACGGTGCCCATCAGGTCTACCCGCAGGCACGCTTCCCACGATTCGGCGCTGTCGTCGATGGCCAGGGCGCTGACGTTGCTGACCACCGCGTCCAAACCGCCGAAGCGTCCGGCGACGGCATCCACCCAGGCGGCCACGGCATCGCCGTCGCCCACGTCCAGGACGGCGCCTTCCACCTTCACCCCGCTGCCGGCCAACGCCGTTTCGGTAGCGGTGATTTCCGCCGCGTCCCGGGCACAGAAGGCCACGTTGGCCCCTTCCGCGGCGAACGCTTCCACGATGGCCCGCCCGATTCCGCGGGTTCCGCCGGTGACCAGTGCCGTCTTGCCGTTCAACTGCAGATCCATGATTCCTCCGGAGCGGGTTGTCGGGTCTTAGAGAAGTTCTTCGCTGCGCCGGCGCAGGTCGGCGTGCAGCCCGTCGTAGGCCGTGGCGGGCGGGAACAGGGCCTTGCGTGCCTTGACCACCACGGAGTAATTGGCGTCCACGGCGTTGGCGATCGGGGCCTGCGCTGTCTGGGTGAGCAGCTGGTAGGCGTCCATCTGGTGCAGGCCGAAGAGCTCACCGAACCAGCGCACCATCTCCACCTGGCCGATGCGCCAGGAATCCTCCATGGGCCGGGACGAACCGACGGCCATCCACTCGGCATCGGTTTCCAGCCTCGGCCAGGCCGGGGCGCCGCCCTTGATCAGTTCCACCAGGATCGTGGAATGCATGGCCCCTTCCACGGCGGTGCCGCAGGCTTCACCTTCGCCCTGGCGGTAGTGCCCGTCGCCGATGGAGAACAGTGCGCCCGGCTGGTTCACCCCGAGGTACACGGTGGTTCCGGCCTTCACCTCCGGGGCGTCCATGTTTCCGCCGAAGCGTTCCGGGACCAGGGAGGAGCGGACCTCCCCGCCGGGAGGAGCCACCCCCACCGTTCCCAGCATGGGTTCCAGCGGCAGGGCGACCTCAAAGTTCCCGAACCGGGCGGAGAAACCGACGGTGGATCGGGCCGAGTCCACGTGGTAGATCCAGGTGGTGTCCGGCAACGGATCCTGCAGGAAAGCGGTCCGGTCGGTGCTGGTGAGCCCGCCGAAGAACGGGATGGTGGCGGAGGCGCCGTAGCTTCGCGCCGGGGTCAGCTCCACGATGTGCAGGGCGAGCGTATCGCCGGGTTCGGCACCCTCGACGTAGAACGGCCCGGTCTGCGGGTTGACGAAGTTGAGGTCGACCTTTTCGCTGGACAGGTCCTCGACCGAAGTCAGCGCGTTGTTGAACGCGTCCTCGGACCAGAGCTTCAACGCGGTTCCCGGCCGGACTGTCATCACGGGCTCAGCCCCGCCGAAGGTGTACACCAGCTGATCCGGACGCGGGCGGTACTCAAGGATTTCCATGGGGCCGGATGCTATCGAAGGATTCCGGTTCTGGATACACGCGGCGTCGGGCTTGCTCCAGGCGAAGCGGCGGCGCCGGCCCGGTTTCCATCGAAACCGGGCCGGTAGCCGGAGCGCCGGGCGTCTTGCTCTCCGAGGACGTCGTCTCTTACGCCCTTGAGGGCAAACGATCCTTGAGACGGCGGTACCGGCGGCGGATGAGGCTAACGAGGCTTGCGTCGCTGACTGCGGCTTCCAGAAGTCGCGCCCGTTCCTCTGCCCTCTCTGTTTGGGCCTTCAGCTCGTGCAGAAGGCTCTCGGAATAGTTGAGCCGCTGGTGCAGGTGGTGGAAGTGTTCCTCGATTGATCCCTCCAGGTGCAGCAACGGGGCGATGCCCTGGCTGCCCGCATATTCCCGGAGGTAACGGTCGCGGACCACCCGGTCGTAGAGCCTATGCGCTTCGTTGCCCGCGAGGACACTGTTCGCGGTCTCGTCTGTGGCCTCCAAACGTTGCCGCCAGAAGGCGAGCGGCTCGCCGTCGATGAACCCGACGGGGTGCACCTGCATGACCCGAAGCAGGAATTCCCAATCCCCGACGGCGGTCAGGTTCTCATCGAAGCCGCCAACCTCTTCGTGGAGTGAGCGCCGGTACAGCAGGGAAATGGGAACGCAGCGGTTGTAGCGCAGGATTTCGCCCAGCAAAAGCGCCGGCACTGCGGGGCCGAACGGTGCACGTCCGGTTTCCGTGATGGTTTCCCCGTCCAGGCGCTCGTAGACGATTTCAGTCCGCACCCCCACCGCGGCGTCGGTGCTGCTGTCCAGGTATTCGACGGTCCGGGCGAGGAAATCCGCGTGCCAGGTGTCATCGTCGTCGTGGATTACCAGATACTGCGACGACGACGCCGCGATCCCGGCGTTCGAAGCGGCTTCCATTCCACGGCTGGTGGCGTGGTGGATGACGGTCACCCGGTCCTCGAGTTTGTCCTTGAAGCCATTCACGAGTTCATCGACCACGGCCGCCCGGCCGCCGTCATTGACGATGACGAGATGCCAGTTCTGGAATTTCTGGTCGAGCACATCTCCGATTGCACGCTTCAGCAGAACCGGGCGGTTCTTTGTGCGCATGATGATTGCGACGTCGGCGGTACGCATCTGCATGGTTGCCTCTTTCTTGGAAACAGTTGGCGGGGAGCGGCTATCCTTCTCGCCATTCTTACCCATTTCCAGCGGAGGGCCGAACGCGGCAAACTGCCGTGGTGCCCCTTGCACCGGCCCGGCGGAACGGTCAGGGCGCGAGCAACCGCAGCAGGCGGGCGACTTCGCCGGCCACCGCGTTCCGGGCAGGAGTGATGTACTTGCGGGGATCAACAAGTGCGGCATCGGCATTGAGCGCCTGCCTGGCCGCCGCGGTGAAGAGCCCGTTGAGATGGGTGGAGATGTTGATCTTGGTCATCCCGGCACCGACGGCGCCGATTAACTCCTCATCGCTCAATCCGGAGGAGCCGTGCAGAACAAGGGGGACACCGGCACAGGCAGCCAGTTCTCCTATGAGCTCGCGGTCAACGGTCGCAACCCGGGCGGTCATGGCGTGTGAGGTTCCCACGGCGACGGCGAGGGCATCCACCCCCGTGGCGGCCACAAAGGCGGCTACCTCGTCCGGACGGCTTCGGGCGCCGGGGGCGTGCACGCCGTCCTTTCCGCCGACCTCGCCCAGCTCGGCTTCCACGAAGACCCCATGATCGTGGCAGAACTCAACGACTTTGCGGGTAGTTGCCACGTTCTCCTCATAATCGAGGGTGGAACCGTCAAACATCACGCTCTGCACCCCGAATTCGACGGCGGTGTACACAAGCTGAAGGTCTTCGGCATGGTCGAGGTGCACGATTGCCGGCACGCTTGCCGTGCGCGCAATGGCCAGGCTTGCCGCCATGATGGGTTCAAAGGACCCGTGGTAACTGACCGTGTTTTGGCTGATCTGAAGAATCACCGGCCGGCCCGCCCGCTCAGCTCCGGCCACGATGGCCTCCGCATGCTCAAGCAGCACCACGTTGAAGGCGCCGATTCCCTGGCGGGCCGCGCTGGCGTTGGCCACGAGGTCGAGTTCAGTGGACGAGTTCATGAATACCCCAGGGGTCGATAGTGGGCGGGAGGGTGAATGGCATGGCGCCTAGCGGTGCGCCTCAAGGCGTTCGCTGAGCAGGGTGAGGTGGGCGGGATCAATCGCTCCCGCTGTCGGAGCGAGCACCGCGGCGGCGCCGACGACGGCGGCCCGTCGAAGCGCCTCCGGCAGGGTCGCGCCGCCCACAAGTGCCGCCACGAGGCCGGCGGTCGTTGCGTCTCCGGCCCCGGTCGGATTGCCCGAAACGCCAGGCACGCCCGGCTGGGATTCACGGGTTCCGTCGCTGGAGGCGAGGATGAGGCCTGCCGCGCCCCTCGAGGCGATAACGCTCCCGGCGCCCTGCTCCAGCAACCGGGCAATGCCCGACTCGAGGTCTGCGGATCCCGTGGCCTCGAGCAGCTCTGCCTCGTTGGGCTTCACCAGATGGGCCCCGGCGCCGGCCGCGGCAACCAAAGCCGGTCCCCGGGCATCGACAATGACGAATGCTCCCGCGGTCCGGCCCGCTGCCACCAGCGAGGCGACCTGGCGGGGCGTGGTGCCGGGCGGGAAGGATCCGGCGATGACGAGGAAGCCGCCGGGTTCGCAGTTCTCCGCGGCCGCAGCCAGAAGAAGGTCCCAGCCCCGTGGGCCGAGGGAGCCGCCGGGTTCGGCATAGAGCGTCGGATGCGCCAGGTCGTCAACAACTGCAACCGTCGTGCGGGTCTCATGGGCGGCATCAATGTTTACGGCCGCTACTCCGTCATCGGCGAGCTGCCTGCGGATCGACTCCCCGGCGGCGCCGCCGAGCGGCTGCACGGCCAAGGCATCCACCCCCAACTGCCGGAGCACCTGCACCACGTTGATGCCCTTGCCGCCGGCACGACGCCGCACGCGCAGGACACGCACGGTCTCGCCGAGCACCTGCCGTGCCACGTTGTAGGTGACATCCACCGCCGGGTGCGGCGTGATCACGACTACGCGCGCCACGGCCCGGCCCTCAGCGCGGACACGACCCCGGACTCCCGCGCCCCGAAGCCGCCGGCCGCCCCGCCGCGCAGGCTGCTTCCCGCCGCGGTCATGTCAGGACAACGGAGCGGGTCAGCGAGCGGGGATGGTCGGGGTCAAGGCCGCGGGACTTCGCCAGGCCCACGGCGAAGCGTTGCGCCACCACCAGCCCGGCCTGCGGGTCCAGATCGTGGTGCAGGAATCTGGCACCCGTCGCGGCAACCTCTTCGGCCAGCCCGGCCGGGGGTTCGCCCAGGCTCCAGACCAGCCGGCCGGGCTCGGCAATCGAGATCGGCCCGTGCCGGTAATCCATGGCCGGGTAAGACTCCGCCCAGAACTGCGCGGACTCGCGGGTTTTCAGGGCAGCTTCATACGTGAGGCCGACTGCGAAGCCGCGGCCGACGAACGTGCATTGGCCCGCGGGGAGCAGTTCATCAACCGGAATGCTCAGCGCTGTCTGCACGTCGGTGAGCAGGAGCTCGATGTCTTCGCCGAGATGGACGCGCAGCAGAGTCAGCACCGAGGTGGCGAACCGGGTCTGCACCACGGACTGCTCGTCGGCGAACGGCAGGGCGATAACGGAATCCGCCGCGGCCCCGGCGGGGGAATCGGCCACGGCCGTGATCAGCGTGGTGGGGGTCGACCCCAGTGATTTCAGCAGATCCACGATCTCCGTGGTGGTGCCTGAGCGGGAGATGGCGATTACCCGGTCGTAGTCCCGGCCGGCGGGGTATTCACTTCCGGCATAGGCGTCGGTCACGCCGTGTCCTGCCTTCTCACGCAGCACGGCGTAGGACATGGCCATGAACCAGCTGGTCCCGCATCCGATGACGGCAACCCGCTCGCCGCTGCGGGGAAGCCTCTCGGCGATCTCGGGCACCAACTGGGCAGCGAGCCTCCAGGTGTCGGGTTGGGAGGCAATCTCTGCTTCTACGAAGGTGGCAGGCATGGGCTTCTTTCGGTCACAGGGGGCGCTGAACAAACTAAGATTGGTTTTGATCGATATACCGTTAGTTGAGCAGAATCAATCAGGGTTAGCAAGGTTTTGTGTGAGAAAATGACCAGATAACGAAAGGTTGGCCGTCAGATGACCCAGCAACAGCGCCTGAATGTCGTACTTGATCTCGTGAGCGAACGGGGGAGCGTCTCGATCGCTGAGGTGAGCGAGGCGCTCGGAGTCTCCACTGCCACCGTGCGGCGCGACCTCAATACGCTCGCCGACCAACGCCTGGTGACGCGTACCCACGGCGGTGCGGCAGCACTTGGGTCCGGCTACGAACTGCCCCTGCAGTACAAGATTGCCCGCCAGGCGGACGCCAAGGGCGCGATCGCCAAGGCTGTCGCCGACCTCATCCACCCCGGCGAATCGGTGGGCCTCAACGGCGGCACAACGACCAGTGAGGTGGCCCGGATGCTCGGGCGCAGTGCACAGCTGCATCCGGTCGGAGATGCTCCGGGCGTCACGATTGTGACCAACGCGCTCAACATCGCCTACGAGATGTCGGTGCGCGAGCACATCAAGATTGTCGTCACGGGCGGGGTGCCGCGGCGCCAGTCCTATGAACTCATCGGGCCCCTCGTGGCCGCGTCCTTGCGGGACTTCAGTATCGATACGGCGGTTCTCGGCGTCGACGGGCTCAGTGCCGCCTTCGGGGCGACAACTCTGCATGAGGGCGAGGCGGAGGCAAGCCGGGAAATTGCTGCGGTCTCGCGGAGGGTCGTCATCGCCGCTGACTCGACCAAGCTGGGGCGCAGCACCTTTGCCCGCATCTGCCCGCTCGCGAACATCGACGTCCTGGTCACCGACCAGCCCGTCGCCCCGGACCTTGCTGCGGAGTTTGCGGCGGCCGGGGTGGACGTCATCGTGGCGGCAGCAGTCCGGTAGCGCCGGTACCCTCCCGGACTCCCGCGGACTCTCCACTCCGGCACGCGGCGGGCGGACAGCGCCAAGAGGCCGGTCGGCGTACCTGGAGGTTGTAGCCTCGGGCGTGGAACAGAGCAGCTGCGCCACTTCCTTTTGTCACAAGATGATCACTTTGGATTAGTTAGTGACAAATTCGTGCACGTGCTGCAAGATGGCGTCATGCACAATGATCCGGAATCCCAGAGCGCCGCCGCCCCAGCCGCAGACGCGGCTCCGCTTCGGGTGGCCGTGATCGGTTTCGGTGCCCGCGCTGCCATTGCCGGGAACGTGGCCCTGGCCCGCCCGGGTGCCCGTGTCGTCGCCGTCGTTGAACCCCATGAAGCCGGCCGTGACCGCGCCAGGCGGACCTACCCCGATGCCGTGCTCCACGCCGAGCTTGACGCCCTGATTCGGGAAGGCGGCATCGACGCCGCGATCGTGACCTCCCCGGACCACACCCACGAAGCCATAGCGGTGAAACTGCTCAAGGCGGGCATCGCTTCCTATCTCGAGAAACCCCTGGCGATCACGCTCGAGGGGGCGGACAGGGTCCTCACCGCAGCAGCCGAATCCGGCACCCTGCTCTACGTGGGCCACAACTTCCGCCATTCCGGGGTGGTCCGGGCGATGCGGGAAATCATCGAGCGGGGTGAAATCGGCGAGGTCAAGGCCGTCTGGGTGCGGCACTTTGTGGGCAACGGCGGCGACTATTACTACAAGGACTGGCACGCTGACCGCTCAAAGACCGGCAGCCTGCTGCTGCAGAAGGCCAGCCACGACATCGATGCGGTGCACTACCTCGCCTCGGGATACACCCGCCGGGTGGTCGCCATGGGGGAGCTGATGGTTTACGGCGGCGTCACCGACCGCCGCACCCGGCACGGCGAAACCATGCCCGACTGGTTCTCCTACGACAACTGGCCGCCCGGCCGGCAGACCGGGCTCAACCCGGTGGTGGACGTGGAGGACCTGTCCATGATGCTGATGACGCTCGATAACGGTGTGATGGCCAGCTACCAGCAGTGCCATTTCACGCCCGACTACTGGCGCAACTACACGGTGATCGGCACGGAAGGCCGGCTCGAGAACGTCGGCGACACCGCCGGCGGCAGTATCAAGGTCTGGAACCGGCGCCGTGAATGGCAGGTCGCGGGTGACCTCGAATATCCCATTGACGGCGCAGCCAGCGGCCATGAAGACGCAGACCTGCTCACGATGACTGAATTCTTCGACGCCCTGGTCGACGGCGCCCCCACAGTTGTCAGCCCGCGCGCGGCCCGGGAAGCGGTCGCGGCGGCTTACCTCGCCGCCGAGTCCCTTCGCAACGGGTCGCGGCCCATCGACGTGCCCGCCCTCCCGGCGCATGTCGCCCGGCACTTCCCGCAAACGCCGGCCCCGGTGACCACACCGGCCACAGACTCCATTCACACCGCGCAATCAACCCTTGGAAGGACCTCCTGATGAAAAACCTGTTCCCTTCTGCCGCTTGGCGCTCCGCCCGGCGCACTCCCGTACGCCCGCCCACCCGGCGGGTCGCCGCCGGGGTCGCGCTCGGCGTCGGGCTGGCCATGGTGGCCAGCGGATGCGGTTCGAATGCGGAGTCCGCCGAGCCGGGCGAGTATTCGGCTGCCGACAAAGACCTGACCGCAGAGATCACCTACGGGGTGTGGGACAAGAACCAGGTGGCGGCGATCGAAGAGAACATCACCGCGTTCAACGAGGAGTACCCGAACATTGACGTCTCGGTCAATGTCACGCCCTATGCCGAATACTGGACCAAGCTGCAAACGCAGGCCTCCAGCGATACCCTTCCTGATCTCTTCTGGATCAACGGCCCGAACATCGGTCTTTACGCCTCGAACGGCAAGCTTGAGCCGATTACCGGCGCCGTTGACGCGGGCGATATCGATCCGGCCAACTATCCGGAAGCACTTGTTGACCTGTACACGATCGACGACGTCCGGTACGGCGTGCCCAAGGACTTCGACACCATCGGCATCTGGGCCAACAAAGCCCTCTTCGAGAAGGCCGGCGTGCCGCTGCCCACCGGGGACTGGACCTGGGAAGAGTTCCAGAAGACGGCTGCCGACATCTCCGCGGCGCTGGCTGCCGACGGCTCATACGGCGGCGCCGGCGGAATGGACGGCCAGACCACGTACTACAACACCATCTTCCAGGCCGGCGGCACCGTGATCGAAGACGGCACATCGGGCTACTCCTCACCGGAGACGCAGGCGGGGATCCAGTTCTGGACCGACTTGATCGCCAACAACGGTTCGCCGTCCATCCAGCAGCTCACGGACACGACGGCGGACCAGTGGTTCACCTCGGGCAAGCTCGCCATGTACTGGGGCGGCAGCTGGTTCCGCTCGGCGCTGACCGATACGGAAATGGAAAGCGACGTCGTGGTGCTGCCGCTGCCGCAGGGCGAGGAACAAGCCACCGTGATCCACGGCGTGGCGAACGTTGTCTCGGCAACATCGAAGGAGAAGCAGGCGGCGCAGGCCCTGCAGGCCTTCCTTGCCAGCAAGGAGGCGCAGCAGCAACAGGGCGACGCCGGAGCGGTCATCCCCGCCTTCGAAGGAACCCAGAGCGCATTCACCGGTTCCATGCCCGAGGCCAATCTCCAGGTATTCCTTGACGCACTCGACTACGCCCAGCCCCTCCCGGTAAGCAAAAACTCCGCCGTGTGGAACGCCTTTGAGACCGACTTGCTGCCGCAGGGGTTCTCCGGGGAGAAGCCGGTGAAGGACACAGCGGATGAGCTGGCAAGCAAGATGAACGCTGCGCTCGCCGAAGAATGATGCCATGACGACAACTGACCGCCGTGCAGGCCGCCCCGCGCCGTCCCAGGAGGACGGCGCGGGGCCGGCCCGCACGGCCCCGCTGCCCGGACCGGCAGGGAAGCGCAGGCGCCCCGGCAGGGACGGACTGTGGCCGTGGTTCTTTATTGCGCCGCTGGTGCTCGGCATCGCCGTGTTCTACCTGTGGCCGATTGTCCAGACCGTCGCCATGTCCTTCACGGAGACAGGGCCGTTCGGCGGGTCGACCTTTGCGGGCCTGCAGAATTACACCGAGCTGCTGGCCGACCCGCAGCTGTACCGGTCGCTGGGCAACACGCTGCTGTACACCGGCATTGTGATGCTGGGGATACCCATCGCGGTCTACCTGGCGAGCCTGCTGAACCTTCCGGGCCTGCGCTTCGCCTCCGTCTACCGGGTGCTTTTCTTCCTCCCGTACGTCGCCATGCCGACGGCGGTCGCCATGGTCTGGCGGCTCATTTTCAACGGCGATTTCGGGCTGGTGAACTACGGCCTGGGATTCCTGGGCATTGACGGGCCCTACTGGATCAGCACGCCGGTGTTCGCAATGGTGGCGGTGGCGATTGTGGGACTGTGGTCCTCGCTCGGATTCAGCCTGATTGTGCTGGCTGCAGGGCTCAAGAACATTCCGCCGGAACTCTATGAAGCCGCCGAGCTCGACGGTGCAACCCGCTGGGGACAGTTCAAATCCATCACCGTTCCGCTGCTTTCACCCAGCGTCTTCTTCGTCACGATCGTTACGGTCATCTCCAGCTTCCAGCTCTTCGACCTGCTCTACGCGATCCTGGGCAGCAGCAACCCCGTCCTGCCCAAGAGCATGTCCCTCGTCTACTTCTTCTACCGAGAAGGATTCGTCAACAACGACAAGGGGTTCGCGGCCGCGATCGCCATGGTGATCCTCCTGATCATCGGCTTCGTCACCCTGCTGCAGTTCCGGTTCCAGAAGAAGTGGGTGCAGAGTGACTAACAGGTTAATGCCCGTGCGGATGCCCGATGCGGTGCCGGAGACGGCGTCGAAATCGCTGCAGCGGAAGTCCCGCGCCCGGGCGAGGGCACGGGCCCGACGGCGGGGCGGCTCCCACGCCGTGGCGCACATTGTGCTGGGACTGGGTGCACTGGTCATGGCTTTCCCCTTCGTGTGGCAGATCATCATGTCGCTGTCCACCAACGCAGAGGTCCAAAGCGTCACGCCGGTGTTCTGGCCGGCGGAGCTGCAGTGGTCGAACTATGCGGAGGTCTTCGAGCGGCTGCCCTTCCTGGGCCAGCTGCAGAACTCCGTGGTGATTACGGTGATCCGCACCCTGGCACAGATCCTCTTCTGCACGCTGGCCGGCTATGCCTTCGCCCGGATGCGTTTCCGCGGCCGGTCGGTCCTGCTCGCCCTGGTGCTGTCGATCCTGATGGTCCCGTCGCAGGTTTACCTCCTGTCCCAGTACCAGATTGTGCAGGGCCTCGGGCTGCTGGACAGTGTGGGCGGCCTTGTCCTGCCCGGCCTTTTCAGCGCTTTCGGGACCTACCTGATGCGCACGGCCTTCCTGAGCATGCCCGCGGAGTTGGAGGAAGCCGCACGGCTGGACGGCGCGAATCCGTTCCAGATTTTCTGGCGGGTCATGCTGCCGCTGGCGCGGCCCACCATGAGCGTCCTGGCCATCACCACAGTGCTGTGGTCATGGAACGAGTTGCTCTGGCCGCTGGTGGTAACCACCTTCAGCGACCGGATGCCGTTGTCTGCCGGGCTGGCAACCCTGATTGGCGACCGTACTACGGACTACCCCGTGGTGATGGCCGCGAGCCTGCTGGCCATGGCGCCGGTGCTTCTCTTGTTCATCTTGTTGCAGCGCCGGGTTATTGACGGCCTCGCCTCAAGCGGCCTGAAGTAATCCTCGACATCTGGAGAATCATGAAAAAACCTACGCTGGCGGTTCTTCTGGCTGCCGCTGTCGCCCTTGCCGGGCCGGCGGCAGCAGCCGTCGCCCTTGACCCCGCACCCGCCCCCTCCGTCTACGTGCCGGGCGATACGGCCGCCACGGTGGCCTACGAACCCAGCAACGAGGTGATCGCCAACCCCCAGCGAGGGTTCTACCACCACACCGAGACCCACTACCGCGCGGACGGTTCGGGCTACGTCCCGCTCGATGCAGCGGCCCTGGCAGCACTCCGGCCGCAGGGCATAACGCAGATCCTGCGGGTCTTTTACCTGGAGAAGTTCGCAGCGGACCCGGTCCTCGACGAGGAGTTCCTGGCGCTGGTCCAGGCCGACTACGACACGGCACGTGAAGCCGGAGTGTCGGTGATTACGCGGTTCGCCTATGTCCAGGGCGGCGCCTGGCCCTACACGCCGCCTTACGGAGACGCACCCCTGGACGTGGTGCTTGCGCATATCAAACAGCTTGGACCGGTGCTGCGCGCGAACTCCGACGTGATTCCAGTAGTGCAGAACGGGCTGATCGGGTTGTGGGGCGAGGGCTACTACACGGATCACTTCGTGGCAGACCCGGCGAATCCCGGTGTCGTGACCCCGGAGGACTGGGCCAAGCGCTCGGCCGTCACCCAGGCCCTGCTCGATGAGCTGCCCGCAGACCGCGGTGTCCAGGTGCGCACGATGGCTTCGAAGCAGCAGATGCTCGGCGTGCCCGCCGCGGCGTCGAGTGCAGTCACGGCCGCGGAAGCGTACACGGATACCGTCATAGCGCGCACCGGACACCACAACGACTGCCTGCTCGCCGCCCCGGACGACTGGGGCACCTTCCTTTCGGACCCGATTACCCTGGACCAGGAGTACCTGGCCGCTGACAGCCTCTACGTTCCGGTGGGCGGCGAAACCTGCAACGTGAACCCGCCCCGGTCGGAATGGGAAAGCGCCTCGGCCGAACTGGCCCGCTATCACTACAGCTACCTCAACACCGACTACAACCGGGACGTGCTGAATTCCTGGGGTGAGGCAGGGCTTGCCGAGACGGCGAAGAGGCTGGGCTACCGGTTTGTTATGGAGTCCTCCTCCGTTGCACCGGCGGATGGGTCCGCCGTGTCCACTGCAGCGGCGGATGAGTCCGTGGTGGTTTCCGTTGACGTACGCAATGACGGGTGGGCCGCCCCCTATGCGCCGCGGACGGCCCTGCTGGTGCTGACCGGCAGCGATGGTTCCACAACTTCGGTGCCGTTCACGTCCAACGCCGATCTCCGCCGCTGGCTGCCGGGAACAACCAACACGTTGTCCACCACGCTGAGCCTGTCCGATCCGGCGCTCGCTTCCCTGGCCGAAGGCAGCTATCAGCTCGCGGTTGCCTTCCCGTCATCCGATCCGGGTACCGCAGCCGATGCCCGGTTCGCCGTGCAGGCCGCAAATATCGGCACCTGGAATGCGTCCGAGGGCACGAACCTGTTGGGACAGACCGTAATGATCGGCTCCCGGGCCGCGGTGCCCGGGCCGGTGAGTCCTGAGCCGTCGACGGCGCCGGTTGTGCCGCCGGTTGCGCCGCCGGTAGCGACTACGCCAGCCCCGCCCACCCCGCAGGTGGATGTCCTTGCCAATACCGGCGGCGGACTGGGGCCTGTCTCCGCTCTCGCGCTGGGCGGTTCAGCCCTGCTGGCCATCCTCGTCGGCGGTGCCTTCCTGGTCTATCGGCGGCAGCTGGAGCGGCGCACCTGACGCCCGGGAATAACCGGATCCCTGCAGCTGCCGGGGGATCATTGGCCCGTTGGGTCATCACAACGCCGCTACGACGAGGAAACCAGCATGTCCCTACCAGCCATATCGCTCGGTGCCGGATCTTCAACGGTCCTGGCCTTCGACGTCGGCGGAACCTATATCAAGGCAGGAGTGGTCGGCCCCTCGGGCCGGCTGCAGGCGTTCTGCCGTGTTCCGACTCCCCTCGACAAGGCCAGGCCCGCAGAAGCAGTGCTGGACCGGATTGCGGAGCTTGCCCGCGACTTCAGGAGCGAGCTGCCCGAAAGCCGGATCGAGGCCGCGGGGGTGATCGTGCCCGGGATTGTTGACCCGGGCACGGGAACCGCTGTCTATTCCGCCAACCTCGGCTGGCGGAACTATCCCTTTGCGGAGGAAGCGGAACGAAGGCTGGGAATCCCCGTGGCGTTTGGACACGACGTCGCTGCCGCCGGAGACGCGGAATTGCGGTTGGGCGGGGCGAAGGACTTCCGGGACGTCCTGGTCATCGTCATCGGAACCGGGATCGCCGCCGCCGTTTTCTGCGAGGGCAAACGGGTCACGGCCGGGGGGTATGCCGGCGAAATCGGGCAGGCCCTTGTCCCGGCCGGTTCGCTGACCGGTACTGCCACGCTGGAATCCGTGGCGTCCGCCGCCGCTATCGCCCGGAGGTATGCGGCACAGGCGGGGCACCAGATGGACGGTGCCCGGGAGGTGGCGGACCGTGCCCTGCAGGGGGATGCGGTGGCGCGGCGGGTCTGGGGCGACGCCGTGGACGCCCTCGCCTTCAGCATCGCCCA
Source organism: Arthrobacter sp. zg-Y1171 (assembly GCF_025244845.1). NCBI lineage: Bacteria > Bacillati > Actinomycetota > Actinomycetes > Micrococcales > Micrococcaceae > Arthrobacter > Arthrobacter sp. zg-Y1171. Next base: position 3,165,385 of record NZ_CP104264.1, on the reverse strand, counting down.
GTGCGCCAACATTCTTGGGACGGAAGCCTTCATCATCGGCGGCGGGTTGTCCCAGGCCGGTGATGCCCTCCTGGTTCCCCTGCGCGAGCGCCTGGACCGGCTGCTGGGATCTGCCCGGCGTCCGCATCTCCTGTGCGCCCGGCTGGGCCAGGATGCCGGCTTCATCGGAGCCGCCCTGAACGCGCGGGAGCTGCTGCTGAACCGGCCTGCCCGTCTGTCACCGGAATCCGCACCGTCAGGAACCGCATGATCGTCGAAGCCGCAGCAGTGCTCACCCCCGAGGGCATGCAGGAGCCGGGCTGGATCGAAGTGGACGGAGAGGACATTACTGACGCCGGCCCCGGCAGCCCTCCACGCCGGGCTGACTACAGTCTTGACGGCACGGTGGTTCCCGGATTCATCGATGCGCACGTCCATGGCGGCGGCGGGTACTCCTTCAGCGACCCGGAGGCCAACGCTGCCGATCGTATTGCCGCCGTCCACCTGGCCCACGGCACCACCACCATGATGGCCAGCCTCGTGACCCGCCCCCATAACGAACTCGTGGCAAGTGTTCGCGGCCTTGCAGGAAAGGTGCGGGACGGCGTCGTCGTTGGTATTCATCTGGAAGGCCCTTGGCTGAGTCCTGACCACCGGGGTGCGCACGCGCCCGAATTCCTGCAGGAACTGCGGATGCCGGAGTTGCTGGAACTCCTCGAGGCCGGGGCGGGGACCATCCGGATGGTCACCCTGGCGCCGGAGTTGGACGGCAGCCGCGAAGCCATTGCGGCAATCACCGCCCATGGAGCAAAAGCGGCGATCGGCCATACCGGTGCCACGTATGCCCAAACGCTGGCGGCCATCGGGGCCGGTGCCCGCATTGGCACGCACTTGTTCAACGGCATGCGTCCGGTGCATCACCGCGAACCTGGACCTGCGATTGCACTATTGGAAAACAGTGCGGTCTTCGCCGAAGTCATAGCTGACGGCGTGCATCTGCACCCGGCGGCTGTCCGCACGGTGTTCAACAGCCCGTGCCGCACGGTCCTGGTCACCGATGCCATGGCCGCCGCCTGCGCCCCGGACGGCCGCTATGCCCTGGGCGGTGTCGCGGTGGATGTGCATCAGGGGCAGGCGCGGGCCGTTGAGGGCGGAAGCATTGCCGGCAGCACACTGACTCTCGACGCCGCCCTGAGGTACACCGTGAAGACGGTGGGCATACCGCTGCCCAAGGCCGTCGAAGCACTCACCGGGAGCCCGGCCGCGATGCTTGGCCTCAGCAACGTCGGCCGAATCGAAGCCGCCCGGCGCGCTGATCTGGTTGCCCTGGACGGCGACCTGGCGGTGAAGGCCGTTATGCGCGCAGGGCAGTGGGTTAGCGGCCCTTGAATGGATGGGCCCGGACGCTGCCTTGGCGGCGGCCGTGCTCACCTTCCGCGCAGGAGTTTCAGACGCACTTGAGCCGGCGATGCGGCCCGGCCGGAACCTCCACGCGGATTTCGTCGTGGACGCTCACCAGCCCGCCTGCCAGCACGATGCCCATGATTCCCGTCTTCCGCACGACTTTTCCCGCGCTGTCGCGGGGCAGCACTGCTTTGAGCAGTCCGGTTTGGAAGCGGTCAATCTGCCGGCAGGGATTCCGCAGGCCGGTTACCTGAACGACGGCGGCGGGTCCTATGCGTAGGAGGGTTCCCTCGGGCAGGTGCAGGAGGTCGATGCCGCGGGTGGTGATGTTTTCCCCGAGGTCGCCGGGACGTACCTCGAAGCCGTCCTGCGCCAGTTCGTCGAACAGCTCCGCATGGATCAGATGCACCTGCCGGAGGTTGGGCTGTGTCGGGTTGGACCGCATTTTGTACAGATGCTGCACGGTGGTGCCGGAATGCGCATCTCCGTCAACGCCCAGCCCTTCCACCAGCAGAACCGAGTCCACCTGGTCCTTGCTGAAGTTGTGCCTGCTGCTTTGACTGACCGAGACCACTGTCGATCCTTGGGGATTCCATCTGACAGTCATTGACGGATCATTTCATATCCCGCCACGGCCCACGGGAAGGGTCCCGGGGCACGCCAACCGTGACGGGAAGTCGGTTTTCCCAACTCGAGCTAGACCGTGTACCTCCCGGAATTGGGTGCGCACCGGCCCAAGAGGACACGAACAGGTAATGATTTGGGGGGCCGGTATGGACTTACACGTTTTGGGAACACAGGATGAAGACAGTACAAACACCCACGTCAGACATCATTCTTGGGGATGAAATGAGCCGCGTAATGCAGTCGAATACTGTCCAGCGAGGTGCTGCTACCCGCCCTGTGAAGCAGCACCCCAGCACAACCCTGTGGTCCATCCTGACTATTGAGCCGGAGCGTAAGAATGTCGGCGACGACATTATCCGCCATGTTGTTGCCCCTTTGCCTTCCCAACTGCGGACCGGGGAGGGGAGCCGGTTTCGGTTGTCACGCAGCCCGGAATCCGACCGTCACGCCGTGCTCCTGCATTTGCTTGCCACCGACGACGTCGCTAAGCGCCTATGGAAGTTTACGCACGCGCTGGCGGACGAAAACGCTGCCACGCTGGGTACCTTGAAGATCTCCCACTCGCCGGGGCTCGTTTATCCGCCGCTGCCGGGCGAACCGGTACCTGAGGTGGTGGAAGCGGCATTTGCACGGTTCGGGGGGCCAAAGGGCTTGGACCTGGCAACTGAGATTGGCGAGGTCTCCATGGATCTGACTTTGTGGGCGGTCAACCGCTTTCCCAGCCTCAACACGCGCTCGATGCTGGCTGCCCTGCTTCTCTTCGACGCCGGCCACGCCATGATGCGGGGCCCCCGGTCCGCTGTTTGGCCCGACCGCAGAACCACTAGCTGGGACTTCTACTGGAACGCTCATCTGCACGCCTGTACAGGTTCTTTTGGCCCGCACGCTGCGCAAGCGCGCAGGGCAATGAGGACCCGGATCGCACCCCGGGTTATGCCCGCACACCGGGTGATGGCCGCTCTTGCCTCAGAGCCGGCAGTGGATATCTGGCGGAAGCGGTGGGCAAGGGCCATGGATGAGTATTTGTACCGGGCAGACAAACAACGCGTCAGCCGCAGTGCCCAGCAACTGGCAATGGGGGCTAGCCAGCACGCACTCAACGGGCTGGGCTTCCCGCTCAGGGAGCAGGCGGCCCTTGGCCTATACGCGCGTGCGTGGAGTAAGGAAATTGAAGCGCAGTATTCCGGTGAGGAGCGCGCGTCGCAGCCGTCAAAACGGTAAGAAACAACGGCGCAGGCGGTACCGGCTAGTGGCCACGTAACACTTCGTTCTACATCGGTTCTCCCAAGGATCGCGGGTGCGGGTCCGGGTTTTTCCACCCGCCCCGATGCGTCATGGACGGTTCGACCGGTTCCGGTGCCCGCCGCACGACAATAAGGATCGTGGCAATGGGCCCTAACAGGAGCGATAACAGGAACCAGATCCAGCGGGAGCGATTCTTCTGCTCGGCAAGGCCGGCATTTATAAGCGCCACCATGAACCAGAATGTGCCGGTACTTACGTAATCGTCCATTGGCCTACCTAACCACAAGCCGCAATATACCGAGGCGCGGACAGGCCGTTGGCAGCCGTGCATGAACGAGCATTTCCGTCCCATGGGCGCCGCCCATGATCGACGCGAAACTGGATCCCGATCATCCGCTGACAATGCGACGGCAGGCCTCCCGCATCTCTTGCGTAAGGCCTGCCGTCGTTCGTTTCGGCTATGAAACCGGAGCGAGCTCCGGGTAGTCCGTGTAGCCGGCGGCACCGTCGGTGTAGACGGTGGCCTGGTCGATCTCGTTCAGCGGGTGGTCCTCCTGCCAGCGACGGGCCAGGTCCGGGTTGGCGATGACCGGGCGGCCGACGACGGCGGCGTCGGCCAGGTTCTCCTCGAGCAGCATGATGGCGTCCTCGCGGCTGGTGACCGTGCCGAAGCCGGTGTTCATCAGCACCGGGCCGTCGAAGCGGCGGCGCAGGCCCTGGACCAGCTCGTCGGCCGGGTCGGCGTGCAGGATGCTCAGGTAGGCCGGCTTCAGATCGGCGATGCCGTCCACCAGGGCGGTGTAGGTGGCGGTCACGTCGGCGCGGTCGGTTTCCAGCACACCCTGGATGTTGTGCTCAGGGGAGATGCGGATGCCGGTGTGCTCGGCGCCGACGGCGTCGGCCACGGCGCGGAAGGCCTCGATGACCAGGCGCGCCCGGTTCTCCGGGGAGCCGCCGTAGTTGTCGGTGCGGGTGTTGGAGACGGGGGAGAGGAATTCCTGCAGCAGGTACCCGTTGGCACCGTGCAGCTCGACGCCGTCGAACCCTGCCTTCATCGCGTTCTGCGCGGCGGAGACGAAGTCCTGCACGACGCCGGGGAGCTCGGCTTCGGTGAGGGCGTGCGGCACGGGGAAGGGCTGCTTGCCGTCGTAGGTGTGTGCCATGCCTTCAACCGCGATGGCGCTGGGGGCGACGACGGGACGGCCGCCGTTGATGTTCTCGTGCGCGACGCGGCCCGAGTGCATCAGCTGGGCAACGATCCGGCCGCCGGCTTCGTGGACGGCGTCGGTGACGCGCTTCCAGCCGGCGACGTGGTCCTCGGTGACCAGGCCGGGCATCAGGGCGTTGCCCTGGCCGGTGAAGGAGGGGTAGATGCCGTCAGTGATGATCAGGCCCATGGAGGCGCGCTGGCGGTAGTGCTCGACCATGATATCGGTGGGCACGCCCTTGCGGTCGGCGCGTACGCGGGACATCGGCGCCATGACCAGGCGGTTGGGCAGTTCCATGGTGCCGACGGTCAGGGGGGTAAAGAGTTTCACTGAGGGGTTTCCTTCTGTTGCTTGTGCTCGGGGATCTGGGATGGCCCAAGCGGAAGTACGTCTATCGAGCGACAACCGCGGGAACGGCTTCGGATATTCCGCAGGCGGACCAGGTCACACCGGGACCGTGCAGTGGAGCCGTCCGCAACGACGCTCAGCTCGATAAAGTGTTTCTGTCCTCCACCAAGGAATACGTGGCTATCCGGTCCGTCACCGCCCATCGCACGAAGACGGTACCTTTGCACGTGCTACGGTCACCGCCGGACCCTCGCCGTGGAGGACAAGCTGACCAGCATGCCCGTCTATAGGGTGGACAGCCTGACCGACGCCTACCGGCTGGCCAAGCAGGCAGTGAAGAACGAATGGCGGCAGGCACTGACCGAACAGGACCGAACCCTTCCAGTAGCTCTCTCATGGATCGAAGCGGCAGTGCACCGCGAAGTACGGCGCCTGCAGCGCAAACACAACGAGGGCAGGAAATGGGCACCGGTACCGGCCGCCACCCTCCGCCCCGGCCGGAGGACCCTGAAAGAAGAGGGGCGCCCGGCCCGATAGATTTCCTTCGTCGGTTGCGGAGGATAGTAAGGGAAGCGGGAGCCGTGTGGTGCGGCTCCCGCTTCCACCCTTTAAAACCACCTAGCCGCAGGCAGCGGAGAAGGCTGGCGGAAACAGTCTTGGTGACCGCACGGAGCGCGCGGCCTCCCGCGCCGGCCTCAGCTGAGCAGATCGGGTCCCGTCCCGATACGATAAACGTACTGCCGGTGCGAAAGGCTCCGCAGTGCGGTGCACTGCCGCCAAACTTCTCTGGGGGGCTCTTGAGAGCATCACGATTGGCAGGCCTATTCGCGGCGACAGCAATGCTCTTGGCCGGGTGTGGCGGACAACCCGAGCAGGACGGGCACCCTCCCGCACCGACTGCCTTAGCGGAACCCAGCTCCGCATCGCCATCTCCAACAGCGAGTCTGGAGAAGGTTCGGATCCTCGACTCCTGTCTCGCCCTCTTCGATACAGGCGGATCAGCTGTTGAGGCCGACAATTTCCTGCGGACGGTCGAATCTCTCGACGCCGACACTGCTCGAGAGGCGACCGAGATCCAAGATCGGTTGGAAGAGGTGTCGGTGACGGCGCAGCCCGAACTGGCAGCAGCTATCGAGGACCTCAGCGCCGTCCTGGAGGATTTCGCCTATCAATGGGAGATTTCCGGCACCTTCAGCCTGGAACCCGACTCCTACCAAGACGTGAGGTTCGGGATCCTGGACATTTGCCAGCCGGTGGTGAACGCTGCGGATGCTGACAACAAGGCGAATCAGGAGCCCACCGGGGAGCCGGCGCCGATGCTGACCGAGGACGAGCAGGCAGAACAGGCATTCCTCTCCGGTGTCAGATCATTGCACCCGAACCTCGAGAACTTTACGGACGAGGATCTCGTCAAGACTGCACGAAACTTCTGCCTGATATACAGCAAGCCAGAGGGCGCACCCGTGGTCGAGGAGCTCATCACCAAGGTCGCCGGTCTGAAGTACTCCCTCGCAGAGCTACGGTCGATGAACTATGCAGGCGTCGAGACTTTGTGCCCCGAGCACTCGGACAAGCTCGGTTGACCAGCCGGGCCCTCCGGTCTAGGACTGGCTTACCTGCTGGTCCTGAACCACGCCGTCTTTGTGGTCCTGGACAAGGCTGTCATATTCAGGACCAGGCCCATGCTTACCGTCATGTCGGCCCAACGGTAGTGCGGCCGCCTAGCGGACAGGTCGGGTTCTAGCGGTCGTTGCAACACCCAGACTTTTGGGAGTCGCAACGACCGTGGCGTCCTTAACGAAGAAATCGCTCGAGAAGGAAAGCACCGTGCCGCGCAGTAGCCGGTGGTCCAGCTGCGGATACTGAGGAGACCGCAAGAGCCCACTGTGCGACGGCCTTGCTGCTTGAACGGTTTGGCAGCAGCGAGGGCACCCGGCCGCAGATGCGGGGACCGGCTCAATATGATGCCAACAAAAGCCAGGCAGGCACGGGCGATGTATGACGAGAAGACCTACACGGTGCAGCAGATCGAGGAGACATTTGGGGTTTCCCGGGGCGCGACCTGCCGCCACCTCGGCCAAGACATTACCGCCTAGGTAAGCGGTCGGTCGCGGTTCAGCACAGAGCGATTGTTTAGAAAGGTGCTTGGGGAGGTCGCTGATCCATTGGGGTACCCCTAGCTTGTTCGGACCCCTTTGGTGGCCACCCTCCGGCAGCCCCTAAACTCACTACAGACACCCGACCCCTACGGATAAAGGCGATGAAGCAAGCAGGAACCGGCCGGCTTCATCCCCTATTTCAGCGTCGAAGACGCCGACCAGGTCCGCGCAGCATTCCTCGCCGCGGGCCACGCCGAAGGCTACAACTCCGTGTCAGAATTGATCGAAGCAGCAGTGCAATGCACCGCGAAGTACGGCGCCTGCAGCGAAAACACAACGAGGGCAGGAAATGGGCACCGGTACCGGCCGGCACCCTCCACCCAGGCCGGCGGACGCTGAAAGAAGAGGGCCGCCAGGCAAAATAGATTTCCTTCGTTGGTCGCTGAGGACAGCAAGAAGGGAAGCGGGAACCGTGTGGTGCGGCTCCCGCTTCCACGATTTAGCCCACCAAGGTGTAGAGGCAGACAATGGAAAGCAGCTTCAGCGACCGCATTGAGGCAGAAATTCCATGCGGCACTATCTCTTCCCTTGAAGAAGAGGAACGTGCTGAGCTGGGGCGCTGGTTGGTCACTGCTGCACCCTCTGCGGGCGGCCTTCCATCCCTTAGGGGACGCCGGTAGTAGGCCACAGCAGTAGCGCTGGAGCAATCCCCGTAGAACGAACGTGTCACCCAGCTCGCTGACTTCCGTAATGCCACAGGAGGCTCCCGCACGGGTACGTAGACAGCGAAAGCCATCTCTATGGGTTTGTGCAGTACCACGGCAGGTGAACACTCTACATATGACCATAGGATTCTCGTCGTTGAGGTTGATCGAGGACCTTGTTGAGCAGTCCTTCGAGTCAGAATTCTGCTATTTTGTTAGAATTTTCAGATCGACGTCTATCCCTGCGTCACTCAACTCTCCGGCGAGCTTGCCCTTCCAATCGTTGGCAAAACTTCCGTATGGAATGTAGAGCATGCCTCTCATATCTCCGGGTTCCGTAACATCTGTGGCATGTAGGACAGCTACTCTGTCCCGTCCGAGCAATGCCATGAAGTAGCCCATCTCGAACACGACGTTCTGACGTCCACGAGGTTCAAGGTCAGTCTCAACTTTTGCCTTGCCCAAGTCATCCGCCGTCAAAAGCACCACAGCAAAGTTAACTTTATCCGCAGCGTTTTCCAACTTTTCGATCAGTGATTGACCTGAATTTCCCTGTTCGTGGAGTACGACGGCGTCCTTACCAGTGAGCCTGTTGAGGAAGAGATGAACAAAATTTTTAGCCGTCTCATCATGGCCGTGAACGATAAAGATTCTCTTTTCTTCTGGCGGCGATGTAATCGCATCCGTGCTGGGCACGCCGCCTGTGATGCTCACCGCTGGTGCGATCGAGACGCTTCCCGGACTGAGTGACTGCTGAAGGTGGGGTGCTGAGTCGATCAGTTCCACAGCAGTGGGACTGCCGTGTTCTACGGCATCCAACGGGTCTCGGGTTACCGTCGGTCCGACCTTATATAGGGGATGCCCGCTCAGCGTCCCGTCCTGTCTGAACGCGTATCCATCGCCCCTCAACACAGTGTTGTAAGTCTCCACCAATGAGGCCGCGGCGTCGCTGGAAAGTACTACCGGATGTACAGTCATCTCAAGGAAGTTGAGGAAATTCTCATCTGTACCCCACAGGAGATTGAAACGAGGATCGATGAAGATGTAATCATCCGTCCAATCATCCGGATTGTTGACGCGATGTTGAGTGACGTCACCGTATGCGTCATTGAACCGATAGTCGTTGCTTGGCAAATCCCTGAGCGGGTAGAGGCGAGCCAAGAAATCTGGCTCCGCAAGACGTCCGGACCAGGCGATGGGCAACAACGTGTACAGGTCCATAACCTTGCGTCGCGTGACCTCGGTAATCGAATTAGGCACTGCTCTGGCTACCCCTCTTTTAACTATGAGGTTGCACAGTCGCAGCTCCTCTAGTTACGAACTTTAGCCCCTTGAGGTCTAACCCTGCGGAGGGGCCGCTTGTAGGTAGAGCTCTCTTATGCGAACACCTAACGCTTCCTGAGTTTCAGATGTAGCTGTCACTGCCTTGTTCATCGCGCGGTCTGCATCTACAGCATTGCTGTGGAACATGACTGAGGGTGTTCTCAGCGCATCCCGAGTTTCCTTGAGTCTCTGCCTCAGATTGTCGTCGAATACGAGTTCAATCTCGGAGGAGAGCTGAACTGCCGCTTGGCGAAATTCTTCGTCAAGCTCAGCGCCGGTTAGATCCTCGATGCGCCGTGACGCGTAGGAACCAACTTCTTTCGCGACGGACATGTCAACGAGGTGGAATCTCATCGCCGCTCTCGCCAAGCGGTTCAACGATGAATAAGCGTTCCGTAGGACTTCGAGTTCGAACTGATCTCTCCTGTCTTGCATATTCTCTCGACGGTCCCGGATACGTATTGCGTCGTCGCGGCGAGACTGGAGGCCATTACGCAGGAGCTCGCTTGCAAGGGCTGCGGCGTATCCGATGAGCGGAAGGGCAACAGTGACCCAAAGAGGAACATCATTCATACAGTCATTATGTGCTTAGTAAGGCTATCCGTGTTCCTCCACAGTGGCACTCTCAATTGGAGGATGTAGGCGTGGCAATAATGGCATTCGCCGAATGACGTCATCAACAACCCGGAGACCACCGGCATGTTCTACCACCTACCGGAGTCGGAGAAGTGCTACGGTCCGCGGTTCAGATGCTCACCGGTTCCCGAGTTGCATTGGAGTGAGGAGGTCATAGTCACAGCGGGGAGGGTTACTACTTCTCCGGTAGGTAAGAGAGCCTCACCTCTGCCTAGACGCTGATGCCAGCGAAGGTTCCGGCATTGGGGTCCATTAGATTACCCATTTGGATAGCCACTCCTGCCTTCTTCAAAGCATTTGCGAGGCGTTCCCGGCTATCCCAGTCATCTTGAAGGGTGATCCAGTTGATACCAGCGATATCCGATATTTCCCTGGTTCGTCCGATTCGCACAAAAACGGTCCTGTCAGGAGCCATGCCTAGCGCCATTCCAGCTTCTAGCGTGACGTTCTGCCGGGATTGACCTGTGACGTTTCGTTCGTCTGGTCCGTCTTCCGGTTCTATGAACTGCTCCTTAAGTCGCGCCTCGTCGTCCGGACTAAAGAGAACGAGGATGGCCTGAGCCATGTTCATGCCGGCCTCGATAATGTCGCGGGTTTTTTCGATAGGGCTATCAACAGCGTTAGCTGCCTGAGTCCACGATATGGGCCGCGCGTCGAGGTGCTTAAGAAACTTTATGAGCTCGTCTCTGGCTGCAAGATTCCGTCCATGCACGACGAAAATTGAACGAGAGTCCTTAGTTGTGCTCAAGGTATCCCCTGCTGCTAGGAATGGTTGGTGTACACCGTCGTCATCAACGGTAAAGTTTTTTTCATACAGGCGGACCAGAAGAGGTTTAAATGTATCGTCCTGTCTTCTGCTATCTCCCTTAGGCGAAAAGTAAAAGGCTTCATTGATGAGCTCGGTTAGCTTGTCGTCAGCGTCGTGGCGCTTGGCCACGCGGCTCACTAGTTGCGTAGCCCGGTGAACTTTGTTCCCATCCGGCATTTCCCCAACATCGCCCACAAACTCACTCCATAGGACTCCGATGTCTGACTGGGTTAGTCGTTCGTTCGACCCCAAGGCTTGAATAAGTTTAGTCAAGTCACGCCGGGCAAAAATTGAAGGGGTCATTCGTCCATACTAGACAATCTTCGAGGATCTAACCCCCCGTTCCCAGTCGGCAGGCGGATCCGTATACCGCAACTCATCGCCGGGCTTTTGGTGCGATCGTTGGATGCAAGACATCTCAGGTTCATAGCGACGGTGGGTTTTTATCGAGCCCCTGGGGGAGATGGGGCCCGGGGTAGTCCACCTTAACCCTTGACGTGACCCACACCACATGGAACCCTGATCATATACGATTTCGTACTTGATCCAGGAGAGACATGGGCAACGACGCCACCACGGACACGCTGAAGCAGGCCGGCAAGGTCATCGCCGTCCACATCAACTATCCCTCACGGGCAGCAGAGCGCGGCCGCACCCCGGAACAGCCCTCCTACTTCCTCAAGCCCAGTTCCTCCCTGGCCCTGACCGGCGGCAGCGTGGAACGCCCGGCGGGCTGCGAACTGCTCGGCTTCGAAGGCGAAATCGCCCTCGTCATTGGCAAGACCGCCCGCCGCGTCTCAATTGAGGACGCCTGGAGCTACGTCGGGGGAGTGACCGCCAGCAATGACCTGGGCGTGTACGACCTGCGCTGGGCAGACAAAGGCTCCAACCTCCGCTCCAAGGGCGGCGACGGCTTCACCCCCGTGGGCCCCGCCATCCTCAACGCGGCCGACGTCGACCCCGCCAACCTGCGCGTCCGCACCTGGGTCAACGGCGAACTCGCGCAGGACGACACCACCGCAGACCTGCTCTTCCCCTTCGCCCAGCTGGTGGCCGACCTCTCCCAGCTGCTCACCCTGGAACCGGGCGATCTGATCCTCACCGGCACCCCCGCCGGTGCCTCCGTGGCCGTCCCCGGCGACCGCCTCGAAGTGGAAGTCGACGTTCCCGGCACGGACCAGACCACCGGGCGCCTCGCCACCACGGTCACCGACGGCACGACGCCGCTGGCTCCCTTCGGCGCCCAGCCTCGAATCGACGATAAGCAGCGCGAAGAAGCCTGGGGTTCCGCCGAAAAGGCCGGCCTGACCCCCAAAGAACAGCCCAAAACCCTCACCCCGGCACTCAAGGCCAAGCTGGAATCCGTCGCTACCGCCACCCTGTCCTCCCAGATGCGCGCCCGCGGCCTGAACAACGTCTCCATCGACGGCCTCACCGGCACCCGCCCCGGCCGCAAGGTGGTCGGCACCGCCCGCACCCTGCGCTTTGTCCCTAACCGCGAGGACCTCTTCAAGTCCCACGGCGGCGGCTACAACGCGCAGAAACGCGCCATCGACTCCGTGGGTGACGGCGAAATCCTGGTCATGGAGGCCCGCGGCGAAAAGGGCACCGGCACCCTGGGCGACATCCTCGCCCTGCGCGCCAAGCACAACGGCGCCGCCGCCATCATCACCGACGGCGGCGTCCGCGACTACTCCACCGTCGCCGGCATCGACCTGCCCGTCTACTGCGCCAACCCGCACCCCGCGGTCCTCGGCCGCAGGCACGTCCCCTGGGACACTGACATCACCATCGCCTGCGGCGGCGCCACGGTGCAGCCCGGCGACATCATCGTGGCCGACGACGACGGCATCCTCGTCATCCCGCCGGCCATCGCCGAGGAGCTGGTGGAGGCGTGCATCAAGCAGGAACACCAGGAAGAGTTCATTGCCGAAATGGTGAAGGCCGGCCACGGCGTCGACGGGCTGTACCCGATGAACGCCGCCTGGAAGGAAAAGTACGAGGCCTGGGCAGCGGAACAAGCATGAGCGCAGACGCCAACAGCAACGGGCGGGCCACCAGCACCGCTCCGGGCACCGGCTCCAAGTCGGAGCAGGCCTATACCCTGCTGAAGGACCGCATCCTCGGCGGCGAAATGAGTCCGGGCTACCGCCTGGTGCTCAGCAGCATCGCCACCGAGATGGGCTGCAGCGTGGTCCCCGTTCGGGAAGCCATCCGCCGGCTCGAAGCCGAAGGACTGGTGCACTTTGTCCGCAACGTCGGCGCCACGGTGGCCGGCATTGACCCGGACCTGTACCTGCACACCATGCAGACCCTCAGCATCATCGAAGGCGCCGCCACCGCCCTGGCCGCCCCGAGCATCAGCGCCGAGGAACTGGCTAAGGCCCGGGAACTGAACGCCCAGATGCGCGAGGTCCTCGACAACTTCGACCCGGTCCGCTTCACCGCGCTGAACACCGAATTCCACGCCCTGCTCTACGCCCGCTGCCCCAATCCGCACATCCTGGACCTCGTGCACCGCGGCTGGAACCGGCTGGGCCGCATGCGCTCCTCTGTCTTCCGGTACGTCCCGGACCGGGCGCACGCGTCAGTGCAGGAGCACGACGCGCTGCTGGATCTGATCGAGACGCACGCCCCGGCGGCCGACGTCGAGCACGCCGCCCGCGCGCACCGCACCAACACCCTCAACGCCTTCCTGGCCCAGAGCCACCAGCCGCCCTCGCCGATCTAGATCTTCCAAGACTCCAACGACGAAAGAGGAACACCCCATGACCACGCACTTCGTCCCCGAGAACCTCCCCACCCACATCCAGCACTTCATCAACGGCAAGTTTGTGGACTCCGCCAGCGGTGCCACCTTCGATGTCCTGGATCCGGTCACCAACAAGACCTACGCCACCGCCGCCGCGGGTCAGAAGGAAGACATCGACGCCGCCGTCGCCGCCGCCCGCGAAGCCTTCGTCAACGGCCCGTGGCCGAAGATGAAGCCGCGCGAACGCGCCCGCATCCTCAACAGGATCGCCGACGCCGTCGAAGCCCAGGAAGAGCGCCTGGCCGAAATGGAAACCTTCGACACCGGCCTGCCCATCACCCAGGCCAAGGGCCAGGCCCTGCGCGCCGCGGAGAACTTCCGCTTCTTCGCGGACCTGATCGTCGCCCAGTTCGACGACGCCATGAAGGTCCCCGGCGCCCAGATCAACTACGTGAACCGCAAACCCATCGGCGTCGCCGGGCTCATCACCCCGTGGAACACCCCGTTTATGCTCGAATCCTGGAAGCTCGCCCCGGCGCTGGCCACGGGCAACACCGTGGTGCTCAAGCCGGCCGAATTCACCCCGCTCTCCGCGTCCCTCTGGGCCGACATCTTCACCGAAGCCGGCGTCCCCGCGGGCGTCTTCAACCTGGTCAACGGCCTGGGCGAGGAAGCCGGCGATGCGCTGGTGAAGCACCCGCAGGTCCCGCTGATCTCCTTCACCGGCGAAACCACCACCGGGCAGACCATCTTCCGCAACGCCGCGGAAAACCTGAAGGGCCTGTCCATGGAGCTCGGCGGCAAGAGCCCCTGCGTCATCTTCGCCGACGCGGACCTGGACGCCGCCATCGACTCCGCCCTGTTCGGCGTTTTCTCCCTCAACGGGGAACGCTGCACCGCCGGCTCCCGCATCCTGGTCGAACGCGGCATCTACGACGAGTTCTGCGAACGCTTCGCCGCCCGCGCCAAGACCATCGTCGTCGGCGACCCGCACGATCCGAAGACCCAGGTGGGCGCCCTGGTGCACCCGGAACACTTCGAAAAGGTCGCCTCCTACGTGGAAATCGGCAAGACCGAAGGCCGCCTGCTCGCCGGCGGCGGCCGCCCCGAAGGCCTCGAAGAAGGCAACTACATCGCACCTACCGTCTTCGCCGACGTCGCCCCCGACGCCCGGATCTTCCAGGAGGAAATCTTCGGCCCCGTCGTCGCCATCACCCCCTTCGACACCGAAGCCGAAGCCCTGGACCTGGCCAACAACACCAAATACGGCCTCGCCGCCTACATCTGGACGCAGGACCTCACCCGCGCGCACAACTTCGCGCAGAACACCGAGGCCGGCATGGTCTGGCTCAACAGCCACAACGTCCGCGACCTGCGCACCCCGTTCGGCGGCGTGAAGGCCTCCGGCCTGGGCCACGAGGGCGGCTACCGCTCCATCGACTTCTACACCGACCAGCAGGCCGTGCACATCACCCTGGGCAAGGTCCACACCCCCAAGTTCGGGACCGACGACGCCGCCAAGGTCGACGGCTAACCCTTCCCCGACACTTCCCCCGCCTTTTGCAAAGGAGCAAAACCATGGAGATCGAAAACCGCATTCCCACCCCCAGCATCGCCCCGCCGGACATCGTCCGCTGCGCCTACACGGACCTGGTGGTCACCGACCTGGAACGGTCCCGGAAGTTCTACGTGGATGTCCTCGGCCTGCACGTCACCGAAGAGGACGAGAACGCCATCTACCTGCGCTCCCTGGAGGAGTTCATCCACCACAACCTGGTGCTGCGCAAGGGCCCGGTGGCCGCCGTCGCCGCCCTGGCCTACCGCGTCCGCACCCCGGAGGATGTGGACGTGGCCGAGGTGTACTACCAGGAACTGGGCTGCCGCACCGAGCGCCGCAAGGACGGCTTCGTGAAGGGCATCGGCGACTCCGTACGCGTGGAGGACCCGCTGGGATTCCCCTACGAGTTCTTCTACGAAACCGAGCACGTGGAACGCCTCACCCAGCGCTACGACCTCTACTCCGCCGGCGAACTGGTCCGCCTGGACCACTTCAACCAGGTCACCCCGGACGTGCCCCGCGGCCGCGCCTACCTGGAGGACCTCGGCTTCCGCGTCTCCGAGGACATCAAGGATTCCGACGGCGTCACCTACGCCGCCTGGATGCACCGCAAGCACACCGTCCATGACACCGCCCTGACCGGCGGCGACGGCCCGCGCATGCACCACATGGCCTTCGCCACGCACGAAAAGCACAACATCATCCAGATCTGCGACAAGATGGGCGCCCTGCGCATCTCCGACCGGATTGAACGCGGCCCCGGCCGGCACGGCGTCTCCAACGCCTTCTACCTCTACATCCTGGATCCGGACGACCACCGCATCGAGATCTACACGCAGGACTACTACACGGGCGATCCGGACAACCCGACCATCACTTGGGACGTCCACGACAACCAGCGCCGCGACTGGTGGGGCAATCCCGTGGTCCCGTCCTGGTACACCGAGGCCTCCCTGGTGCTGGATCTGGACGGCAACCCGCAGCCGCTCACCGCCCGCACCGAAACCTCCGAAATGGCGGTCACCATCGGCGCGGACGGGTTCTCCTACACCCGCCCCGACGACGACGACAGCTCCTCCGGCGAGCCCGCGCAGGGCTTCAAGATCGGCACCCAGCTCTAGACCGGGCCCGACGACGGCGCTGAAGCCGCCGTCGTCGTCGTCGCATCCTCCGAACACCAAGGAATCGCCGTGCTAGATAACCAGACTCTCCGGGCGGTGGCCGATGAGCTGCTCGAAGCCCAACGCACCCGCACTCCGGTGCCGCGCCTGACCGAGCGCTACCCGGACATGACCATCGATGACTCCTATGCCGTGCAGAACCTGTGGCGGGAACGGATGATCGCCTCCGGGCGGTCCCTGGCCGGCCACAAGATCGGCCTCACCTCCAAGGCCATGCAGGCCGCCACCGGCATCACCGAACCCGACTACGGCGTCATCCTCGACGACATGGTGCTGGAAAACGGCTGCACCCTGGAGTGGGACCGGTACACGCACCCGCGGATCGAGGTGGAGCTGGCGTTTGTGCTGGGCAAGCCGCTCTCCGGGCCGAACTGCACGCTGTTCGACGTCCTGGACGCCACGGACTACGTGGTGCCCGCACTGGAAATCCTGGATTCCCGGATCGAGATGGAGGGCCGGACCATCGTGGACACCATCGCGGACAACGCGGCGATGGGCGCCATGGTGGTCGGCGGGAACCCGGTGCGGCCGGCCGACGTCGACCTGCGCTGGGTGTCGGCCCTGCTCTACCGCAACCAGGGCATCGAGGAAACCGGCGTCGCCGCCGGAGTGCTGAACCATCCCGCCGCCGGCGTGTACTGGCTGGCGAACAAGCTCGCCGTGCACGGCACCTCGCTGGAGGCCGGGGAAATCATCCTCGCCGGCTCCTTCACCCGCCCGATGTGGGTATACAAGGGCGACACCGTCTTTGCCGACTACGGACCGTTGGGAACCATCACATGCCGCTTCGAGTAGAAGAAACCTTCGCCGCCCGGCTGGCCGCCGGGGGCCGGCAGACCGGCATGTGGGTCTGCTCCGGCAGCCCGCTGGTCGCCGAAATCTGCGCCGGGTCCGGGCTGGACTGGCTGCTGATCGACGCCGAGCACAGCCCCAACGGGATCGAGTCCCTGCTGGCCCAGCTGCAGGCCGTGCATGGCTATCCGGTCACCGCGGTGGTCCGCCCGCCGATTGGGGACGCGGTGCTGCTCAAGCAGTACCTGGACCTGGGCGCGCAGAACCTGCTGATTCCCATGGTCGATACCCCGGAACAGGCCGCCGAGCTGGTCCGGGCCGTCCGGTATCCGCCGCTGGGCATCCGCGGGGTGGGCAGCGCCCTGGCCCGCGCCTCGCGCTGGAACCGGATCGAGGGGTACCTCGAGAATGCCGCCGAGTCCGTGACGCTGCTGGTGCAGATCGAGACCGCCGCCGCCGTCGAAAACGTGGAGGCGATTGCCGCCGTCGACGGGGTGGACGGGCTGTTCATCGGGCCGGCGGACCTCGCCGCGTCCATGGGCCACCTCGGCCAGCAGGAGCATCCCGACGTGATTGCCGCCGTCGAGCACTGCATCCGGATGGTGAAGGCCGCCGGGAAACCGGTGGGCGTGAACGCGTTCGCCGAGGCCACTGCCCGCCGGTATATCGACGCCGGCGTGGACTTCATCCTGGTGGGTGCCGACGTCGCGCTCCTGGCCCGGGGCAGCGAAGCCCTGGCTGCTAAATATCTCCCTGCCGCGGATGACGACGTGCGCGCGAGTTACTGACTTAAGCCTGCGGACGGTGGCGGACCCCTTTGGTGCGGCGGCGGAGCGGGGATAAGGCCTGCCCCGGCTGGGGTGCATCAGGGCGCTTCCACCGTCGAAGCCTCCTGCGGCAGCATGTTCTCCCGTGGGATAAACGTGCGGCCGCGGGCAGGCTTCTCACCGAAGGACCGGAACACCAGCGGCAATCCGCGGGCGGTCCACGGGTCGGCTCCGTCCATGGCCTGCACATGCACGTGGGGCTGGGTGGAGTTGCCCGAGTTCCCACAGTCCCCGAGCTGCTGGCCTTCGCGGACCTGCTCACCGGTGCCAACCCGGATCGAGCCGGAGCGCAGGTGCATCACCCCGACCACCGGGCCGCCGTCGGACGTCTCGACAAGGACGTAGTTCCCGGCAATCGCCCCGGCGCCCTGCCGCAGCCGCGCCTGCTGGCCCAGCAGGTAGGGGATGAGGGCCAGCTGCGACCGGCGGGCCTCGTGGTCCGCTTCGCCGTCGTGCACGGTAACCACCTGTCCGCTGACCGGAGCCAGGATCGGGCGACCGAAGGCGAAGAACAGCTCCGGCGGCTCGGTGCCGAACGCGGTACGCCAGCTGACCGCGGGAGCCGACCGGCCGGCGTCGTCCACGCCCACAAAGTCGATGGCGTAGGTAGTGGCGAGCAGATGCGTGCCGTGGCTGGGCACCCGCCGCAGGGGACTGTTCTGCACCTTCCATTTCCCGGTGAAGGGGAGGGAGACCTCCAGCGGGGTGTCGGGGGTGTTCATCATGGTTCCCTTTATAGGCACGCCGCCCCTCGTGCACGATGACCTGCGCGGTTTCGGGTTCGAGAAGGGCGGGGAGACTGCCGCGGACACGGGGTTCGGACCTAACCTGAAAGCGCACGGAGGGTGCGGGCTGGTTGGCACCGTAACTCCTGGGCAACTTCTCCGGCATAGGTCCACCGAACAGGCGAAGCACCGTCAGGGCTTCGCCGCAACAGGGAGCATCCATATGTGCACAGGCATCAGGTTCTCGGACGGCAGCGGCAACCTCTATTTCGCGCGTAACCTCGACTGGACGTCTGACTTCGGGGAGCGGGTGGTGGTGACGCCCACCGGGTACGCCACGAAGTCGCCCTTCGGGGCGGTGCCGAAGATCCAGCATGCCGTCATCGGCATGGGCATCGTTCAGGAAGACACGCCCCTGTACTTCGACTGCGGAAACGACGCAGGCCTGGCCGTCGGCGGCCTCAACTTTCCGGGGTACGCGGAGTACGCGTCCGAACCGGCCTTCGGCGCGGTGAACGTCGCCGCCTTCGAGTTTCCGCTCTGGGTGGCCTCCCAGTTCTCCACCGTGGACGAGGTCGAGGCCGCACTGGACGACGTCGTGATCGTAGACAAACCGATCAACGAGAAGTACCCGAGCTCGCTGCTGCACTGGCTGATCGGCGACTCGACGCGATCCATCGTGGTGGAGTACACACACGACGGCATGCACGTCTTCCACGACGACGTTGACGTCCTGGCCAACCAGCCCGGCTTCGGCTGGCACCACGAGAACCTGCGCAACTACCTCAATGCCTCGCCCGATTTCCCCGAGGAGGTTGTGCTCAACCAGGCACACTTGGCCCCGTTCGGCTCGGGGTCGCTGATGCGGGGGATCCCCGGCGACTACTACTCGCCGTCGCGGTTTGTGCGCGCGGCCTACGTCCACGCGCACTACCCGCCCAAGACGACGGAAGAGGACAACGTCAGCCGCGCGTTCCATACCCTGCAGGGGGTTGCGATGGTGGACGGCAGTGCGGCCATGGGCTCGGGCGAGTTTGAGAAGACCACCTACACCGGGCTCTTCTCGTCCCGGACGATGACCTACTACTGGAATACCTATGAGGATCCGGCGATCCAGAGCGTCGCGCTGGCCGACCATGCGGCCGACGGAACGGAGCTTGTGGTGGTGTAGGGCTTCGAGGGGTACCCGAAACCCGCTGTCCCGTGTAGATTACTTCGCATGCGAAATAATAGTGTGTCAGCCGTCACGTCCGAACGGATCAGCATCCCCGTCCCTGCGGGCGGCGCGCTCGCCGGCACCCTGCGCCTGCCGGACGACGACGCGCCCCGCGCCGCCGTCGTCATCCACCCCGCCACGGCGGTGGCCGAGCGGCTGTACACCGGCTTCAGCGAATACCTGGCCGAAAACGGGTACGCGGTCCTGACCTACGACTACCGCGGAACCGGTGCCTCCGGCAGTCCGAAGGCCAACCGGAAGCTGCGGATGCGCGACTGGATGGGCCAGGATGTGCCCGCCGCCGCGGACTGGATGGCCGCGCGGTTCCCGGACCTGCCGCGCCTGGCCGTAGGGCACAGTATCGGCGGACATGCGATGGCCCTGAACAACGGCACGGACGGACTGCTCGGATTCGTGGCCATCGCCTCGCACGCCGGCGTCACCAAGACCATCCAGGATCCGAAGGAGCGGCTGCGCGTGGGACTGGTCCTGCGGGTCCTCGGCCCGCTTACCGGCCGGCTGCTCGGCGCCGTGCCGGGCCGGAAAATGGGCCTGGGTGAGGACATGCCCGGCGGCGCCATGCTCGAGTGGAGCTCCTGGTCCCGCCGGCCCAACTACTTCTTCGACGATCCCAGCATGGACGCCGCCGAACGCGCAGCCCGGGTCAAGACCGAGGTGCTGTCCATCGGCTTCACCGACGACCTCTGGGCCACCCCGGGACAGATCAACGCCATCTACAGCCGGCTCACCAACGCCCCGCTGGAGCGGCGTACCTACTCGCCCGACGACGCCGGGGTACCCACCATTGGGCACATGGGCTTCTTCCGACGCGGCGTCAAGGACAAGCTGTGGCCCGAAGTCCTCGCCTGGCTGGACGGGCGGATCGCGAACCGGACATGACCGCGGGAGGCAACGGCGGAACGGGTGGCGCTGGTCGGCGTCCGCCGCGGCTGATCTTCCTGACGCTGACCGCCGAGCGAAGGCTGCGGCGGTGGATCGGACGCCGGGGCGAGGACCGCGGACTGAGCGCACCGGCCGCCGGGGTGCTGCTGTATCTGGCCACCCGTCCCGGCGCGAGCACCGGCGAGGTGGCCGAAGCAGTGGACTCCTCGCCGGCCGGGCTGAGCGGGCTACTGTCCCGGCTGGAAAAGGCCGGACTCATCACCCGTGCACCGGATCCGGCCGACCGCCGGACCATCCGGGTGAACCTGACCGCCGACGGGAAGGCCGCGCTCGGCGTCGTGCAAGCGGCCCTAAGCGAGTTGAACGGGAAGATTACCGACGGGTTCAGCGCCGAGGAGCTGGCCGTCGTCGCGCGCTGGCTGCAGCATGTGGGCCGGGTGCTGGACTAGGCCGGGTCCGCGAGTGACAGCCCGCTGTCTGCAACGTCCTGGGCAAGCCGGATCGTCGCCTTCCACCCCCACACGGAGGTTGTCCTGCCCACATAGAGCGGGCCGTACCACCGCTCCTGCCCTGCATCGTTCGGCTCTGCATTCCCGATCACCTGCAGGTGACCTTCGGTGAAGATCTCGATCCGGGTCAACGCCCGTTCCAGCGGGACGAGTCCCGCCACCTCGGCGGTGCCGGGCGCCGATCCGCCGCGCCAAGGCAGCAGGGCCACGATGAAATTCTTGCGCTTCAGAGGCCGGACTTCCACGACCTGCAGGCACGCCCAATTGCCGGACAGGCCCTGTACGGGGACCAAGTCACCGACCATGAGCGAGGTGGCGGACGTCGGCGAGAAAGGGAACGTTCTGGGGGTCATTGGGGTCATTGAAGGCTCGGGCCGATCCGGCTCAGACCGCTCCCGGGCGGAAACCCCGGTAGCCAAGTGCCGCGGCGAAACCGAGCCAAATGGCACCGGAAACGTAGTCGAACCATTCGGACGCGTTTCCGAAAGCGAGTATTGAGAACATCAGCATGGCGACCGCACCACAGAAATACGTGACGGCGTCACTTGAGCGGTTGTCGGATTCGGTACCCCCGGGAATTGTCATGCTCGGAAGAATACCTTGCTGCCCATGATCGGGTGACAGGTCAGGGGTTCGATTCCCCTAAGCCTGTTGAACGGAACCGGGGGAGGCCCCGCTTAGGATGGGCGCATGCGCCAAGACCCGAGCGACTGGACTCCCCTGAGCACCGAGCGACTGCTGCTGCGCAGGCTTGAACGGGCGGACTACGATGCCGCCGTCCGGATCCACACGGACCCCCGGACCAACCGGCACAATCCGCATACCCCCACCGTGGAATCCGTGACAAGGAGCCTGCAGGATTTCCTGGACCACTGGGACCGGGAGGGCTTCGGCTACTGGGCGGTGGCCGAACACGAGGCGCCGGAGACCGTCGTCGGTTTCACCGGACTGCAGCGCGCCGTGGTGGACAGCCGGACCATCCTGAATCTGTACTACCGCTACGACCCGGCGGTCTGGGGCAGGGGCTACGCGAAAGAGGGAGCGGTTGAAGGGGTGCGCCTCGGCCGGAAGCTGATGCCGGAGCTGCCGATCCTGGCCCGCACGACGACGACGAACACCGGCTCCCAGCGAACCGCCCTCGCCGCCGGACTGGGGCACTTTCCCGGGTTGGACCGGGAGTATGCCGGGGTGCCGGAGATGTACCTGGCCCTGGGCTGGCCTGGGATCTCCGGCGGAGACCCGTCCTAGCGGTTGGGAAGACTGCGGCCGGTCCTGCCTCGGTTCCTGGTTTCCATTCCCGCAGCGTTTCTGGATACCCGCAGAGTTTCTGGTTAACAGCCGGCCCAGGTGTTCTTTTGTGGGGCCCGCACACGTGGTTATCCGTTTCGCAAATACGAGGTATCCCAATTAGTCTCTTCCTCACATAGTCCGGCTCCTTCACAGTGGTTGCAACGTGATGTACGTCACGTTCAACTTTGACTGTCAATGGAGACCCGATGAGAAGCACGAAGCCGAGAATGAAGGTCCCGGGCGCACTCAGCGCCTTGCTGATTGCCAGCCTCGCTCTGGCATCCTGCAGTACGGCAACTGCAGAGAATGAACCCGCTGACACACAATCCGCTTCGGCAGCCACCTCCGGGAACACCGACGCTTTGGCCGCCGCTTATGAAGGTACGGTTGGCACCCCGCCCACCGAATCGGTTCCAGTCCCTGAAGGCCTCACGGCCTGGATTGTCTCCTGCGGGCAGTCACAGGTGACCTGCTCGACACCTGCCCAGGCAGCAGCGGATGCAGCGGAAGCCATCGGCTGGCAAAGCAACATCTGTGACGGCCAACTCAATCCCAACGGCTGGGCCAGCTGCATCCGTCAGGGTGTGGGTGCCAACGCGGACGTCATCCTTGTGATGGGCCAGGACTGCTCCAGTTTCCAGGGCCCCCTCGAGGAAGCCCGCGCGGCAGGAATCACTACGGTCGGGGTCGGTGCAAACGACTGTGACATCGACGGCGGTGAGCCGCTGTACTCCGGCATAACCCAGAAGCTGGACGGACTGGACAACGAGCAGTGGTGGAACATGGTCGGCCAACTGCAGGCAGACTGGCTGATCGGCCAGACCGACGGCGATCTGAAGCTGCTGGAAGTGACGTTCGCCGACGCCAGGTTCGGGCCCTGGATCAGCGACGGCCTGAACGCCGAACTTGCGGACTGTGACACCTGCGAAGTCGTGGGAACACTGCAGCTGAGCAACCAGGACGCAGCGACCGGCACCATGGCGCAGAAGCTCTCCACCGCCCTGCTCCAGGCGCCGGACGCCAACGCCGTCTCCGTTCCGCTGGACGGCTGGTTCCTGGCAGGTCTCTCGCAGGCCATTGTGTCTTCCCAGCGTTCTGACAAGCTGGCCGTCATCGGCACCTTCGGCCAACGCAGCAACCTGGACCTGATTGCGGCAGGCGAAGGACAGGATGCATCAGTTACCTTCAGCCTGGAGTGGGACGGCTGGTCCGGTGTGGACACCGCTCTGAGACTGCTGGCTGATCAGGAGATTGCCGCCTCCGGCGTCGGGCTCCAGGTGGTGGACGCGGAAACCAATATGCCCGCCGACGGCACCTCCTTCACGTACAACCCGGAAATCGATTTCAAGCAGGCCTATCTGGAGGCTTGGGGCAAGTAGTGGCTGCTCATAACGAAAACCGCCGTTCCGTGCCCGCGGCAGCCGCGGGCACGGAACGTGCGGATGACCAAGCAGGGACCGTTGCCTTGGCCGCACACGGGCTGGTGAAGTCATTCGCCGGCGCCAAAGCGCTCTCGGGTGTGGACCTGACGGTCAACGGCGGAACCATCCATGCGCTGCTCGGGGGCAACGGGTCGGGCAAATCGACACTGATCAAGTGCCTCGCCGGCGTCTACCAGGCCGATGCAGGCACGATCAGCATCCACGGAGAAAACCTTCCGGCCAGGCAGGTGACCCCGCGCCGCGCCCGTGCCGCCGGACTGAGATTTGTTCATCAGGATCTTGGCCTGTTCGACTCCCTGAGCGTGGCGGAGAATTTCGCGCTGGACGCGGGTTTCCCCACCAATCCGCTGCACGGAATCCGTTGGCGCGAATTGCAGAACCGGGTGGACGGGTTGCTGGCGCACTACGCCATAGCGGCCCGGGCAACCGACAGATTGGGTTCGCTGCGGCCCAGCCAAAAAACCATGGTGGCCGTGGCCCGAGCCCTCGCCGACCAGCAGGACAGCGAATACACGCTGCTGCTGGACGAGCCGACGGCGTCTCTCGCTGAGGACGAGTCCAGGGAACTGATGGCGGCACTGCGCTCCCGGGCCAACCACGGGCAGACAATCGTGCTGGTGACGCACCGTTTCCGTGAAATTGAGGAAGTTGCAGACCACGTAACAGTGCTCCGCGACGGCATCGTTGCCGGCGGCGGACCCGTGGCCGATACGTCCATCGCTGCCATCGTGGACATGATGTCGGGCGCCGGACCCGCTGGACCGGCCAGCGCCGCCGGCAATGACGCGGTGCTTCGAACTCCGGCGCCACCGGCCCCGGGCACCGGCGCGCAGAGCCCCCTCTTTGAAGGCAGGGACCTTTCCCGCTACCCGCTGACAGACGTAAACCTCTCGGTGGCATCCGGTGAAATCGTGGGCCTGGCCGGACTGGCCGGGTCAGGCCGCTCCACCGTCCTGCGCGCGATTTTCGGAGACACCTCCCTGACCGGCGGAAGCATGAGCCTGGCCGGTGCACCCCATGAACCGTCCTCTCCCGCGGACGCAGTCCGTTCCGGCGTCGTCTTCGTACCGGAAAACCGCCACCGGGACGCGGCCTTCCTGGACCTCGGAGTACGGGAAAACGCCTCCGCCACCGTCATCGGGCGCTACTGGCGCAGGCTCGTGATGAACCTGCGGATGGAACGCGATGAGACCCACCGGCTGCTGGCCGACCATTCGGTTCGCGCTGACGGAATAGAGATCCCGATCAGCAGGCTCTCCGGCGGCAACCAGCAGAAGGTGATCCTGGCACGCTGGTTGCGGCGAAAACCCCGGCTCCTCCTGCTCGACGAACCAACGCAGGGAGTCGATGTGACCTCCCGTCGGGATATCTACCGGTCGCTGCGGGACATCGCGGCACAGGGGTGCGGAGTGCTGGTGGCCTCCAGCGACCTCGACGAACTCGCCGAGCTGTGCGACCGGATCCTGGTCCTGGTGGAAGGCCGTATCGTCGCCGATCTTGACCCCGCGGACACCGGACGCAGCACGCTTGCCGCTGCCGTGATGGCCGCAAATCACCCCGTCCGTGCCCCTCAAGAAGGATCAGAAGACTAATGGACAGCAGCCACGCACCGGCGGGATCCCTCGAGACCCGGAAGGCCAAAGTCTCCGGCCAGGCCGGGGCGGAAAGCTCCCGGGCCCGGCCACAACGCAGGGAGGGAAGCCGGCTTCTGGGCGCGCACCTGGAACGTTTCGCCCTGCCGCTGCTGCTGGTCCTGATCATCGCCTTCTTCGGCGTTTTCCCGGCCAGTTCCTCCATCTTTCTCAGCGGAGCCAACGTCTCCGTGGTGCTGGCCAACCAGTCCGTCGTTACCCTCGTCGCCCTCGCCCTGATATTTCCCCTTGTCGCAGGACACTTTGATTTCTCGGTTGGCGGCATCGCGGTCCTGAGCAGCGTAGTCACGGCGGCCTCCATGGCGCATTTTTCGCTGCCGCTGTGGCTGTCCTGCCTACTCGGAGTGGCAGTAGCTGCGGTAGTGGGCGCGGTAAACGGGCTCCTCGTTGCACGCTTTGGGATGAACGCCTTCGTCTCCACCCTTGGCATGGCCACACTCCTGGGCGGACTCATCCAGTGGTACACCGGCGGGCTGGCCATCATCGGCGTGGATCCGGCGTTCACGACGTTCGGCAGCAGCAGCTGGCTGGGCCTGCCGCGGGTGGTGTTCGTGGTGGCAGTGCTCGCTTTCCTGGCCTGGTATCTCCTGACACATACTCCCTTCGGCCGCGCCCTCTACGCCATTGGGTCCAACAACCGGGCCGCCGTCCTGGTGGGCCTGCCGCTGCGCCGGTACACCCAGACCGCCTTTTGCCTCTCCGGCACTCTGGCAGGGCTGGCAGGAGTCATCCTTGCGGCACGAACGGGCGGGGCCAATGCGGACAACGGAACCTACCTCCTTTTCCCTGCCCTGGCAGCTGTCTTCCTGGGAGCAACCGCCATACTGCCGGGCCGCTTCAACGTGGTTGGAACCGTGTTCGGAGTGCTGTTCGTGGCGGTCAGCGTCAGCGGCCTGACACTGAGCGGCGCTGCCAACTGGGTGGACCAGGTCTTTAACGGCATGGCGCTTCTTGTCGCCGTCGGGCTGTCCAGTTATCTCGGCCGGCGCCGTTCGGGCCAAGGGACGTAGTGGAAGGACAGCTCAACCGCCCCGATGGGAAGAAGACGAGCCAAGTAGCCGCTCGCCTATGCTGTCCCGCATGAAGTCCATCGATCTGAACCTCCTACCGACGCTTCAGGCCCTGCTCCGGCTGCGCAACGTCTCGAGGACGGCGGAACACCTGCAGCTGAGTCAACCGGCTACAAGTGCCGCCCTTTCCCGGCTGCGCCGCTATTTCGACGACGAGCTGCTCGTCCGTTCCGGCAGGCACTTCGAGCTGACCCCGCTGGCGCAGGATCTGGTCCCGCTGGTGGACGAAGCGCTGCAGGGCCTGGACCGGGTCACCGGCATCCGGAGCAGGTTCGATCCCTTCACCAGCGACCGCGAGTTCACCATCGCAGCATCGGACTACGCAGCAACGGTGATCCTGGAACCGCTGCGCGGCATCCTGCAGGTCGAGGCACCCGGTGTCAGCGTCAACGTTGTCTCGGGAGATGCGATGCCCCTGCATCAGGCCGATTTCACCCGCTGCGACCTGATGGTCGGACCCACCGGGTACTCCCTGCCCGGGGAGAAAAAGGCGGTCTTCCGGGACAGCTTTGTGGCGGTGGTCGATTCCGGGAACCCCATCCTGCAGGCGGACCCCCTCCGTGCGGAGGACCTGGGCCGGCTTCCGCACGCGGTGGGCAACTTCGGCGCCTCGATCAAAACCCCTGCGGACCTCTTCTGGGAAACCCTGGGAATTCAACGCCGGGTCGCCGCGCAGGTATCCGGGTTGCTTGCCCTCCCGCTGCTCGTCGAAGGGACGGACCTGGTGGCGGTGGTTCCGAAAATGCTCGCCCTCAAATCGCAGCGGGGAGCAGGGATTTCGATCATCGAATTTCCCGCGGAAACGGAACCCGTGCTGGTGGAGGCCATGTTCTGGCACCCCAGCCGGGCCGAAGACCCGGCGAGCCTGTGGCTCCGTTCCGTGGTCCAGCGCGCCTGCGCCCAGCGGCACCCGGAGAGCACCGTCGTGACCCGCCTGGCGGAGGTCAGCGGGCCACCGCAGCCCTGACGTTCAGCCCCGCGCCGCCGCGGCCCTGACGTTCAGCCCCGCGCCGCCGCGGCGCCGTCGTAACTGCGCGGCAGGCGCTGCCGGGGCCGGGCACGCACCAGGGTGGATGCTTCACGACGGGGTCCCACGGTGTTCGTGATGGTGCCGATGCCCTCCACCGTCATACTGACGCTGTCCCCCGTCTGCAGGGGAGGCGGAGCCTGATCACCGAGACGTCCCCACAGTTCGGCAAGACAGCCGCTGCCGCAGGTGCCGGACCCCAGCACGTCGCCCGGAAGCACCCGGGAATCCTGCGACGCGTAGGCCACCAGCTCGGCAAACGGCCAGCCCATATTGGACAGCAGATCCTCTCCGACCCGAGACCCGTTAACGACCACGCTCATCTGCAGGGCCAGGAACCCGTCGGAGTCGTGCCGGTGGGCGAATTCGTCGGCAGTGACAATCCACGGACCCAGGGTGCCGGCGAAGTCCTTTCCCTTGCACGGACCCAGGCTGACCTTCATCTCCCGGCGCTGCAGGTCCCGGGCGGACCAGTCGTTAAAGACTGTGTAACCGAAGATGTGCTGCTGCGCCTGCGCTGCGCTGAGGTTGCTGCCGCTGCTGCCGGGAACCCGCCCGATGACGGCGGCGACCTCCGTCTCGAAATCCAGTTGGCTGCAGCCGGCCGGGATGGGAATCTCGTCACCCGTGGCCCGGATGGTGTGCGGATTGCTGAAGTAGAACGTGGGGGCCTGGTACCACTCCTCCATAACGCCGGGCGGCGCGCCGTCGATGCTGATCCGCATCCCCTCCACGTGTTCCTCGAAAGCAACGAAATCGCGCAGGGTGGCCGGCACCAGCGGAGCCAGCAGCACCACGGCGGACAGCGGCGCGGACGAGGCGGCTCCGATGACCCGTTCCGCGGTTGCCAGGGTCTCGTCCAACCCGGCCCCGAGCAGGTCGTTGGCAGTCTGTCCTCCGGGAAGCCCGTAGGCCCGGTCCTCATGGATGAAGCCGGAGCGGACCTCACCGCCGTCGTTCCAGCGTGCGAGCTTAACCATCGATTTCAATTCCTTCCCTGGGTGCGGCACCACTGGCGCCGGCCTCGGCACGGCCGGCCCGGATCCCGAGCGCTGCGGCATTGCCGGCGAGGAGTGCCTGTTCCTCCCCCACGGACAGACCGGCGGCCCGGACGTCCCCTATCGGGTCCTCTGAGCCCATGTCGAACGGATAGTCGGAGCCCAGCAGGATCCGGTCCGCCCCGGCGGCCCCGGCCAGTGCGCGCAGTTCAGCAGGACTGTGGGTGAGCGAGTCGAACCACAGGCGGCTGATGTACGACGACGGCGGGGCAGCGCACACGCGTGCGTCCGGCCTGACCCGCCAGGCATGGTCGGACCGGCCGAGCGTGGTGGGCAGGTAGCCGCCGCCGTGCGCCGCGATGATCCGCAGCTCCGGGTAGCGGTCCAGCACCCCGGCGAAGATCAGGTGGGAGAGGGCAACGGCGTTCTCCGCCGGCTGCGAGACGGTATTCGCCAGGTAGAACCGGTCCAGCCGCTCATCCAGCGAGCAGCCGAAAGGGTGCAGGAAAACGAGCGCTCCGAGTTCTTCGGCCCGGGCCCAGAAAGGCTCCAGGCGGGCGTCGGACAGTTCCACGGTCCCGGCGTTCGGTTCCTGCCCGGGGAGACGGTCGAATCCGGGGGCGTAGGACCCGATTTCCACCCCCAGCAGGCCGCAGTCCAGCACCGCATGCTCCAGGGCCGCGACCATGGCCTCCGGATGCTGCAACGGAACCAGTCCCAGCCCCGCAAGCCGGCCTGGGGCGGACGCCACCAGCTCCATGACCGCGGTGTTGGCACGGCGGGCGATTTCCCCGCCGAGCTCCAGGCCGGCGAAATAGTAATAGTGCGACGGCGAGGGCGAGACCAGCTGCACGTCGACTCCCGCGGCATCCATGTCCGCGAGCCGCCGGGACAGGTCCACCAGCCGCGGCCAGCGTTCCCGGATCATGGCGCCGGAGATTTTCACCGATTCGGGTCCCTGCCGGCGGGCATCGAGCTCCTGTGCAGCAGCAAACTCCGCCGGAGCGCAGGCCGCCACATACTCCTGCAGCGCCGGAAGGACCACGTGGGCATGGACATCCACCACCGCGGGCAGGGACTCTTTTCCGGTCATGCGGGCTGGCTCACGGTTGCCGCTACGGTAGCGATCACGCCCGGGACGTCGGCGTCCCGCATCCGTCCTTCGAGCATCCACTGTCCCAGCTGCACCGATCCGCGGATGACGGTGCGGGCCCGTTCCAGCCGTCGCTGCGTGAAGGCCGTCCAGAGCGAGTCATCCAGCGTTTCCCGGCTGGTCAGCAGATCCGCCAGGACCGCCCCGTCTTCCACGGCCATGGCCGCACCCTGGGCGATGGTGGGCGGGCAGCTGTGGGCGGCATCGCCGATAATCACGGCCCTGCCGCGGTTCCAGGGTCCGTCCACCAAGTGCGCAGTGAACCGGGTGTAGTTGATCCGCGCACTGTGGTCCAGGCTGGCCCGGATCTCCGTCCACGGCCCGCCGTAGGCTGCCGCGAGTCCGGCCATGATCTCCGGTCCGTCCTCCACCCTGCGCTCCTGGGCGTCCTCGACCAGATAGGCATACATGCTGTCCTGGCCGGTGGGGCAGTACCCGGCAATGTAGCAGGGCCCGCCGTAGGTCAGATCGGTGCGGACCACATCGGCCGGCCGGTCCACGAACGCCCGCCAGATTCCCATTCCGGTGGGCTCCGGCTCGGTGGTGATCCCGATCGCGGTCCGCACCGCCGAGTGCAGTCCGTCGGCGCCGATCAGCAGGTCATAGGTGAGGCGGTCGCCGTCGTCGGTAATGACGGTGACTGAACCCGTGTCCTGTTCCACCCCCTTGAGCCGCCTGCCGTAGCTGATCCGTACTCCGGCATCCGCGGCGCGGCGCCGGAGCGCGTCGGTAAGGTCCGGCCGGTACATGCCCAGGGTGGCGGGCAGATCCGGCCCGCCGGTCCGGACGTCGTCAACCACGGACAGCACTGTTCCCGCCGGATCCGGTGCGCGGAAGCCGAGCTCGCTGAAGGCGAAGCCCTTGGCGGCAATTTCGTCCCAGATGCCGAGCTGCCGGAAGATCCGCAGGGCGTTGCCCTGCAGGGTGATGCCGGAGCCGAGCGGGGACGGGGCCGCTTCTTTCTCCAGGACTTCCACGTCCACCCCCGCGTCGGCCAGCAGAATCGCCGCCGTTAACCCGGCTGCGCCCGACCCGACAATGCCTACCCTGTTCACAGCTGCCATGATGCAAACTCCTTTGTTTTCATTCCGGCGGATTATGTAGCGGCTTATTTCACGGCGATGGGATTGACCGGCGAGCCGACGGCGCCGGTGATGGGCAGCGGGGCCGCCGTCAGCAGAAAGTCATATTGGCCGTCCGCCGCGCAGGACGCGGCAAGCTGCTCCGGATCCCACATTTCGCCCAGATAGAGGCCCAGGTTGGGGATGGCGATCTGGTGCAGCGGCTGGAACGCGGTGTCGAATTCGTTCGGCCGGACCTCGAACCCCCACGTGTCGGTGGCGATTCCGGCGATCTCGCTGCGGTGCAGCCAGGGCGCCATGCTGAAGGACAGTCCCGGCGCCGGCCCGCCCGCATAGTCTCCCCACCCCTGCCGCAGGGTCCGGGCGTATTGGCCGGTGCGCAGCACCACGATGTCACCGCGCCGGATCTCCGAGC
The DNA here is from genome assembly GCF_025244845.1 of Arthrobacter sp. zg-Y1171. Classification (NCBI taxonomy): domain Bacteria; kingdom Bacillati; phylum Actinomycetota; class Actinomycetes; order Micrococcales; family Micrococcaceae; genus Arthrobacter; species Arthrobacter sp. zg-Y1171. Next base: position 3,134,412 of record NZ_CP104264.1, on the reverse strand, counting down.
TGGGCCCCTGCTGCTCGATGGTGGCCTCGATATGCTCGGCGGTGATGGCGAATCCGTCCGGCAGCTCCCCGTCGCCGCTGCCCGCGCCGGGTCCCAGCGCCCGGCCGACGTCGAGCAGCACGCCCCGGGTGACGATCCGGGCCGCCGCGGTCTGGATTCCGGTGAGCTGGTCGCCTTCGCTGGTCACCACCGCACCCGCCCGCCGGCCGTTCCAGGCCTTTCCCCGGTCGAAAATGTGGCCGAGCCCGTCCCACTGCGTGGAGCACTGCAGCGGCATCGCGATGAAGTCGTCGGCTCCTCCGATGCCGTGCGGAAATCCCTGGTTGCCGAACTCCGCTTCCGTGCCGGTGTCGGTCATGGTGTGGACGGGGTTGATGCGGCGGCGCCAGCCCTTCTGCGGACCGTCGGTATTGAACGGCTGGGACAGGGAGAACGTCTGGCCGGTGCGGACCAGCCGGGCCGCCTCCACCCGCTTGGCCTCATCGATGAAGTTCAGGGTGCCCAGGACGTCATCCGGCCCCCAGCGCCCCCAGTTGTTGTGCGCAGCAGCCATCGCCTCGATGCTTCCCAGCGCGTCATCGCTGCGGATCATCTCCTGGTCTTCGGCATTGATTCCGGTCACGGTGCCACCTCATCCCTGCAGCGCACTAGCTGCGTTCCCAACCCGGTAATCGTGCCTTCCATAACGTCGCCGTCGCGGAGCATCCGTCCCCAGTGGGCCCCGTTGCCGGCGGGGCTGCCGGTCAGGATCAGGTCCCCGGGCAGCAGCGGCATCTGCTGGGAGGCATGCGAAACCAGCTGGGCCACGGTGAAGATCATGTCGGCGGTCGATTCTGCCTGCATGGTTTTGCCGTTGAGCCGCAGCGTCACCATGAGGTCCTGCGGATCGGCCACGAACTTTGCCGGCAGCACCAGCGGTCCCGTCGGCAGGAAACCCGGGGCGTTCTTGGACCGGTACCAGTCACTGCCGATGGCCGGCATGTCCTTGCGGAAGACGAGGTCACGGGTCGTGATGTCGTTGACCATCGTGTAGCCGAAGACGTAGTCCAGGGCATCCTCGGGGCTCACACGGAAGGCCCGCTTGCCGACGACGGCGGCGAGCTCCAGCTCCCAGTCATGGGCCTGGCTGTAGCCAGGGAGCACCAGGTCCTCGGTGGCGGAGGCCATCGCCGTCGGGAGGCCGATGAAAAAGTACGGGGTACCCTCGGCGGCCCGCCGGTCCATCGTGGCGGCGGTCCGTTCCCGGATCTCCTCGTCCGTGCCTTCACCGTCGCGGTGCGCCACTGCCAGGTCAATGACGTGCTGGCGGTAATTGGCCCCGGCCTGCAGGACCTGCTGCGGCCGCAGCGGCGCGAGCACCGTGAGGTCCGCGTAGTCGAGCCAGCCGGCGGCAGCACCGGCGGACTCTTCCGCGAGCCGGTCCAACTGGCCCTCGGCTTTGTCCCAGTGTTCGACTACCGCTTCCAGGGTGACCCTGTTTCCGGGCAGGTCCAGGTTCGCGTCCGTCAGCGGCAGGACGCGGCCGCCGGTTTCCAGTCCGGCCCGGGGCTCGCCGGTGCCCGGGTCCCGAAACGTGATCAGCGAGTAGGTCATCGATTCAGCCCCTGCCGTGCTTGGCGTAGGGGTTGAGCAGCGCTTGTTTCATTTCCTCCGAGGCGCCTTCCTCCGTGGCGGTGAACCCGTCCGCCAACGGGAAGGATTCGGTCAGCGAATGCGGCATGGCCCCGTTGCGGTAGAAATTGTTTGATCCCTGGGACGGTGTCCAGGTGCGTGGCTCCCAGTCGGGCACGTAGTTGCGGTAGCCGCCCGAGTTCAGTTCCACCCGCAGAGCGCTCGGCTCCCGGAAGTACAGGAAGTTCTGCTCGCCGATGCCGTGGATGGAGGGGCCGTATTCCATCGGGGTGCCGTTTTCCATCAACACGTCCGCGGCGCGCAGCAGATCCTCATGGGTGTCCACCCAGAACGCGATGTGGTTGACGCGTCCGGCCCGGCCCGAGGTGTCCATGACCACCCCCAGATCGTGCGATTTTTCATTGGTGGTAAGCACGGAGAAGACCGTGATCGGTGCTTCGTCCAAGGTGGTGAAAGCCATGATCCGGAAGCCCAGGGCGGCGCTGTACCAGTCGGCGAACCCGGTGACGTCGCTGCTGGCCACGGTCACATGGTCCAGGAACCGCGGTGCCGCGGCGTGGCTGCTCCGGCGCTCGGGCCGGTCCGGGTAGATGGATGTCCAGCCGGGTTCCGCTGCGTACGGCTCCACCTCGTAGAACAGTTTCATCGGGTGCCCGTAGGGGCCGGTGAACTGATAGGCCTTGCCGTGGGCGTGCCCGCCCGGAATCCATTCGCCCTGCACCCCCGCGGCTTCCACGTTTGCCGCCGCCGCCTCGAGTGCCTCAGCGGAAGCCGTGCGCCAGGCCATGTTCGCCAGGGACGGTTCTTCCCCCGGCCGCACCACCAGGCTGTACCGGTAATGGTCGCCCCAGCAGCGCAGATAGGAAACGCCGTCAAGGGAATCAACCAGGCGCATGCCGAAGTTCTCGACATAGAACCGGGTGGAGGCCTCGACGTCGGGGCTGGTGATCTCCAGATGTGCCAGATGGGAGAGGAGTCGTTCCACGGGCATTCTCACATTCGCTAGGTGCTGAGCTTTTCAGAACCTAACTGTGATCGCCATCACGTAGTTGTGGAAGCAGTCTTTTCCTATGGCAGGTATCCATGCAACGAATGGTCATGCGCCGGCACCGGCGCGGTGGCCCAGAACGCCAGTGCCGCGACCGGCAGCACCACGCCCAGGCCCGTGAACAGCTCCAGCGCCGCCGGACCCTGGCCGCTGACCGTGCCGGTGAGCATCATGGTGACGGTGATCGAGGAGAGCATGAACACCGGCACCAGCGCCACCAGCAGCGCGATGCCCGCGCCGCGGCACCCGGCCCGCCGTCGTCGTACCGCCACCCACAGTGCCGGCAGCACCAGTGCGATCCAGACCCAGTGGTGGAACCAGGAAATCGGCGAGATCGCGAGCATCACCACGGCGTTCGCGCTGATCGCCGCCACCGTGTCGCCGCGGGCGTCGGAGCGGCGGATGGCGAAGAAGCCCAGCACGACGACGGCGGCCGAGGCCAGCAGCCAGAGCGGACGCTGCAGCGCCTCGGGTGTGCCCAGATGCGTGAGCAGCGAGTTCAGCGACACGTTGTACATGTCCGTGGTGTCCCCGACACGGTCGGAATCGAAGAGCGAGTCGAACCAGAAGGTCCGCGACTGCTCCGGCGACGCGAGCCAGCCGGCGGCAATAGTGGCGGCGAACGTGGCCCCCATGGTCAGGATGGCCCGCCAGTCGCGGCGGACCAGGAAGATCAGCCCGAAGGCCAGCGGGGTGAGCTTGATGCCTGCCGCAAGTCCGATGAGGATGCCGCGAGGAAGCTTTGACGACGCCGGCCGGAGCAGGTCCGCGACGATCAGGAGCATCAGCATCGGGTTGATCTGGCCGAAGCCCAGGCCCTCGCGCCACGGTCCGAGCACGCCGATCAGCAGGGTGGCGAGGACGGCAACGCCGGTGCTGCCGCCCAGGGCGGTGTGCAGCCGCGGCGGCAGCACCTTGTTTTCCGTGAGGTAGCGGGCAACCAGGAAGGCGGTCAGCACCAGGCAGGCGCACGACGTCGCGGTCAGCAGGACCAGCCCCACGGCCTCGGGCAGGACCGCGAACGGTGTCAGCAGCAGGGCGGCGAAGGGCGGATACGTGAACGGCAGGCCGCGGGTGTCCGTTTCGACCAGGCTCGGGTCATACAGGCGGTGCTCGCCCAGGCCGAGGAACGCCCGGGCTCCTTCGCGGTACACGGTGAAATCCAGGCCGTGGATCTGGGCGCCGAGGACCACCAGGAGCAGCGCAACCGGAAGGCCGAGCGCGAGCCAGAGGATCCGGGTGCGGGTGCGGGACGCCGGGTCCGCCGTTGATATTGCCATGCCTGCCAGTTTAGACGGCGGCGTTCCGGCGGCTTTGAGATGGCAGGCTGATCAGGCCGTGACGATGCGCCCACACAGCGCCCGGCGTCGTCGTGCTCTTTATTCTTTGGGTGTTTCGCGCGTGCTGAAGGTCAGCGGCGTCTCGGGTTCGGGATCGGGGCCGCCGCCAGGGCACGCTGTGCTGCAAGAATTTCGGTCAGGGTCCCGGGCTTGGCATAGACCTTGCCCTCCGGGGAGGCATCCGGGACGGCGGCGGCTTCCGCCGGGCCGGTCGCGGCGGCCCGCAGGTCCAGGCACATGAAGGTGCTGTTGGGATCGGCGCGGTAGCTGCCGAACGGCGGGCACGGGGTGAAACCCGAACGCTGATACAGCCGCCTGGACGAGGCAAAGAACTCCTGGGTGCCGGTTTCCAGCAGCAACGCGATGTAGCCGCGGGCGCGGGCGTTCGTGATGATCTGCTGCAGGAGCATCTGGGCAACACCCCGTCCGCGGGCGGACTCGACCGTGCGCATCGAGGTGATCTCGCCGTATTCGCCTGCTGCGCCTCCGAACAGGGGAGGAAGTTCCTTCAACGCGCCGCAGCCCAGCAGGGTGCCGTCCTCGCGGACCGTCCAGAAGGTGACGGAGGGGTCCCGCAGGGACGGAGGAGTCAGGCCGGCGGCTACCGTTCCGGCGGGATACAGCAGGTCGCGGTTCTCTGCGAGGAGGGCCCGGACATCGCCTTTGCCCGGATCGTCCCGGATTACGCTCACCCGGTGCGCCTCCAGAGCGCGCGGGCCGGCCTGCCCTCCCCGGACGGCGGGGCGCGTGTCGCGGAGGTCCGGGATAACGGGCAGGGCCGCCGTCGTCGCCTGGCCCGCTCCGGCGAACGGGACCGGACCCGGAACGCGGATCGGCGGCGGCGTGGGGATGTAACCGGGCATTTCTACTTCTTCCAACTCTGAAACGGAGACGGGCTCCCGAATGTCTTCCGGGACGTCGACTGTTGTCCCGGCAGAACTCAGGCGACGCCGCCGGAGTGCAGCTGCGGGGACCCGCCGCGTCTTCTCAGCCAGAGTCTAACCGGTGCCCGCCGTGACGGCGGACACCGGCATGGCTGGGTCGGGTTAGCGGACCGTGAGCTCCCTAGCGGCGGCCGCAAGCTCGGCGATCCGGGGGTTGGATTTCTCCAGCTCGGCTGCGTGCTCGGCGACAACCTCTTTCTTGGTCTCAAGGGTCAGGGCGTCGAATTCATCCCGCACGCCCGTTTCCACGGAGCAGTTGTAGTACTTCACGGCCAGGGCAGCTTCGGCGGGAGTGGGTGCATACGTGATTTCAACGTCGGCGGGAATGATCTCCACCCCGGAGGCCTGCTTCGGGCCGCTGCGTTCGGGGTATTCCACCGCCGTACCGAGCTCGACGTCCGATGTGAAGCCGTACAGCTCGCCGGACGCCGGCGTCACCGGCACCCCGGCGTCGACCAGGCACTGGACCACTTCCTGCTGGAGGGGGGCCAGGGCCTCAAATGTCCGGTCGGCCAGGCCGCCGGCCAGTTTGCTGCTGAGCCGGTTGTAGTCGATCAGGCTCTGCTCGGCGTTCTCTCCCAGTGCAGTCCAGGCTTTTGTGTTGCAGGCTTCGGATACTGCCTCGAAGGCGTCGTCATGCACAAAGACCTTGGCCGGTGACGGGCCGAACTGTTCACCGCGGAGCCCGCTGGACGTGGCGTCCTGCACGCTTTCGAAGAACGCGTCATCAACGGTGAGCTGGTCCAGCAGATCGGGGCGCCACTGCACTGCCGGTTCCTCCGGGATGAACGCCTCGTATTCGGGATAGCCGTTGTCCGCGTAGCACTGGAAGCGGAGGGTGTCCTGGGCAAGGTGGATGGCGTCCATATCTTCGGCCAAATAGATTTCGAACGGGTCGGCCGAGGACTCCGAAACCGGTGCCAGGCCGGAATCGGCGGCACAGCCGGCGAGAGCGGCGGCTCCGAGGGCGATGACCCCGAGGCCGGCAAGATAACGACGACGCCGGGCCGGTGCGGCGGGGTCGGAGGCCGGTGCGGGCGCAACGGGGGAGAGTCGGTTGCGGTTCATGGTGTGCCTTTCGAGACTGGATCCAGGGTGCGGTGCCGGACCGGCTCATCGGGAGCATGTCCGTAGAACGACAGCAGTCAGGTGGAGCAGGCAGTGCTGGTGGGGCGAGTGGTGCAGGGAAGCTGAGGACGCGGGTTAGGCGGTTCGGAGCCGGCGGAAGCGGAGCTTCTGGTCCGCGGCGGCCAGTGCTGCCGTGGCCAAGGCCAATCCGAGGAACGCCCATTCCCAGTGGGCGGTAACTGGGCCGGGTAAGCCCGAGGCGGCAAGCCAGGTTTCGAGGGAATCTCCGGACCAGAGCCGGACCAGCAACGGCGCCGATGCCACGGCTAGGCCGGCAGTCCAGGGGATCGTCCGGCTTCCGCTGACCAGGACCATTCCGACGGCCAGCATCAGCGCCGCCGCTGCCAGCGTCAGGGACCGGGCATCAACGGCAAGCACGCTCGCCGCGTCGTAGAAGAACAGGGCAGCGCCGCCGGACAACCGGCTGACGGCCAGCCACAGACCCGCCAACGAGACACCGGCCGTGACGGCCCCCAGCAGGACGTGGCGGGAAGCGCTGGCCGCGGGGTTGCCGATGAGGGCCAGCAGCGCCAGGCCGCTGAGCACGAGCATGGGAGTGAGCGGCGGTGCGAGGATTCCCGCGACGGCGCCGGAGAGGGGAATCAGCGGAGCTGCCACTGCCGCGCTGAGATGCAGTGTCCGGCGCAGGGAGTGCCGGCCGGCCAGCGCAGCAACGAATCCGGCGAGCAGTGCCAGGTAAACCGCCGCGGCCGCCGTCGTGAACGGTCCCGCGGCCAGGAACGCCTCACCGAACCCCTCGCCCGTGGGCCGCCAGCGCAGCGTGCCCGGCCGGACCCACGGACCCCATTCGCCCAGCAGTGTCAGGGTGAGCGCAAGGTAGGTGGCCAGCACGGTGGCAGTGAAGGCGATGCCGTTGCGTCGCCGCCGGCCCACGCTGCCGAGCAGTTCCAGGCCGCGGGTAGCCAGGCCGTTGCCCACGAGGTTGAGCAGTTCGGCCGGGGTGGCCTTGGTGCGGTGCTCGGAACGGGCGACGTAGAGCAGTACGCCGATCAGTTCCTCGCCCTGCTCCCGGCGCCAGCGGCGCGGGTAGGCTCCCAGCGCCCGTGTGTAGGTGGCCTCCAGTTTGGAGGCTCCGCCGTTCATGCTCCGGCCTGCGCTGCACGCAGTCGCAGCTTCGACATGGCCTGGCGGGCGTTGGCTGCCAGACGGTCCGCTTCCTTGGCGAGGGTGGCGGCGCCGCCGTCGGTAATCCGGTAGTAGCGGCGGGCTCGGCCGTCCACCACGTCCTCGCCGGAAATCTCCACCAACCCGTCTTCCCGCAGCCGGTCCAGCACCCCGTAGAGGGTGCCGGGCTGCAGCTTCACCCGGCCGCCGGAGAGATCCTTCGTCTCCGCGATCAGGGCGTAGCCGTGCTTGGGTCCGTCAGCCAGGGCCGAGAGGACCAGGAAGGTCGGCTCGCGCATCTCATGCTTGCTCATGCCCTGAACGATAGTCAGAAAAACTGAATATAGGGAAGAAATGAATATAACGGTTAAGTCACGGTTGTTTCAGTGCTGCCTGGGCTATGGGATCCGGGCCGATTTCCTGCGGTTTGTGGCAATCCCTGCGCTTTGTGGCAATCCCTGCGCCGCGCGCCGCAGGGATCCGGACAAACCGCAGGGATCCGTACAGACCGCAGGATTTTCCGGGTCCGACGGCCATGCCAGCAGGGAAGTCGTGAACGTGGAAGGGCCTGCAGCAGCCGACCCGCAAGCGGAAGGGAACCGTCAGCTGTCCAGCTTGGCCAGCAGTGCTGCCAGCGCCTCCCGCTCGCCGTCGCCCAGGGCGTTCAACAGCCGGTGTTCGGTGGCCACATGGTCCGGAAGGGCGGCGTCGACGGCGGTCCGGCCGGCGTCGGTCAGGGTCACCTGCTTGCCGCGCCGGTCCGCGGAACTGGGGGAGCGCAGGACGTATCCCTGCGCCTCCAATCGGTTCAACCGCTGCGCTATGGCGCTGGAGGTGACCATGGACCCTGCAGAGAGGTCCTTGGGGCTGAGCGTGTAGGGCGGGCCCGAACGGCGCAGCGTGGCCAGCACGTCGAAGGAGGCCGCATCCAGGCCGTGCTTGGCGAAGGTTGCAGCAAGTTGTTCATCGAACCGGCGGGCCACCCGGGACAGCCGGCCGACCACGGCCATGGGGGAGACATCCAAGTCCGGCCGTTCCGCTGCCCACTGCCGGAGAACCATGTCCACGTGATCGCTCATGGAATGCACCCTAGCAATTAACTAAGCACTTAGCTATATTGGCTAAGTGCTTAGCAAAACTGGACTTCTGACCGCGACGACGGCCCTGGCGCCGATCGTCTGGGGCACCACCTACATCGTGGCCGCCGAGCTGCTGCCGCCGGACCGGCCGCTGCTGGCCGCCCTGCTGCGCTCGCTGCCCGCGGGCCTGTTGCTGCTCCTGCTGGTCCGGCGGTTGCCCCGCGGCAGTTGGTGGTGGCGCTCGGCGGTATTGGGGGTGCTGAACATCGGGCTGTTCTTCGCGCTCCTGTTTGTGGCCGCCTACCGGCTGCCCGGCGGCGTCGCTGCCACTGTTGGTGCGGTGCAGCCGCTGCTGGTGGCGCTGTTTGCCTCGCGGTGGATCGGTGAACGCCTGACCGGACGGAAGCTGGCGGCAGGCATGGCCGGGCTGGCCGGCGTCGGGCTGCTGGTGCTGCAGGCGCAGGCGCGGCTGGATGTGCTGGGCGTGGCGGCCGCGCTCGGAGGAGCAGTGGGCATGGCGGCGGGGGTGGTCCTGACCAAGAAGTGGGGCACCCCGGATACGCTGCTGGCTGCCACATCCTGGCAGCTGGTCGCCGGCGGGTTGTTCCTGCTGCCGGTGGCCCTGCTGGTGGAGGGTCCGCCGCCCGCACTGACCGGCGTCAACCTGGCCGGGTACGCCTACCTCGGCGTGATCGGCACGGCGCTGGCCTACTGCCTCTGGTTCCGCGGCCTGCACCGGCTGCCCGCCTCAAGCACGGCACTGCTGGGGCTGCTTAGCCCGGTGGTCGCGGCGGCCGCCGGCTGGCTGCTCGCCGGGCAATCGCTCAGTCCCGGCCAGTGCCTGGGCGCGGCGATGGTTCTTGCCACCCTGGTGCTGGCGGGGCCGGCCGGACATCGGCGTGCCACGGCCGCGGCGGTGCGCCCGCATGATGTGCTGGGCCGGTCGGTGTCCCCACGTTGAAACGAGCTCCCGTGTTCACAGGTCTGTCCGCCTTTCCCCTGACACCCGTTATCCACGACACGGTGGATGAGGACCTCTTTGCCGCGCTGGTCCACCGTGCGGTGGAGGCCGGGGTGGATTCCATCGGTGCGTTGGGGTCCACCGGCAGTTACGCCTATCTGTCCCGGGAGGAACGACGCCGGGTGGCAGCTGCCGCGGTGCAGGCAGCCGGGGCGGTGCCGGTGATCGTGGGGATCGGGGCGCTGCGGACCTCCGATGTCCTGCGCGGAGCCGAGGATGCCCAGAACGCCGGTGCCGCCGGCCTGTTGCTCGCGCCGGTGTCCTACCAGCCGCTGACCGAGGACGAGGTGGCCGGCCTGTTCGAGTCCGTCTCCGCCGCCAGCTCGGTGCCCATCTGCATCTATGACAATCCGACCACCACCCGGTTCACGTTTACGAACGAGCTCTATGCCCGGCTCGGCGCCCTGCCGCAGGTGAAGGCCGTGAAAATTCCGCCCCGGCCGGTGGACGAAGCGGACCGGCGGATCCGTGAGGTGCGGGCCGCGCTGCCGGACCGGATGGCACTGGGGGTCAGCGGCGACGAGTTTGCTGCCCCGGCCCTGCTCGCCGGTGCGGATGTGTGGTTCAGCGTGTTGGGCGGCACCCTGCCGGACCTGGCGCTCGTGATCACCCGCGCCGCTCAGGCCGGGGATGCCGAGACCGCCCGGCGTTTGTCGGCACAGCTGGCACCGGTCTGGGAGTTGTTCCGGGAGTTCGGCAGCCTGCGCGTGACCTCCGCGTTAGCGGCAGAGCTTGGCCTGCTGCCGGTGGAGAACCTGCCCGCCCCGCTGCGGCCCCTGTCCGCGGACGTTCAGCGGAGGATCGGCGGGGTGCTGCGGACCCTTCGGGGCTCAGCGGCCGGTTAGCCCACGGCGCATCCCGCCGCAGGACGCAAAACTCCTCCGCTTCGGGAAAACCCCTCGGTTTGTGACAAATCCTGCCTCGCGCGGCGCAGGGATCCGGACAAACCGCAGGGAATCGGACAGATCGCAGGGATTCGCTCCTGATTTCCGGGATACAGACGTCGGGCTACACCGTCGGAGCCTCCCGCTGAGCCGGAGCCGCCGCAGGACGCAAAACTCCTCCGGTTTGGGAAAACCCTGCCGGTTTGGGAAAGCCCTGCCACGGCGCAGCGGAGGGATTTCCCAAACTGGAGGGAAAATGCACAAACCGTAGGGAAACCAGTCGACCTACACGGCAGGAGCCGGCGCAGCCTCCGGTTCCACAGGCGCGGCCTCCCGCTCAGCCGCAGCCGCAGCCTCGGCTGGAGCCTCCGGTTCCGCGGCAACCTCAGCTTCAACCCGGACAGCCCGCAGCCCCAGATACACCCGGTCCCGGGCGAACGGTGTCCGGGCGAACCGGATCCCGGTGGCATCCCGAAGCGCATTGGCCAGCGCCGGCGCCACGGGGTTGAACGGGCTTTCGCTCATGGACTTGGCACCCATCGGGCCCAGCGAATCGTCCGTCTCGGCGAAGAAGATCTCCGTGCGCGGCACGTCGGCGAATGTGGGGACGTGGTATTCGCGCAGGATCCGGGTCTCCACCGTGCCCTCGGCGTCGATCCGCACTTCCTCGAACAATGCCGCCCCGAGAGCCTGGGCAATGCCGCCCTCGATCTGGCCGCGGCACTGCATCGGATTCACGACGACGCCGGCGTCCGCAGCGTGCACGCTCTGCAGGATCCGGATCTCCCCGGTCCCGGCATGCACCGCCACCCGGAAGCCCTGCACGTTGAAGGCAACCGACCGCGGGGTGCCGCCCCACCGGCCCTCCGCGGACAGGTCGATGCCTTCCTCGCGTGCCCGGACGGCGACGTCGGCCAGCGGGATCCGCTCGCCGCCGCACTGCACGGCGTCCGCCAGCAGATGCACCTGCGCCGAGGTGGAGCTAAACAGCGACGCGGCGAAGCCCTTGAGCAGGGTGGCCAGTTCCTCCGCTGCGGCCAGCGACGCCTTGCCCGCCACCACCGTGCCGGTGGAGCCGTACGCACCGGTGTCGTGGTCCACCAGATCGGTGTCCGATTGCCGGATCACCACCCGGTCCGCGGTGGTGTGCAGCGCCGTCGAGGCCAGCTGCGCGTGCACGGTGGTGGTGCCGTTACCGAACTCGGCGGTGCCGACGTCGAGCCCGTACCGGCCGTCCTCGCGGAGAGAGATCTTTGCGTGGCTGATGTGTCCGCGCGGAGGCACGGTGTCGATCATGGCGACTGCGGTGCCCTCGCCGATCAGCCACCCGCCGCCGTCGTCGGCCGCGTCGGACGGCCCGGCCGCCCCGGACGACGCGGCTGAAACAAGCTCCGCCCCGGAGGTCTCCGGCCGCTCCCGCCCCGCAGCCAGCGCACCGGACACCAGCTCCAGGCACTGGTCCAGGCCGTAGCTGCCGTAATGCACGTCTTCGGCAGGTTCGGGGGAGGTGGAGACCATGCGGTCGCCGTGCGCCACCACGTTGCGGCGGCGGAAGTCCAGCGGATCCATGCCCAGGTCCCGGGCCAGTTCGTCCATGGCGGATTCGATCGCGTAGATCATCTGGCTCAGCCCGTAGCCGCGGAACGCCCCGGAGGGCAGCGTGTTGGTGTAGACGGAGCGGGCGTCCACTTTCTTGTTGGCGCACCGGTAGACGGCCACGGATTCCCCGCAGCCGTGGAACATCACGCCGGGGGCGTGGTTGCCGTAGGCGCCGGTGTTGGCGGTGACATCCAGGGCCAGCGCGGTCAGGGTGCCGTCCGCGGAGGCGCCGGCGCGGACCTTCACGGCGAAGGGGTGCCGGGTGGTGGTGGCGGTGAACTGCTCCTCGCGGGTCAGTTCCAGCTGCACCGGGCGCTTCAGCTTCAGCGCGGCCAGCGCGGCAAGGTCCTCGGTGAGCACTTCCTGCTTGCCTCCGAACCCGCCGCCCACCCGGCCGGCGAGCACGCGCACCGAGGCAAGCTTCAGCCCGAAGATCCGGCACAGCGTCCGCCGGACGAGGAACGGCACCTGTGTGGAGGTCCGCACAACCAGCCGGCCCAGATCATCGAAGTACGCGATCGAGCCGTGCGTCTCCAGCGCGACGTGCTGCAGGCGCTGGCTGTAGTAGGTGTTTTCGTGCACGACGTCGGCCGCTGCGAGTCCGGCGGCAACGTCGCCGACCTCGGAGTGCAGTTCCGCCACGACGTTCCCGGCGGTGCCGGGATGGACCTCCGGAGCGCCGGGTGCCAGGGCCGCTTCGGGATCCAGCACCGCGGGCAGCAGCTCATACTCGACCTTCAGTGCACGCACGCCTTCGGCCGCAGCGCCCATGGTGTCGGCGACGACGGCGGCCACCCGCTGGCCGCGGAACCTGACCACATTGTCCAGGACCCGGGTGTCGTTGGGGTCGTCGGTGTGCAGTTCGTGCTGGGCGGTGGAGAAGAGCTGGTCCGGGGCGTCCTCGTGGGTGAGCACCGCTTCAACGCCGGGCACGGCCAGGGCGGCGCTCGCATCGATGGACAGGATCCGGGCATGTGCGTGAGGGGAGCGCAGAATCTTCAGGTGCAGCAGCCCGGGCAGGTCCTTGGCCGGGACATCCAGGGTGTAGCGGGCGCGGCCGGTGACGATGTCCGGTCCCGCCGGAGCGGCCACGTTGGCGCCGACAGTCCGTGCGTTTACGGTCTGCGCTGGGGTCGCTCCGCCAGTGTTGTGGGTGGGAGAGGAGAGGCCCGCGCCGGCGACGGTCTGCGCGGAGGTCGCTCCGCCGGAGGACGGCTCGGCGCCGGCGGTGCTCGTTTCAGTGTGCCGGTGCCCGCAGACAGCATCTTCGATGCTCCGGTAACCGGTGCAGCGGCAGAGGTTGCCCTTGAGGTTCCGGGGCAGGTTCTCCTTCTGCTGATCGTCGAAGGTCGCTGCGGTCATCACCATGCCGGCGGTGCAGAATCCGCACTGGAAGCCCTGCGCGTCCAGGAACTGCTGCTGCATCGGATGCAGGGCGTCGCCGTCGGCCAAGCCGTCGCCGTCGGCCCGTCCGACACTGTCGGCCAGCCGCGCCGTGTCGGCCAGCCCCTCGATGGTGGTGATCTCCCGGCCCTCGGCCCGGACCGCGGGGTAGATGCAGCTGTGCACGGGTTTTCCGTCCACATGCACGGTGCACGCGCCGCAGTCGCCGGCGTCGCAGCCCTTTTTGACGCCCAGGTTGCCCTGTTCGCGGAGGAAGGTGCGCAGGCACTGCCCGGGGAAGGGTTGGGCTTCCACCTCGGCGTTGTTGATCCGGTAGGTCACAGGGAGCCGTCCTCGGGTGCGGGTGCGGGTGCGGGTGCGGGTGCGAAAGCGGATGCTGGTCCGGCAAGTTCGGTGCGGATTTCCTCCGCCAGCCGGTAGGTCATGTCCTGCCGCCATTCGGGCAGCCCGTGCACGTCGTCGTGCCAGAGCCCGGCATCAATCGCATCCTCCAAGCCGGCCCGCAGCTCGGCGGCGTCCGGCACCGCGGAAAAACGCAGCTGGACCGGACGCTTCGTGGCCGCAGTGACGGTCAGGACAAAACAACCGTCCTCGTCGACGCGGCCGATCAGGAGCACCCCGGATCGGCCCAGATTAGTCAGCGAGAGCCGCCGGAATGCAGTGCGTGCCCGCAGCGCGGCGGCGGGGAGCGAAATGCTGCGCAGCAGTTCCCCCGGCGCCAGCGCGGTACGCCCGTCGCCGGTCACGAGTTCGGCCACCGGCACCCGGCGGGAAGTGCCGCCGGGGGAGTGGATCAGTCCGACGCCGTCCAGCGCCGCGGTCAGCGAGGTCATGGGCCCGGCGGGCAGGCCGGTGCAGATGTTCCCGCCCACAGTGGACACGTTCCAGACTTTGAAGGAGGCCACGAAGGAGTCGCAGCACGGCTGCACCAGGTCCAGTGCCGGCCAGGCCTGCCGCAGTCCGGGTGCGGCGGCGTCCGGGAATGCATACAGTTCGGCGATGGTGCAGGTGGCGGCGATCTCGAGTCCGTCGTCGTTCAGCACCAGCGGCTCCCAGCCGGTGGCCGTGACATCCAGCAGCCGCTGCAGGGTTTCACTGCCGTAGGAGAACAGCACAGTGCCGCCCGCGAGCCAGGCGTCTCCGGGACGCCAGCGCTGCGGGTCCGCGGTGCGGATCAGCTCGGAAACGGTGGGTAGGTCCATGGGATTTCCTCAGCTGGCGCGGAGCCGGTTGGTCGGATGGATGGGGCCGGAAACATCGCGCAGCGGTTGTCCGCTGGCGGCGGCTCCGGACCGGGCAGCCACGATCTCCGCGAAAACGGATACTGCGGTCTCCTCGGGGGTGGCGGCACCGATGTCGAGCCCGATGGGGGAGTGCAGCTTCGCCAACTCGGGTCCGGCCAGCCCGGCTGCGTGCAGTGCAGCCAGCCGCGCGTCGTGGGTCCGGCGGGACCCCATTGCCCCGACAAAGGCCAGCTCTAGACGCAGGGCCTCGGCCAGGACCGGGACGTCGAACCTGGCGTCGTGGCTGAGTACACAGACCACGCTGCGGGCATCCAGCCGCCCGGCCGACGCCTCCCCGCGCAGGTACGCGTCCGGCCACTGCACGTGCACCTCGTGGGCGTCGGGAAACCGCTCCGGCATGGTGAACGCAGGCCGCGCGTCGCAGATGGTCACGTGGTAGCCGAGCATCCGTCCCTGCCGGGCAAGGGCGGCGGAAAAGTCGTTGGACCCGATCAGCACCAGCCGCGGCGGTGCCAGCCGGGACTCCAGGAACAGGACGGCGCTGCCGCCGTCGCACTCCGGACCGCCGGGCTCTCCCAGCTCGACGACGCCGGTGCGGCCGGCCGCCAGCAGCGGAGCGAGGCGGGCTGCGGCACGCGCCGGGTCGAGGCCCAGCATCGCGGCCAGCGCGGGGCCGTGGGCGGAAAGCAGACCTGCAGGCGTTGCCCCTGCCGGGTCCCCGATCAGCAGCGGAACGGAAGCCGCGCCGTCGTCGATCCGCCGGAGCAGTGCGCAGGGCTCGCCGGGAGGCGGAACGGCGGGAACCGTGCCGGAGAACACCGGGGAGATGAAGACTTCCAGGGTGCCGCCGCAGCTCAGCCCGACGGCGAATGCGTCGGAGTCGCTGTAACCGAAGGACTCGAGCCGCGGGCGGCCGTCCGAGAGGACCTCCTCGGCAGCGGCGACGACGGCTGCCTCCACGCAGCCGCCCGAAAGGGAACCGGAAATCACCCCGGTGCCGCTGACCAGCATGGTGGTGCCGACCGGCCGGGGGACAGAGCCGGAGGCGCGGACGATGGTCGCCGCGGCGCAGGGAATCCCCCCGGCCGTGGCGGCCGCCAACTCTTCCAACATGTCCAGCACTGCGGCCTACCCTCCGGCAACCCGGCGGCAACCGCCACCGGCTAGCCCAGCAACCAAAGCGGTGAGTTCCCCCTGCGGGATAGAACGGGCAGGGGCCTTAATTCCGCAAAACAATGAAACATTTCAAATGCGCATTACTTTGTAACTGCCGGCCGCAAAAGAATGTTCTTTCCGGCACCGCAAATCCGATCCAAAACCTCCAGGGCTCCGGTAATTGCAGGGAAGCGTACCACGCGGTTCTTTCCGGCGGGATACCCCGCGGGAAATGGCGTGCTGTCCTCAGCGGGCGCGTTCGCGCGGGTTATCCCGTCCGGCACGGGACAGCACGAGATAGCCGAGCAGGGCTCCACCCCACAGCAGGAACAGCGGGTCCCAGAGCCAGGCATGCCCGATCGTAGCCATGCGGTCATACCCGGTGTCCGGGCGGATCAGTCCGGCCAGCACGGCATTGCTCACCAGTGTGTTCGCACCCCCGTACAGCACCAGCACCACGGCGCCGATCCAGCTCAGCGTCCGCCAGAGGCCCGGCTTCGGCACCCTGCCGTACGCCGCCGCCGTGGGAATCAGTGCGGCCGCGGCCTTGAAAGCGGCCACGGCTCCCAGCAGCAGCCCGGTCCGCAACGGCGCCTCAGTGGATTCCTGCACGGCCCACTGGCCCACGGTAGCCAGCAGCCAGCGGCCGCCCAGGGCCCAGTAGAGGCTGAAGCCGGCGTGCAGCAGGCCCGCGGCGCACGCCGTCCAAAGACAGGCACGGCCGAGCCCGGTCGGGGCCTGCCGGCGGCCTGCCTTCCGTTCACCGGAGGAGTCCATGGAAGTCATTGTGGAAGCCGGCCGGCCGGACAGGAAGCATCCGCGGAACAGCGCACAAATTAACCTGCAGTAATACTGCACGTTTAATAACGGGCAGTTCCTTGACAGATACTGCGGGGGCGCACAGACTGTCCCAAATATAAATTCCGTTCCGGAACATCGAATCAAGTCGGCGTCGCCGATGGTCAAGGGTGTCCAGCGCCGGCGGCGGATGAGTTCTGACTGAAAGCTGACACCCGTGCCCCCAGAAGACACGCCTCCAGAAGCAGCGGACTTCCTTGCCGCCTTCAACGCCGCGTCCCGGCCGGATGCCGAAGCGATGCTGCGGCCCTGCGTGGACATTCCCCGCTGGTGCAACGAGGTGGCTGCCGCCCGGCCGTTCGCCACGCCCGGGGAGCTGCTGAGTTTCGCCGAACTGGCCGCCCCGGATTTCACCCAGGCAGAGATCGACGCCGCCCTGGCCCACCACCCGCGCATCGGCGACCGCGCCGACGGCACCGGCGCTGAAGCCCGCTTCTCCCGCGGCGAGCAGGCGTCCGTGAGCGGGCTCGAGGGGATCCAGGACCGGCTGCGGGCCGGCAACCGCGCGTACGAAGACCGGTTCGGCCGCGTCTTCCTCATCCGCGCAGCCGGCCGCAGCGCAGAGGAAATCCTGGCCGTCCTCGAGGAACGGCTGCAGAACACCGACGCCGAAGAACTCCCGGTCATTGCAGCCCAGCTGCGCGACATTGCCATCCTCCGACTCGAAGGACTGTTGAACGCATGACCCGCAGCCACGTCACCACCCACATCCTGGACACCGCCGCCGGCTGGCCCGCCGCCGGCGTCGCCGCCTCCCTCTGGTCCCTGCACGACGGCGGCGAGACGCGGGTGGGGGAGGGAACCACGGACGGGGACGGCCGGATCGGCAGCCTCGGCCCGGCGGAATTGGAGCCGGGCACGTACCGGATCGACTTCGCCACCGGCGACTACTTTGCCGCCGCCGGAACGGACACGTTTTTCCCCAGCGTCTCCCTGACCTTTAGCCTCACCGACCCGGCCCAGCACTACCACGTGCCGCTGCTGCTGAGCCCGTTTGCCTACTCCACCTACCGAGGAAGCTGAGCCATGACCGAAGCAACGCAGGCCCCCGCGGGGGTCAACACCTCCACCGCCAGCACCGAATCGAAGATCGTGCTCGGCCGCAACCAATACGGCAAGGCCGAAGTCCGGCTGGTGAAGGTCACCCGCGACACCGCCCGGCACTCCCTCGAGGACCTCAGCGTCACCTCCCAGCTGCACGGCGACTTCGAGGCCGCCCACACGCAGGGGGACAACTCCTCGGTGGTGGCCACCGACACGCAGAAGAACACCATCTACGCCTTCGCCCGCGACGGCGTCGGCTCGCCCGAGGCGTTCCTGCTGCGCCTGGAACAGCACTTCACTGGCGGGTTCGGCTGGGTCACCGGTGGACGCTGGGCCGCGGAGCAGTACTTCTGGAACCGGATCAGCGACCATGACCACGCCTTCGCCAAGGACAAATCCGAAATCCGCACCGCCGTCCTGGTGTCCGAAGCCGGGCACCAGCACCTGGTCTCGGGGATCAGCGGCCTGACGGTGCTCAAATCCACCGGCTCGGAGTTCCACGGTTTCCCGCGGGACCGCTACACCACCCTCGCCGAAACCACGGACCGGATCCTCGCCACGGACGTCACCGCCAAATGGCGCTACGCCCCGGAGACGGACCTGGCCGCCCTGGATTTCAACGCCCTCTACGCCTCCGCACGGACCCTGCTCCTGGACGCCTTCGCCGCCACGCACTCCCTGGCCCTGCAGCAGACCATGTTTGAAATGGGCAAAGCCGTGATTGCTGCCCACCCGGAAATCGTGGAAGTGCGCCTCTCCCTGCCGAACAACCACCACTTCCTGGTGGACCTGTCACCCTTCGGCCTGGACAACCCCAACGAAGTCTTTTTCGCCGCGGACCGGCCCTACGGGCTGATCGAGGCGTCCGTGCTGCGCGAGGGCACGGACCCGGAAGCGCCGGTCTGGAGCACCGTGGGCGGGTTCTGCTGATGAGCCGCGCGCACCGCGCCGCGCCGGCGCGGGCCGCCGCCCGCCCCGAGGACGCCCGGCTGCCGCTGGGCAGCACGTTCGCGTATGGCTTCCAGCACGTGCTGACCATGTACGGCGGGATCATCGCCCCGCCGCTGATTGTCGGCACCGCCGCCGGCCTGGATTCCACCGACGTCGGCATGCTGGTGGCCGCCTGCCTGTTTGTCGGCGGCCTGGCCACCCTGCTGCAGACCGTCGGCATTCCCTTCTTCGGCTCCCAGCTGCCCCTGGTCCAGGGCGTGTCCTTCGCCGGAGTGGCCACCATGACCGCCATTCTCGACGGCGGCGGCGGGCTGCAGTCCGTCTTCGGCGCCGTGATCGTGGCGTCCCTGATCGGGCTGCTGATCACCCCGGTGTTCGCCAAGGTGATCCGCTTCTTCCCGCCGGTGGTCACCGGCGTCGTGATCACCACCATCGGACTGACCCTGATGCCCGTGGCGGCGAACTGGGCCATGGGCGGCAGCAGCGCCGCCCCGGACTACGGCAGCGTCTCCAACATCGGCCTGGCCGGGCTGACCCTGCTGCTGGTGCTGCTGCTGAGCAAACTGGGCAGCTCCACCATTTCCCGGCTGTCCATCCTCATCGCCATTGTCCTGGGCACGGTCTTCGCCCTCATCACCGGCAAGGCGGATTTTTCCGGGGTGGGCACCGGCCCCGTGTTCGCGTTCCCGCAGCCCTTCGCTTTCGGGCTGCCCACCTTCGAGGCGGCGGCCATCATTTCCATGGTGATCGTCATCCTGGTGACCCTCACCGAAACCACCGCGGACATCATCGCCGTCGGGGAGATCGTGGACACCAAGGTGGACGCCAAGCGGATCGGCAACGGACTGCGGGCCGACATGCTTTCCAGCGCCCTGTCCCCGGTGTTCAACTCCTTCACGCAGAGCGCCTTCGCCCAGAACGTGGGCCTGGTGGCCATCACCGGAGTCAAGAGCCGCTTTGTGGTCAGTGCCGGCGGATTGATCCTGGTCATCCTTGGCCTGTTGCCGATCCTCGGGCGGGTAGTGGCAGCGGTGCCGACGCCGGTGCTCGGCGGCGCCGGAATTGTCCTGTTCGGCACGGTGGCGGCCAGCGGTATCCGCACCCTGGCCAAGGTGGACTACCGGGACAACATGAACTTCATCATCGTTGCCACGTCCATCGGCTTCGGCATGATCCCGATTGCCGCCCCCACCTTCTACGACCGGTTCCCCACCTGGTTCGGCACCATTTTCCACTCCGGCATCAGCTCCGCCGCCGTCATGGCCATCCTGATGAACATCCTGTTCAACCACATCCGCTCGGGAAACCCGAAGGACCCCTCCGTTTTCGCCGAAGGCGCCGACCGGATTGTGCGCGTCGAGAACCTGGCGGCGCTGAAGGAGGGCGACCATGTGCAGGACGGCAAGCTGCTGGACGCCGACGGCCAGGAAATCCCGCTGACCACCACCGGAACCGAACCCCATGAGGATCTAAACCGTGACACCAACCCTTGAGTACAACCCCGTCCTCGGCGCCGAGCACCTGGCCCGGCTGGACGCCGTCCTCGCGGACACCGACCGGCTGCTCGCAACGGCTTACCCCGGCGACGACGGCAGCCGCCAGCCCGTGCACACCGTCTACATCCCGGCGGACCGCTGCGTGCCCGC
Organism: Arthrobacter sp. zg-Y1171; assembly: GCF_025244845.1. Classification (NCBI taxonomy): domain Bacteria; kingdom Bacillati; phylum Actinomycetota; class Actinomycetes; order Micrococcales; family Micrococcaceae; genus Arthrobacter; species Arthrobacter sp. zg-Y1171. The sequence continues at coordinate 3,114,310 of NZ_CP104264.1, read as the reverse complement.
ACTCCCCGGAACCTGGGGCGAGGAGGGGCTGGCCGCGGTGGCGGAGCACGGCAGCCTCGCCGGGTTGGCGGACCAACTGGGGATCGGCGCCGGAACAGCTGCCGCCGTCGTCCCGCTGGTCGAGGCGAAGCTGCGCACCGAACCGATCGAGGACCTACGCCTGGACTTCGAGGACGGCTACGGTGTCCGGCCCGACGACGAGGAGGACGGCCATGCCCGGCAGGCGGCCGCCGCCGTCGCCGGGGCGGTGGCTGCCGGGACCGCGCCGCCGTTTGTCGGCATCCGGTTCAAGTCCTTCGAAGCTGCCACCCGCGCCCGCGGCGTCCGCACGCTGGACCTGTTCCTGGCCGGCCTGCTGGCAGCGGGGCCGCTGCCGGACGGGCTGGTGCTGACCCTGCCCAAGGTCTCCACCGTGGAACAGGTCGAGGCCATGGTTTTCATCTGCGAACTGCTGGAGGACGCCCACGGGCTGCCCGAAGGCCGGCTCCGGTTCGAGGTCCAGGTGGAAACCCCGCAGCTGATCCTGGCCGCCAACGGCACCGTGCCCGCCGCGCAGCTGATCCACCGGGCCAAGGGCCGGGTTAGCGCCCTGCACTACGGCACCTACGACTATTCCGATTCGGTGCAGATCGCCGCCGCCTACCAGTCCATGGAGCATCCGGCCGCGGACTACGCCAAAGCCGTGATGCAGGTGGCCGCCGCCGGCACCGGCGTCCGGCTCTCCGACGGCTCCACCAACATCCTCCCGCTGGGTACACCCGCCGAGATCCTCTCGGCCTGGCAGCTGCACGCCCGGCTGGTGCGCCGGTCCCTGGAACGCGGCTTCTACCAGGGCTGGGACCTGCATCCGGCGCAGCTGCCCACCCGCTTCCTGGCCACCTATGCCTTTTACCGGGAGGGGTTCGACGCCGCCGCGGTGCGCCTGCGCAATTACGTGCAGAAACGCGGCGGCAGCGTCCTCGACGAGCCGGCCACGGCCCGTGCGCTGGCCCGGTTTGTCCACCGCGGGCTGCTGTGCGGAGCACTCACCGAAGCCGAGATTGCACGGGACACCGGGCTCACCGGCGTCGAACTTGCCGCCCTCGCCCATCCAGCCGCCCGGCCCACCCCCACCCCCACGGCCACCCCCGCCGCCACCACCGAAGAAAAGGTCCGATAGTGAACACGCCCCGCTACTACGCCCCCGAGGGCGGCCTGCCCGCACAGACCGATCTGCTCACCGGACGGGCCGTGGTCACCGAGGCCTACACCGTGATTCCCCGCGGCGTGCTGCGGGACATCGTGGTCAGCGTGCTGCCCGAATGGGCCGATACCCGCGCCTGGATCCTTAACCGGCCGGTCGCCGGCGGGGCCACCACCTTCGCCCAGTACCTGATGGAGGTGGCCCCGGGCGGCGGCTCCCGCGCCCCCGAGCCGGAACTTGAAGTGCAGTCCTTCATTTTCGTCCTCGAGGGCACCCTGACCGTCCGCCGTCTGGGCCGGGACCATGTGCTGACTCCGGGCGGGTTCGCTTATCTGCCGCCGGAAACGCTGTGGGGAGCGTTCAACGAGGGGCAGGAAACAGTGAAATTCGCTTGGATCCGCAAGGCCTACCAGCCGCTGGTCGGGCATACTCCGGCGCCGGTATTCGGCAACGAGGCGGACATTGCGCCGACGCCGATGCCCGGCACGGACAACAAATGGCGCACCACCCGGATGATCCCGGTGGACGACGTCGCCTATGACATGCACGTGAACGTGGTGACCTTTGAACCCGGCGCCGTGATTCCCTTCGCCGAAACCCACGTGATGGAGCACGGGCTGTACGTGCTTGAGGGCAAGGCGGTGTACCGGCTCAACCAGGACTGGGTGGAGGTGGAGGAAGGCGACTACCTGTCCCTGCGCGCGTTCTGCCCGCAGGCCTGTTACGCCGGCGGCCCCTCGAACTTCCGCTACCTCCTTTACAAGGACGTAAACCGCCAGGTCCGGCTGGGAGGCCGGTGATGCACGACGGCGCCCGCTCCGGTTACTCGGTGAACTGCTCCATCCTGTTCACCGAACTTCCCCTGCTGGAACGTCCGGCCGCCGCGCGCGCCGCGGGCTTCGACACCGTGGAGTTCTGGTGGCCGTTTCCCGAACCGGTCCCGCCGCAGGCGCAGGTGGCCGAGTTCGAGGCAGCCATCCGCGACGCCGGGGTGCGCCTGGGCGCTTTGAACTTCGACGCCGGGGCAATGCCCGCGGGCGAACGCGGACTGCTCTCCCTGCCGCACCGGGGAGCGGATTTCCGGGCCAACGTGCAGGTGGTGGCGGGAATCGGGGAACGGCTGGGCTGCCGGCTGTTCAACGCCCTCTACGGCAACCGCACTCCCCGCTTCAGCCCCGGGGAGCAGGATGCCGAAGCCGCGCGGAACCTGCTCGTGGCGGCCCGCGCCGTCGCACCCTTCGGCGGAACCGTGCTGCTGGAACCGCTCAGCGGCGCGCCGGACTATCCCCTGAAAACGGCCGCGGATGTCTTCGCGGTGCTGGACCGGATGCACCGCGCCGGGGCGGCCAACACGGCGCTGCTCGCCGATTTCTACCATCTGGCGGTGAACGGCGACGACGTCGCGGCGCTGGTGGCCGCCGATGCCGGCCGGTTCGGGCACGTCCAGATTGCCGATGCTCCCGGCCGCGGCGCGCCCGGAACCGGAAGTCTGCCCCTGGCGGAGTGGGTCCGGGCGAGCCGCAGCGGCGGCTACCGGGGGGATATAGCGCTGGAATACGCGGCACCGGCTTCCGGGGCTTTTGACTGGCTGGATTCGGAGGGGGAGGCTGCCCCCGTGGCGCCGTCGAAGGCATCCGCCGCGACGCCGGAGGCAGACCGCTACGACCTGGTGATCCGCGGCCAGGCGGTCCTCACCCCGGAAGGAATTGTCCCGGCGGAAGTGGCCGTGCGGAACGGGTTGATTGCCGCCGTCGTCCCGCTGGGCACCGGGCTGGCAGGGGAGCGGCTGCTGGAACTGGCCGAGGATGAAACCCTGCTGCCCGGACTGGTCGATACCCATGTGCACGTGAACGAGCCGGGACGCACCGAGTGGGAGGGATTCGCGTCGGCCACCCGGGCGGCAGCGGCCGGCGGGGTCACCACGCTGATCGACATGCCGCTGAACAGCATCCCGCCCACCGTGAACGTGGAGGCGCTGGAGGCCAAGCGGGCCTGCGCCGAGCCGCAGGCCGCCGTCGACGTCGGATTCTGGGGCGGAGCCGTCCCCGGAAACGCAGCGGACCTGCGTCCCCTGCATGACGCCGGCGTGTTCGGCTTCAAGTGCTTCCTGGTCCACTCCGGCGTCGACGAATTCCCGCACCTGGAACCGGCGGAAATGGAAACCGTCCTCGCCGAACTGAAAACCTTCGACGCCCTGCTGATTGTCCACGCCGAAGACCCGGACAAGATCCAGGACACCCCGGCCGGCTCGCGGTACGCCGGCTTCCTCGCCTCGCGGCCGCCGGAAGCGGAAAACACCGCCGTCGGACACGTCATCGAGGCGGCACGGCGCACCGGGGCACGGGCGCACATCCTGCACCTGTCCTCCGCCGAGGCGCTGCCCCTGATCCGCGCGGCGAAGGACGACGGCGTCCGCCTCACCGCCGAGACCTGCCCGCATTACCTGACCCTGACCGCCGAGGAGATTCCCGACGGCGCCACGGCGTTCAAATGCTGCCCGCCGATCCGCGGGGATGCGAACCGGGAACAGCTCTGGGCCGGACTGGCGGACGGGACCATCGACTGCATTGTCTCGGACCACTCGCCCAGCACCCAGGACCTGAAGGACCTGGTGCGCGGCGACTTCGGCGTGGCCTGGGGCGGGGTGTCCTCGCTGCAGCTGGGCCTGCCGCTGATCTGGACCGAGGCCCGCAGCCGGGGAATCCCGCTGGAGCGGGTGCTGCACTGGATGTCTGCGGCGCCGGCAGCGTTGGCCGGCCTGGACCGGAAGGGCGGCATTGTTCCGGGCAAGGACGCCGACTTTGCGGTCTTCGCGGCCGGGGATACCTTCACCGTGGATCCTGCCGCCCTGCAGCATAAGAATCCGGTCACGCCCTACGCGGGGAAGCAGCTCAGCGGCGTCGTGCGGCGGACGCTGCTGGCCGGCGTCGACGTCGACCCCGCCGCTCCTGCCGGCCGGCTGCTGCGCCGGGGCGAGGCGTAGGCGGACCGTTTGCGTGACGGTGCCCACATGACGCCCGTCGCATTTACGCAACCGCCGACCCTGAAAGTAATGTCTTCTGTATGGCCCCTTTCCGAAACAGCCGAGCCGCTGCCCTTCCCGCAAAACTGTCCCGTTCCTGGCTGCTGGCGTCCGCCGCAGACGAAGCGAACTTTGCACCGGCGCTGGCGTCCGAAGCTGATTCGGTGGTCTTCGACATGGAAGACGCCGTTCCGGCCGGCGGCAAGGCCGAAGCCCGTGAACGGGTTGTCGAGGCCCTGTCCACCGGCATGACCGCGTGGGTGCGCGTCAACGGCATCGAAACCGAGTACTGGGCCGATGACCTCGCCGCCCTCTCCAAGGCCCCGGGCCTGCGCGGCGTGATGCTCGCGATGACCGAAAAGCCCGAGCAGGTCACCCACACGGCCATGCGGCTGCAGGCCGGCACCCCGGTGCTCGCCCTCGTGGAATCGGCCCTCGGCATCGAGAACGCCACCGCCATCGCCAGCGCGCCGGGCACGTTCCGCCTCGCGTTCGGCGTCGGCGATTTCCGCCGCGACACCGGCGCCTCGGATGATCCGATGGCCCTGGCCTACGCCCGCTCCAAGCTCGTTGTTGCGTCCCGCGTCGGCCAGCTGCCCGGCCCTATCGACGGTCCCACCGTCGGCGCACTGGGCGAGAAGCTGCTGGACGCCTGCAAGGTCACCCAGAGCATGGGCATGACCGGCAAGCTGTGCCTCATGCCCGAGGCGACGGACTTCATCAACCAGGGGCTCTCGCCGAGCGGCTCGGAAATCACCTGGGCCCACGAGCTGCTGGAAGCGCACGCAGCCGGTGCTGTGGTGGGCGACGGCTCCTACCTGCCGCGCCTGGCCCGCGCCCAGAAGATCTCCTCGCTGGCGGACTCCTACGGACTCTGGAACGCCTAAGCGGGGTTGTCCGCCCGCTCCAGCAGCTGGAGCACCAGCCGGGTGAGCGTGAACGCCGCGTCCATGTCGTAGTCCGGCAGGCTGATGTCAGCGAACAGGTGCGAGGCACCCATATAGAGGAAAAGGTCGGCGTCCGGCGTGGACGCGGCCAGGTTCTCCGCGGCGTCCAGGTCCCCGCTGTCCACGAATTCCTCATCGGCGTCCATGCCGTGGATCTGCACCGGCACACCGGCCGGCCAGATATCACCGAAGGGACCAAGCGGCACGCAGGCGCTGACGAGCACCGCGCCACGCGCGCCGGGGCGGGTCTGCGCCAGCCGCTGGGCCGGGATCACGCCGAGGGAGAAGCCGATATAGACCATGTCCTCCGGGAACCGGTCTGCAATGCTGACACCCAGTTCTTCGATGGTGTCCATGCCGATCTCCTGGGCATAGGCCACTCCGTCCTCCAGGTCGGTGAAGGTACGCCCGTCATAGAGATCGGGCACCGTCACCGTGTGGCCGGCCTCCCGCAGGACCTCGGCGAAGGCGTCCATGCCGGAGGTCAGGCCGAGCGCGTGGTGGAAGAGCAGGACGTTGGCCATCGGGACTCCTAGGGTTCGACGAGGATCCCGTCCTCATCGGCGTAGAGCACGGCGCCGGGACGGAAGGTGACGCCGCCGAACTCTACGGGCACATCCACCTCGCCGACAGAGTTTTTGGCACTCTTGCGCGGATTCGAGCCCAGTGCCTTCACGCCCAGGGGCAGCTTGGCGACGGCGGCACGGTCACGGATGGCGCCGTTGATGACGACGCCGGCCCAGCCGTTCTCCACGGCGGCCCCGGCAATCAGATCTCCCATCAGTGCGGTGTTCAGCGACCCGGCGCCGTCGACCACCAATACCGCGCCCTCGCCCGGGGAGTTCAGCAGGGACTTGATGATGCCGTTGTCCTCCAGGCAGCGGACGGTGCGGATGGGGCCGGTGAAGCCCACATGCCCGCCCAGGTCCTGGAACTGCAGGGACACCGAGGCCAGCTCGTCGCCGCGTTCGTCGTACAGGTCAGCTGTGCTTGTATTCATGGCACCACTGTGGCAGACGGCACAGCAGTGAATCATCCTGCCACGCCGAGGGTTGGGCCTACGCCGGCCCTCGGTTTGTCCGGATCCCTGCAGTTTGTCCGGATCCCTGCGTTGCGCGGCGCAGGGATTGTCACAAACCGCAGGGTTTTTCCCAAACCACGGGGAATTCCGCGCCGGACACTGTCGGGTGTCGCCGGAAGGTTACGTCTGCGCCTGCTGGGCGTGGGATTTCAGGACATCCACGATTTCCAGCAGGTCGGAGACGGAATGCGTGCGGCTGTCACGGGTGGCCTGCGGCCAGCCGCCGGGCAGCCCCTCGTTGTAATACAAGCCGTCGGCCAGCAGGGTGATGGCACGGGCAATGCCCGGATCGCCCACCTCGTCATGGACCAGGTCGAACCAGCTGTGGTGGATGTCCTGCAGCAGCTCCGAGGCTACGGGATCGGATGCCTGCGCCAGGCGGACGACGCCGATCAGTGCCCGGTCCAGCTCGCTGCCGACGTACACGGAGCTGCGGACCAGGTACCGCGCCGGCCCTTCCGGATCCTCGCGCATGGTCTGCAGGTCTGCCGCGGCGAGGCTGCGGAGCTTTTCGATCAGGGCCCCGGCCATCGCTTCCTTGTTCTTGAAGTGATACAGCAGGCCGCCTTTGGAAACCTCGGCGCGGGCGACGACGGCGTCCAGGGTGGCGCCGCGGGGGCCTTCATTGATGAGGAGTTCCTCATAGGCATCGAGGATGCGGTCCCGGGCGGGACGAGTGTTGGGCATGCTTTTACGCTACGCCATCAGCGGACGAAACAGCCGCAATTTGGCTACCATACAGTCTAGACGGTACAGTACTTCGGTGGGGTTTTCCCTGCCCAGAATCCGTGAAAGATCAACCTTGAAGGAGGAAGCCGTGCTGGCGGTCCAGGAAAAACCCGCAGTTACGCGTGCAGGAACGCGTGAATGGTGGGGACTCGCAGTCCTGATGCTGCCCGTTCTGCTCATCTCCATCGACAACAACGTCCTGAGCTTCGCCATCCCGTCGCTCTCGCAGGCGCTGGCACCCACCGGCGTCGAACTGTTGTGGATCGTGGACGTCTACGCCCTGGTCCTTGCCGGCCTGCTGGTGCCCATGGGCAGCCTCGGTGACCGGATCGGCCGGCTCCGCCTGCTGATGATCGGCAGCGTGGGCTTCGGCGTCTTCTCCCTGGTGGCCGCGTTTGCGCCCTCCGCGGCGCTGCTGATCGTGGCCCGTGCCCTGATGGGCGTGTTCGGTGCCATGCTGATGCCCGCCACCCTGTCGCTGATCCGCAACATCTTCACCGACCCGTCCCAGCGCCGGATCGCGGTGGCGATCTGGGCCGCCGGCTTCTCCGGCGGCGCGGCCCTCGGCCCGATCGTGGGCGGCGTGCTGCTCGAGCACTTCTGGTGGGGTTCGGTGTTCCTGCTGTCCATCCCGGTGCTGCTGCCGCTGCTGATCTTCGCCCCGATACTGCTGCCCGAATCCAAGGACCCCAGCCCCGGCGCCGTCGACATTCTCGGCGTTGTCCTGGTCATGGGCGCCATGCTCTCGGTCACCTACGGCATCAAGGAGTTCGCGCACGACGGCGCCGCGGCCGGCCTGCCGTTCATCGCCGCCGGTCTGGTGTTGGGCTTCTTCTTTGTCCGCCGCCAGCTGTCGCGGGAAAAACCGATGCTCGACGTCCGGCTGTTCCGGAACCCGGTCTTCAGCGGCTCCATCGCCGCGAACCTGCTCAGCCTGTTCGCCATGGTGGGCTTCATCTTCTTCCTCTCCCAGCACCTGCAGCTGGTGGTCGGACAGACGCCCATCGAAGCCGGCCTGACCATGCTGCCCGGACTGGTGCTCACCATCATCACCGGCCTGGCCGTGGTGCCCCTGGTGAAACGGGTCCGCCCTGCGGTTGTGGTGGCCGGCGGGCTGCTCTTCAACGGAGCCGGCTATGCCCTGGTCTTTGCTGCGGGGGAGTCGGTGACCGTGCTCCAGCTGATCATCGCGTTCCTGCTGCTGGGCGTTGGCGTGGGGGCTGCGGAAACCATTTCCAATGACCTGATCCTGGCCAGCGTTCCGCCGTCCCGTGCTGGATCCGCCTCGGCTATTTCCGAGACGGCCTACGAGATCGGGTCCGTCCTGGGTACTGCCGTGCTGGGCAGCATTCTCACCGCGGCCTACCGCAACGGCGTCCAGGTCCCGGCCGGTTTGACCCCGGAGCAGACGGCTGCCGCCGGGGAAACCCTGGGCGGCGCCGTCGAGGCTGCCCGGGACCTGCCCGCAGATGCTGCCTCGGCACTGCTGCATTCCGCGCAGACGGCCTTCGACTCCGGCGTCAACATCACCTCGCTGATCGGCCTGGTCACCATGGTGGTGGCCGCCGCGGGTGCGGCCGTGCTGCTGCGCCGGGTTCCGGCTCACCGGTAGTTCTGGTCCGGTAGCTCCGGCCCCGATCCCTACATGCGCTCGTCGGCCGCCCCCGGGCCGGGATCCGGTCCGGGCCCGTCCGGGCGTCCCGCGCCTTCCGTATAGACGATGCTGGCTGGTTTAGTCCCGGTGGGGGCGGGCAATCAGCACCGGGCAGTAGGCGTGCGCGGCCACAGCGGTGCTGACCGAGCCAAGCAGCAGCCCGGCAAAACCGCCGCGTCCTCGGTTGCCCACCACCAGCATCTCCGCCCCGCGGCTGGCTTCCATCAGCACCCGGGCGGTTTGTCCGGCCACCGCTGACTGGGTGAGACCCTCCGGAATGCCCTTCCCTTCGAAGGCTGCTTCCACCGCCTCGGCCAGGCCCCGCTCGGCTTCCACCCGCGGGGACCATTCGGTGGTGGGAAACGGCGTGGCGAGCATTGCCGGAAACTCCCACACCGAGATGGCCTCAATGCGGCATTCCAGCAGGTCCGCCAGTCGGCGGGCCAGGCGCAGCGCCTCCAATGACTCCTCTGAGCCGTCCACGCCAACGACAATCCGCTTCCGGGTTCCTTCAGTCATGATGTTCCTTCCAAGGCAGTTGGATATGCAGCAGTTTGCGCCCCCGGCAGCGGGCAGGGCCATAGCAGCGGCGATTTGTGCGGCGGAACCGCGGACTTGAGCAGAAGCGCCAATCGGGCATAGGGTAATAAGCATGCTTACGTTAGCGTGAGCGACCGCCTTTCACGGCGGCCCTAGCCGGACCGCCCGAATGGACTGACCTACCGAAAGTGGGAACTTCTATGACAAACGGCAACAAGTCGGACCAGTACACCTTCCAAAACCCCGTGGACCGCTACCCGTCCATCGCACCGCCCATCCAGGACCAGCCCGAGCCGGGCCTGGACAAGGACATGACCCCGCACGTGGACCACGGCGAGGATACCTACCGCGGCACCGGACGCCTGGAAGGCCGGAAGGCGCTTATTACCGGCGGCGATTCCGGCATCGGTGCGGCTGTGGCCATTGCGTTCGCCCGTGAGGGGGCCGACGTCGCCATCTCCTACCTTCCCGAGGAGGAGCCGGACGCCCAGCACATTGCCGAGGTGGTCGAGAAGACCGGCCGTAAGCTGGTGAGGCTTCCCGGTGACCTCAAGGATCCCGAGTACTGCCGCCAGCTGGTCGAGGATGCCGTTTCGGCCTTGGGTGGGCTGGACATCCTGGTCAACAACGCGGGCAAGCAGATTGCCGTGGAGAACCTTGAAGATCTCTCCGACGAGCAGCTGGACCATACGTTCAAGACCAACATCTACTCGTTCTTCCGGGTGACGAAGGCTGCGCTGAAGCACCTGCCGGCCGGATCGACCATCATCAACACCACCTCGATCCAGGCCTACGAGCCGTCCGCCGACCTGCTGGACTACGCCAGCACCAAGGCGGCCATCAACAACTTCACCAAGGGCCTTGGCCAGCAGCTTGCACCCAAGGGAATCCGTGTGAATGCCGTGGCGCCGGGTCCGTTCTGGACCCCGCTGCAGCCGTCCGACGGACAGCAGAAGGAAGCGCTGACGGAGTTCGGCCAGAGCACCCCGCTGGGCCGTGCGGGCCAGCCCACCGAACTGGCCCCGGCCTACGTCTTCCTTGCTTCGCCGGAATCCAGCTACGTGATCGGCGAAACGCTGAACGTCAACGGCGGCACCCCGTCCCCGTAACGTCTGCGGTTTCATCCCGTTAGAGCTGAGGCCCCGCATATGCGGGGCCTCAGTGTGTTTAAGGTGTCGGGCACTGATTCCTGCTCGCCTGGCACTGTGGCCCGCACGGCATCCCACTACGTGGTGCCGGTGTTACTGGTGAGGTCACAGGCGCCACTTCCGTACCGGATGGCGGGACGTCCTGATCCTGACGGAAACAGCATCCCACGACGTGGTGCAGGTGTTGCAGGTGAGGTCCCAGTCGTCACTTCCGCACCGGAGCGTGGGACGTCCTGCTGGGTGAGGGGGCCAACAAAAAACGGCCGCTGCAATCCCCGGAAACCGGAGGTTGCAGCGGCCGTTAGGACCGACAACGTCTTAGCGGACGACGGTCTCTTCCGTGCGGAAGTCTGCACGGTCAATACGGCGGTGGTAACGCATACCGGCCAGGCCGCCCAGGATGGCGCCGAGCAGGGTGGCCAGCAGGCTGGCAGCGACGGCGATCCAGGTGCCGGCGTCCATGCCTTCCAGGTTCTCGGGCAGCGGCGCAACCGAGTTGAGCTGGCTGATGCTGCGGATGTCGTTGCCGAAGATCAGGCCCAGGATGATGACGACGGCGGCCGCCACCAGTGCCCACAGCCAGACGGCCAGGCCCTGCTTGGCGCCGTTGAAGCGGGCCATGCGCCCGGCGACGTATCCGCCGGCAAAGTAGGAGAGCAGCAGGACCAGGAGCATGATGATCGCGCCGACGATCCCGGCGGACTGGTTGGCTGCTGCAGATTCCAGGGCCTGGCCGAGGTTGGTTTCAGCCGAAAGGCCCACGGCAGCGCCAATCGCCGCAGCCAGCGCCGAAAGCAGCACCACCATTCCGGTAGCGGTCAGCCAGCCGAAGAACGCCGCACCGAACTTGAAGCCGCCGAAGCGTTCCTTCTCCCGGGCCAGCAGTGCCTCACGGTTGGGCAGGGCGGCCTCGCGGGTGTGCACGGCGTCACGATCATCAATTCGGCCGTCCCGGTCCTGGTCGCGTACGACGCCGCGGTCATCGTTCCGGTCATCGTTCCGGTCGTCGCGGGCGTCGCGTCGATCATCCGTCGTGTCGCCGGCGTTCATGGCGTGCCGGTTCTCGGCGTCGCGGTCAGAATCGCGCTCAGTGTCTGCGTCACGGTGGTCACGCACGGCAGATACCGATGTTGCGCCGCGGTGTTCGCCGGTGCCGTCAGCGTCGGGGGAACGGGTGGCGGTGACTGGTGCGACCCGGGTACTCGTATCTTCGGAGGCGGATTCGGAGCCCGAACGGGAATCGGAGACCGGCATCGCGCGGCCGGCGGCGTCGTCGTTCGTGGTGCCCGCTACCGGTTCGGCGGCATGGCTGCCCGCACGGCGGCCGGTGGCATGCGACGGAGAAGAGGAGGCGGTGTCGGTGTCCATGGCCCGGGTGGCGGTGTCCTCCCGGTGACCGTCCACGGGAATGGCCTGGCTGTCGTCGACGGGCGCGGGCCGATCGGACCGGTCCCGGAACGGGCCGCCGTCAGAGGCTCCGCGTCCGGTGTTGGAAGCGTTTGTGTTCCCTGGTTCGGTGCTCATTTACTGCTCTCCTGTTTTCCGTCCGGTGAATCGGGCTGAAGATGCCACCTTATAAGCATCCTTAGTAGTTTCTCCACCCGGCGGTCCGAGCCACGCCGGGGATTTCGGGCCCGGCAGACCGGGTAAAGGCTCCAGTTTGGGAAAACCCGACCGGTTTGGGAAATCCCTGCCACTGCGCAGCGGAGGGATTTCCCCAACCGGCAGCGGAATCCCCAACCGGCAGCGGAATCCCCAACCGGCAGCAGAATCGCAAAGGCCGAACCGCCCCGGCGGGCAAATACGAGGGGAGTGGACAGCTGGTGGAACACTGGGGGAATGGATCCGGACCTTCTTGTAACCATTGCCGCAGCCCTGGTGATCGCCGTGGGCCTGATCGGCATTGTGGTGCCCGTGCTGCCGGGCAGCATCCTGATCCTCATTGCCCTGCTGGGCTGGGCCCTCGGAGTGCAGAGCGCGCCGGCCTGGTGGTCCTTCGGGATCGGTGCCGTGCTCCTGATCGCCGGAATGCTGTCCAGTGCCTTCCTCACCGGACGGCGGCTCAAGGAACGGGAAATCCCCAAGCGCTCCATCGTGGCGGGCGTGGCTGTGGGCATCGTTGGAATGTTCACCATTCCTGCCGTGGGCCTGTTTATCGGGTTCGCCGTCGGCCTGCTGCTCAGCGAGTGGCTGCGCAAGCGGGACCTGTCCGCCGCCTGGTCCTCCAGTGTGGCCACCCTGAAGGCCATGGGCATCGGGATCCTTGCCGAACTGGCGCTGGCGCTGACCGCAGGCGGACTCTGGGGCGGGGCTGTCTGGCTGCACTTCGCCACCCGGTAACACCGTTCCCCAGGGGAAGCCGCGTGGGTAAGGTCTGGCATTATGAGCGAGCCGCCGATCAACCGCAGCCTGCGGTCCGTTGATGATCTCCTGAGGCTGATGGACGGGCTGTTTGCCCGTGACTCGGTCCGCTGGACCCATGACGCAGGCAGCACCTGGTGGAACAGGTTCTATGCCGACCGGACCCGGCCCGTCCCGTTCTTCGCCGACAAACCCGACGAAAACCTGGCCCGGTGGGTCAGCGCCGAAGTGTTCGCGCCGACGAGGGTACTGGATATCGGGTCAGGTCCTGGCCGCAATGCCCTGTTCCTGGCGGAAAACGGTTACACCGTGGATGCCGTTGATCTCTCATCCGAGGCCGTGGCGTGGGGCCGGGAACGTGCCGCAGCGCGGCGGCTGGAGGTCTCATTCACCTGCGGCGACGCCTTTGCCCTGCCGCCGGAAGCGTTTTCAGGAACGTACGGACTGGTCTACGACTCAGGGTGCCTGCACCACCTTCCCCCGCACCGCCGCATCAGCTACCTCCAACTGCTGAAGCGCACCCTCGCGCCCGGCGGCTATCTGGGGCTGGCCTGTTTCGCCCGGGGCCGGATGGGCTCGGAAGCTCCCGACGAACAGCTCTACCGCGACGGGACATTCGAAGCGGGAATTGCCTTCAGCCCTGACGACTTGCGATGGGTTTTTGCGGCCTTCGAGGAAATCGAAATCCGCCCGATGGCCGCTCAGGAACAGGACTCGCCCTGGTTTGGGGAATCTTTCCTGCTCACCGCACTGTTCCGCCGCCCGCCGGCCCCCTGAACCCTAGGCCCCGGTCACGAACCCCGCGAGGTTGCGCAGCTGGTCGGCACGGCAGCCGGGGTTTACGTACATCATGTGCCCGGCCTCGTAGTAGTGGTGCGTGAACCGGGACCGTGCTTCATCGCTCAGCCGCATGTGCGCCCACACGTACTCCGCGGCGAAATGCGGCGTGGCGCCGTCGTAGTAGCCGTAGTCCACGTGCACGCGCAGCGCCGGGTTGTGCACCAGCAGCCGTTCCAGGGTGCCGGTGACATCCACGGGCACACCCTCGAAGGTCTTGTAGCTCCACGGCTGGACCCGGCCGCTGAGGATTTCGTAGGGGAGATCGTTCTCGTAGCCGAGCTCGGCGCGGACATAGTGGTTGATGGCCGCGGAATAGGGCCCGTTGATGGCCACCAGGCTGGGATCGTCCCAGTTGATCCAGTCCTGCTGGTGCGCCGGCGCGGCGGTAAACCGGCCGTCGATGCGCCCCACGGCCAGGTTTTCCTCCCGCAGCAGCTCCGCAGAGAACATGGCGTAGTCCCAGCGCAGATTGGTACGCCGGATGAAGCCCTCGCTCAGGGTGGTGATGGCGGCGAGGCGGGCGATGACGTCGTCGTACTCCTCCGCGCTCAGCCGGGACCCCTGGGTCAGCGCATATCCGTACTCGCGCGCGGCGTAGGCTTCGGCTTCGCGGACGACGTCGGCCAGCTCGCGGCCCGGAAGCCGGCCGTGGAAGTGCGCGATGGCGGCGTAGGTCGGCAGGTGCAGCGCATAGGGGGTGTCCCGCCCGGGTGCGAAATCCAGGGTGGCCAGGTTCAGGACAGTCGAGATCAGGCCCAGGCCGTTGACTGCCAGTCCGTAGGCGTCGAACAGCTTCCCGGCCACGGCCACCGCGCGCAGGGTGCCGTAGGACTCACCCACCAGGTACTTCGGGCTCAGCCAGCGGTTGTTCCGCGTGGTCCAGAGCCGGATCACCTCGGCCACCAGGTCCCGGTCCTCCTCGAACCCGTGGAACTCCGCGGCGTCGTTGCCGTTCACCACCCGGGAGAAGCCCGTGTTCACCGGATCGATCAGCACCAGGTCCGCGTGTTCCAGCAGGGTCTGCGGGTTGTCCACCAGGTCGAACGGGGGAGGAGTCAGGGAACCGGCGTCGCCCGAGTCCACCATCCGCGGGCCCAGCAGGCCCATGTGCAGCCAGACGGAGGAGGAACCCGGCCCGCCGTTGAAGGCAAACACCACAGGGCGCCGGTTGGGGCCGGTCTCCGGCGCGTCCGCCGTGTAGGCGACCAGGAAGATCTCCGCCTTGGGCCGGAAGCCGTCCGACTTTCCGTCGCTGACTTCTTCCTTGCGGAAGACCATCCGTCCGGTGGTGGTGGTGTAGCCCAGGCCCGAGGGCAGGGTGTGCCGGCGGACTGCGAAGTCGTCGGTGACGTCCGACGCCGGGCTCGCGTCCGGATCGGCGGGGGCGGAGGCAGCGGTGTCGGGGCGTTCCTGGGAGACCATGGCAAGGACACTACCCGTGTCTCGGCCGATTACCCGGGAGGTGGGTCCGGCAAGTGCACTGCCTACTCTTCCGCGGATTCCGGTGCGGGTCTACGTTGGAAACACCGTGACCGGCCACGGCACCCCGCAGAGGGAACGCCGATTCCGGCGCCGGTCCACAAGGTGCGGAGGCATTATGTTTTTCCATAAACAGGAACTCCAGTTCAAGTCCACCCCGGAGAAGCCGGATGCGGTGTTTGCCCGGAAGCTTCAAGAGGCACTGGGCGGCCAGTACGGCGAAATCACGGTAGCCATGCAGTACGGATTCCAGTCCTGGAATGCGCACATTCCGGGCAAATACCGGGACCTGCTGTACGGCATTGCCGCAGAGGAAATGGGCCATGTGGAAATGCTGGCCATCATGATTGCGCAGCTGCTGGAAAAGGCTCCGCTGGGGGTTACCGACGACGCCGTCCAGAACGATCCCACGGTTGCCGCCGTGATGGGCGGCATGGACGTGCAGCACGCCATCGTGGCCGGTGCCGGCGCGCGCCCCGTGGACAGCAACGGCAATCCCTGGACCGGCGGCTACATCACGGCCAGCGGCAATATGCTGGCGGACTTTACGTCCAACGCCAACATCGAAATGCAGGGCCGCATTGCCGTTGCCCGGCTCTACCACATGACCGATGACCACGGGGTGCGGGACCTGCTGGCGTTCCTGCTGGCCCGGGACACCATGCACCAGAACCAGTGGACCACCGCGGCCCTGGAACTTCAGGCGGAGAACATGGAACAGCTACCGGTACCCAGCAACTTCCCGCTCAACAAGGAACACCGCGAGGTGTCCTACCAGTACCTGAACTTCTCCGACGGCGAGCACGCCAAGGAAGGGTCCTGGGCCAAGGGTCCGACGCCGGACGGCAAGGGCGAATTCAGCTACCACGACGGTCCCACCACCCGGGCCCCGATGCCGCCCCCCACCCGCCCGGACGCCCGGTACTACGGGACCACGGACATCCCCAACCCGGTCGAGAAGGCAGCCGGCGCCGTGCAGGACAAGCTGAACAAGGAATAACCCCTGCCGGACGCAAAACCGGGCGGAGCCGCAGAGGCTCCGCCCGGTTTTGTGCTGTCCGGGGTTTTAGCCCTTCGAGGAGGTCCGTGCCGCTTCCCGGGCCCCGCCCGAGGTGAGTTCAGGAGCAGGTTTGGCGTAGAACAGCGAGGCCAGCAGGGCAAGGAGGATGACGGCCGCGGGCAGGTACAGGGACTGCCCCATGGCCTCGGAATAGCCGGCTTTGAGGGCTTCCGGGAACACGCCGCCGGCCGGTGCGGTGCCGCCGTCGGCTGCACCTCCGCCCAGGTGCGCCGTCAGCCGCGACTGCATGACCGCGGCGATGGCGCTGCTGCCGATCACCGCGCCGAACTGCCGGGTGGTGTTGTAAACGCCGGAACCGGCACCGGCGACGTCGGCCGCGAGGTTGCGCGTGGCGGTCAGCGACACCGAGGGCCAGATGCATGCGTTCGCCAGTCCCATGAGGGCCATCGGCAGGAGAAGGTGCCAGTAGGGGACGTCCGGGCTGAGGATGGAACCGAGCCAGATGAGGGATGCCGCCATGGCAGCGAACCCGAACACCGCAATGAACCGGGGGTTCCCGCGCTGGACGATTTTGCCCGCAGCCGGGGCGAGGACTCCGGCCAGGACGGCCATCGGGGCCAGCAGCAGAGCCGCCTGGGTTGGGCTCAGCCCGCGCACGTTCTGCGCAAAGAGGATCACCGGCAGCGAGAACGCGGTGACGGCGAAGCCCATGCCGGTGATGGAGATGTTGGCCAGGGAGAAGTTGCGGTCCCGGAAGAGCTTCAGCGGCAGGAGCGGCTCGGCGCGGTTCAGCCGCTGCCAGAGGACAAAGAGTCCCAGCAGCAGCACCCCGGCAATGATCAGGGACCAGACGGACAACGGCCCGGCAATGGTTCCCCAGTTGTAGCTTTCGCCTTCCTGGATGCCGAAGACCAGGCAGAACATCCCCGCCGCGCTGAGCAGCACGCCCAGGTAATCGAAGCGGTGCACGGCGGTGGGGAGCTGCGGCACCAGCCGGTAGGCCAGGATGAAGCCCAGCACGCCCACCGGCACGTTGATGAAGAAGATCCATTCCCAGCCCAGTCCGTCTACCAGCACACCGCCCAGGATCGGACCCACGAGGGTGGCGACGCCGGCGGTTGCGCCCCAGAGGCCCAGTGCGGTGCCGCGCTTGTCCGGCGGGAAGATCCGGGTAATCACGGACATGGTCTGCGGGGTCATCAGCGCAGCGCCGAAGCCCTGGGCCACACGGGCGAGGATCAGCGCGTCCACGCTGTGCGCAAAGCCGCACCAGAGGCTGGAGAGTGTGAAGACCACCAGTCCGATCAGATAGACCCGGCGCGGGCCGAACCGGTCACCGAGCCTGCCGGTAATCAGCAGCGGCACGGCGTAGGCCAGCAGGTAGGCGCTGATCACCCAGATCACCTGGTCGAGTCCTGCGCCCAGGTCCGCCATGATGGCGGGGGTGGCGATGTTTACGATCGTGGAGTCCACCAGGATCATGAAGAACCCGATGACCAGGGACCAGAGCGCCGGCCACGGTTTAAGGTCCGGCTGGGAGGTGTTCAAGATGCGTTGCTGCCGTTCGGTCGAGAAAGCGGTGAGGGCGGAAAAGAGCCGAAGTCTATTGTGGACCTTTCTTCCCTGTGCGGCATACCCCGGGCGGTTCCCCCGGGGGAATTCCGTGATGTCCTGAAACTCGCCGGTCCGGGTAAGGTGCCCGACGCCGGGGCGGGCGTACGATGCCAGCATCCGGCTGCGGGGACCGGGTCCGTTTTCCACGTCACTGTCCGTCTCAAAACAATGGAGTTTTAGATGAGTGTCAATGCCGCGTCCGCCGTGCCTTCCTCCGGCCGGATGAGCCGGGAGGAACGCAAGGTCCTCGCCGGAACCCTGGTCGGCACCACTATCGAGTGGTACGACTTCTTCATTTACGCCCAGGCTGCCGGCCTGGTGCTGGCCACCCTGTATTTCGGTCCCATCAACGACGGCCCGCTGGGCCAGGTGGTCTCCTTTGCGACCATCGGCATCAGTTTCCTGTTCCGTCCCCTGGGCGCCGTCGTCGCCGGACATCTGGGAGACCGGATCGGCCGGAAGAAAATGCTGGTGTTCACGCTGGTCATGATGGGTATCTCCACCGCCCTGATCGGTGTGGTGCCCACCTACGCGCAGATCGGCGTCGCCGGTCCGATCCTGCTGATTGTGCTGCGCATCATGCAGGGCTTCTCCGCCGGCGGGGAGTGGGGCGGGGCCGCCCTGCTCTCGGTGGAACACGCCCCGGCGGGCAAGCGCGGTCTCTTCGGCGCCTACCCGCAGATCGGCGTGCCGGTGGGCATGATCCTGGCGACGTTCGTAATGTACGTGCTGAGCACGAGCCTGAGCGAGGAGGACTTCCTGGCCTGGGGCTGGCGGATCCCGTTCCTGGTCTCGGTGGTACTGATCATTGTCGGCTACTTCATCCGCCGCTCGGTGGCCGAGAGCCCCATTTTCAAGGAGATCCAGGAGCGGAAGAAGGAATCGTCCGCTCCGCTGAGCCAGCTGTTCCGGCACAACAGCCGCGAGGTGATCCTCAGTGCGTTGATTTTCATTGCCAACAATGCGGCCGGGTACCTGGTCATCGCCTTCTTCGCCTCTTACGCCACCGGTAAGCCGGCCGCGGGCGGCCTGGGAATGGACCGGCCCTCGGTGCTGCTGGCCACCACGCTGGGATCCTTCGGCTGGCTGATCTTCACGCTCTACGGCGGGATCCTTTCCGACCGGATCGGCCGGGTCCGCACCTTCCAGATCGGCTACGCCTGGGTGTTCCTGTGGTCGGTCCCGATGTTCCTGCTCATCGACACCACCAACATTGTGCTGTTCGCGGTGGCGATTTTCGTCCTGACCATCGGCCTGGGCCTGTCCTACGGTCCGCAGTCAGCGATGTATGCCGAGATGTTCCCGGCCCGGGTGCGGTACTCGGGTGTCTCCATCGGGTACGCCCTCGGGGCCATCCTGGGCGGGGCGTTCGCGCCGACCATTGCCCAGGCGCTGTTGAACGAGACCGGCTGGTCGCCGTCCATCGGCCTCTACATCATGGTGCTGTGCGTGGTGTCCTTTGTGGCCGTGACCATGGTGAAGGAAACCAAGGGCAACGACCTGCACGTGGAGGGCTCGCCGAAGCAGCAGTCCCGGCACTAGCGCCCTACCGTTCCAAGACGCCGATTTCGTTGCCGGCCTGGTCATAGATCCGCAGGGTGCCGCCGTCGACGTCGGCCGCGGCACCCGCGGCGAGCCATGTGTCCATTCCGGGCGGGCAGGCCATCAGGGTGGTGGCCATGTCCCGGAGGGTGACGCGGTTGCCGGAGACGCTCCAGTGCCCCATCAAACGGTTGCAGCCGTCCGTGCCGCTGACCCGCCCGTCGGGGCTGAAGTCCAGGGACGGTGCGTCCGGATTATCGACGTCGCCCCACGGCCCGGTCACATCGGCGGCCGAACTCCCGCCGCTCCCGCCGGGATCCGGGGAAGCACCGGCGTTGTTCCCGCAGGCGCTCAGCAGCAGCGCGCCCGCCAGCACGGGGAGCAGTAGCCGCATCAGAGCCACTTGTTCCGTTTGAAGGTCACGTACAGGATGGCGCCCATCCCGAACATCGCCACGATGGCCAGCGGATAGCCGAACTGCCAGCCGAGTTCGGGCATGTGTTCAAAGTTCATGCCGTAAATGGTGCCCACCAGGGTGGGGGCAAAGAGGATGGCAGCCCACGAGGAAATCCGCTTCACCTGTTCGTTCTGTTCAATGCTCGTCTCCGCGAGGCGGTTGGAGGCAAGTGTCGAGGACAGGGTGAGTGCGTTGTCCAGGATGGCGCGGTATGCGTTGACCCGGTCAATCAGGCGCAGCACATGGTCCAGCACGTCCCCGAGGTTGTCATGCAGGTCCGCCGGGATGCCGTACTGCTCCGCGTTCTGGCGCAGTTCGCCCACCACGTTTTCCAGCGGACTGATGGCCCGGTGGAACTGGATGACTTCGCGGGAGAGCTCGTAGATGCGGCGGGACACCTCGGCGTCGCCGCCGAACAACTGGTCCTCAATCTCGTCAATGTCGTTCTCCAGCCCGGCCGCGACGGGAGCATATTCATCCACCACCTGGTCCAGCACCGCGTAGAGCACGGCCTGCGGGCCAAGTGCCAGCAGGTCCGGCTCCTGTTCCAGCCGCTTGCGGACACGGGTCAGGTCCGGTGATTCGGCGTGCCGGACGGTCACGACGAAGTTGGGGCCCACAAACAGGTGCAGCTCACCGAACTCGACGCGTTCGACGTCGTCCAGGTAGCGGGCGGGCCGGAGCACCAGGAACAGCTGGTCACCGTACTGCTCGAGCTTCGAGCGCTGGTGGCCGGCCAGCGCGTCTTCGACAATAAGCAGGTTCAGGCCGAACTCCTCGGCGACGGCCAGCAGCTCCACCTCGTCCGGGCGGTACAGGCCGATCCATGCCATGCCGCCGGAGCTGCGGGTCAGTTCGAACGTTTCATCCAGGCTGTCCGGGTTATGGTGGCGCTTGCCGTTCACATACACCGCATTGTCGACCAACGTCATGGACATTCCCCTAGCGTCTAAACCAAAAAACCCGTCAACGGCCGGGCACCGGGCGGCGGCCACTGCCCATTATCCCTGCCCGCCGGTCCCCGTGCCGCTCGGAGCCGCGAGCGGGACGGCGTCCAGCCCCGTGCAGGGCGCGCAGGGCATTGAGGATGGCGGCCAAATCCACCAATTCCTGGGTCAGGGCACCGGCGACCGCCGGAATGTACCCGAAGGCTGCCACCAGCATCAGGGCCACGCTCAGCGCGATGCCGAGCCGGATGCTCTGCAGCGCCACCCGGAGCGTGTGCTGGCCGATGTCGACGGCGACGGCCACGCGGGAGAGGTCGTCGGCGGCAATCACCGCGTCGGCGGACTCGCCCGCAGCGGTGGAACCCCTGGCACCCATGGCAATGCCGACGTCGGCCGCGGCCAGCACCGGTGCGTCATTGACGCCGTCGCCCACCATCAGGACCGGCCGGTCGGGCAGGGCGGCAACCGCCCGGACCTTGTCCGCCGGCAGCAAACCGGAGGAGACCTGCGTAATGCCCAGCTCGTGGGCGACGCTGTGCGCGGTTCCGGCGGCGTCACCGGTGAGCATCACCGTGGACCGGACTCCCAGCCGCCGCAGGTCCGTGAGCGTGGCCGCGGCATTGGGGCGCACGGTATCGCTAAGCACCAAGGTGCCGGCGAAGCTGCCCTCCACCCCGACATAGACGGCGAGTTCGCCGGGCCGCAGCGGCTGTTCCGCCGGGTCCGCGCCCGTGCCGGCAATGAACCGCTGCTTGCCCACCCGGATCCTGCGGCCGCCGATCAGCGCTTCCACCCCGTTGGTCGCCGCCTCCGAGGCGTAGTGGGCCGGCAGCAAAGCCAGCCCCCGCGCGGTGGCCGCGGACTGGACAGCGGCGGCCAGCACATGGGAGGAATACTGCTCCGCGGACGCAGCCAGGGCCAGCAGCTCATCCTCCGTGAACGGCGGCTGCGGATGCACTGCCACCAGTTCCGGCCGGCCGACGGTCAGCGTGCCGGTCTTGTCGAAGGCGGCCGTGCGGATCCGGGCAAGCTGTTCCAAGGTGGCGCCGCCCTTGACGATGATGCCGTGCCGGGCAGCCCGGCTCATGCCGCCCATAAAGGCCACCGGGGCAGCGATCAGCAACGGGCAGGGGGTGGCCAGGACCAGTACCTCCGCAAAGCGGCCGGGATCGCCGCTGGCCAGCCAGGCAGCGCCGGCAATCAGCAGGGAAAGCCCGGTGAACGGAAGGGCGTACCGGTCCGCCAGCCGCACCAAGGGTGCCCGCGACGCCGCGGCCTCCTGCACCAGGGCCACAATCCGCTGGTACTGGCTGTCCGCCGTCGTCGCCGTGGCACGGATACGGACGGCAGCGGTGCCGTTGACCGACCCGCTGAGCACCGTCTCCCCGGCGCTGCGCAGGGCGGGCAGGGATTCGCCCGTGAGTGAGGATTCATCGAACTCCGCGGCCGGATCCAGCAGGATGCCGTCCACAGGCACCAGCTCGGCGGGCCGGACCAGCAGGATGTCGCCGGGCCGGACCTCGGTGGCGGCAAGGTCGACGACGGCGTCCGCTTCCAGCCGGTGGGCCTGCTGGGGTGCGCGTTCCAACAGGGCATCAAGCTCGCTGCGGGCCCGGCCGGCGGCATAATCCTCCAGCGCCTCGCCGCCGGAAAGCATCAGCACGATGATCAGCGCGGCGAGGTATTCGCCAACGGCGATGGTGCTGAGGATGGCAATGACGGCCAGGATGTCCAAACCCCAGTTGCCGGCACGGATGTTCCGGACCATCCCCGCGGCGGTCTGCAGTGCCACGGCGCCCGCGTACAGGCTTGCCGTCCAGGCCGCGGCGGTACCGGCGTCAACGGCGAGCAGGGCAAGGACCGCCAAGCCGACCAGCAGTGTGGCGAACACCAGCGGATAGCGGCGCACCGCGTCCGGGATCCTGGGTATTCTGCTGCTCCTCATGCCTTCAGTTTTAGGCCGGTTGCGGAGCAGTTTCCAGCAAGATAATGCTTACCTAAATTTTCCCGGCGAGGCTCTCAGCGGAGGGCCGCTTCAATCCGCCGGGCGGTTTCGGCCAGCCGCAGTCCCATGGCGTCTTCGTCCTTACCGGAGCCGAAGTACACCACCGACACCGCGGCGGGCAGCTGGCCTGCGGCAGTAACCGGAGCGGCAACGGCGGAAACCCCTTCGATGACCTCGTTGTGGCTGACGGCGTAGCCGCGCTCACGGGCCACACGGCTTTCGCTGCGGTACTTCTGCCCCGGGGCCAGCCGGTCCCACTGCTCTTCCGTCATGGCGGACTGGATCGCGATCCCGGGAGCGCCGGCAGTGAAGGAGTGCCGGGTACCCGGGCGTTGGATGAGGGCGGTGCGGCTGTGGGTGGGTTCCACGGTCATCAGGGTGACGCAGTTCTGCCGGTCCCAGACCGCAACAAAGGCCGTCATGGACAGCTCGTTGGCCAGCACGCCGAGCTCGGGCAGCGCCGCCGACTGCAGGTCCCGCGACACGCCCCGCGCCAGCGCCGCGAGGCCGGGCGCGGCCGAAACCCGGCCGGCGTCGTCGCGCATCACCAGGGAGTGGGATTCCAGAGTCCGCAGGATCCGGTAGGCGATGGAGCGGTGTACCCCAAGTCGTTCGGAGAGTTCGGCAATGCTCAGGGCGCCCTCCGCGTCCGCGAGGAGTTCCAGGGCGCGGATGCCGCGGGAGAGGGTCTGCGACTGGGAGCCGGCTCCGGTTGGCTCAGGGGGTGTCATGGGCCAATCCTAAGCGCACGGCCCTGCGTTGCCGTGCCGTGACGGGAGGCGCCGGATGCCCCGTTACGGGCCGGCCGTTACACGCCGCGGCGGCGGCTGAGCAGCCCGGACATCAGCAGCAGCAGCCCGCCCGTGAGCGGCCAGAGGATGTACATGCTCAGCAGCGCACCGAAGGAAGCGACCACGAGGCTGGCCAGCATGGTGCTGCAGACCAAGATCATTCCCAGAACAATCCGAGCCTGGCCGCGGTGCGGCGAGGGAATGGGCGGAAGCCATGCGGGACGCTCATCTGTC
Source organism: Arthrobacter sp. zg-Y1171 (assembly GCF_025244845.1). Lineage (NCBI taxonomy): Bacteria > Bacillati > Actinomycetota > Actinomycetes > Micrococcales > Micrococcaceae > Arthrobacter > Arthrobacter sp. zg-Y1171. The sequence goes on along the minus strand of NZ_CP104264.1, from coordinate 3,090,715 downwards.
CAGCTCATGCGAGCCATTTTAGGACTGCGCGGCGAGGAAGGAACCGGTCCGCGGCCTGTTTTCTGCGGCGGCCCTCAAACGGCCTCTTCCCGGACGCCGGACCGGCGTGAAACGATGGCAAAATCCTGCCGCCAACCCTGAGGGAGCCTGCCGCGATGGACGAAAGCGATCTCCTTATCGATGCCTTCGGACGGCTCCCCGGCGCAGTCCGGCGGGCAGTGAACAACCTCGACGCCGGTGCACTGAATCACCGCCCCTATCCGGACGGAAACTCCATTGCCTGGCTGATTTGGCACCTGAGCCGGGTGGAGGACCACCAGATTGCCGAGGTGTCGGGGCAGGAGCAGGCCTGGACCGCCGACGGCTGGGCCAAAAGGTTGGGGCTGCCGCTGGCGGTGGAGGACACCGGCTACGGGCATACCTCCGAGCAGGTGGCGCTGGTCCAGGTGCACTCCGCGGAGCTGCTGCTGGGCTATTACGACGACGTGCATTCCCGCACCGAGGCCTTCGTCTCGGGACTGTCGGGCGAGGACCTGGGCCGGATCGTGGACCGGGCCTGGGATCCGCCGGTCACGCTGGGCGTCCGGCTGGTGAGCACCTTCGCGGACTGCCTTGAGCACGTGGGGCAGGCGGCCTATGTCCGGGGAATGGTGCTGGCGCACTAACCGCGTGAGGTCAGCAGTTTTTCGCAGGCGTTGATGCAGCGGCGGCAGGCTTCCGCGCAGATCCGGCAATGCGGGTGCATGGCGGCGTGCTGCTGGCATTCCTCGGCACACGCGGCGCAGGCTGCAATGCAGGCATGCAGCAGGCTGGCGGTCGCCGGCCCCGTGGCACCTGTTCGGGACAGCACTGCGGACGTGGTCGCGCAGATCTCGGCACAGTCCAGGTCGATGCGGATGCAGCTGACCAGCTCGCCCACCATTTCCTCGCTCAGGCAGGCGTCCGCGCAGGCATTGCAGACCTGGGCACATTCACCGCAGGCCAGCAGGCACTCGACCAGGAGGCGGGGATCCGATGTGCGGGGGCCGGCGGGATGGTTTTCGAGCATTTCGGTGATCAGGGCCATGGCATTCTCCTTGGTTCCGGTGTGCTTTGCGCAGGACCGCTCTCCGCGGGCGAACCGTGCCGGTTCCTCGACGGTAGCGAGGGTCCCGAGGCATTCCTAGGGTGCCGGGGGTTTGGTGCGGGCCCGAGCACGTGTTTAGAATCGGTGTAGCCTAGCGGGGTCGGTTGTTCGCGTTTCGATCCGTAGTTCGGACCGGGTACGACGCCGCGCGGTGCAGTTTGGGGCTTTAGCTCAGTTGGTAGAGCGTTTCGTTCGCAATGAAAAGGTCAGGGGTTCGATTCCCCTAAGCTCCACAGGAAAACCCCCGGGAAACCGGGGGTTTTTGCTTTGTCCGGAGCGGTCCTTCCGTGACGGGGCGTCCCGGAGGGACCGATAGAGTTGGTTCATGAACAACTTCAAGCAGAGTGCAGCGCTCATCTCCTGGGGCGGCGCGATTCTGCTCCTCGGTGCCCTCTTTATCCTCTTTTCGGCCATGGATGTCCTGATGTCATCAGGTGCTTATTCCGATTCGCATAACAGCGTGATGTTCCTGTATCTGGGTGTGGTCGTCGCCATCGCAGGTGTTTCGATGCTCCTCGTAGGCATTCACCGCGTAGTTTCCTCCTTGGGTGTGCCAGGAAATCCCGCCGTGCAGGATCAGCCCGTGCCTAACGAGCCGGCAAACCTCGCCTAGCCGCATTTCCCGGTGACCGGGCGTTCCGCGGCGGAGACCGGTGCCGGGCCATCAGCAGGCCAGGGGTGTTAGACACAACACGCTTCATGCGGGCAGGGGACCCGTACCGCGCCTAGGCTGAAAGCATGAAAGTCACTGGCATCATGCGTCCTATCGAAACCCGGGAATTGGAAGCCGAGGGGGAGGGATTCCTCGAAGCCCGGGAAGCACTCCAGGCCCAGGTTCCGGAAGGCTGGCAATTGATTATGGTAACCACTCATCAGTAAGGGTTGAATTAGCGGTACCGGAAGTCCCTAATATAATTCTTTAGCGATACCGGGAGTCCCTTTTATCTTGAAATACTCCTGAAAAACCGCGGATTGCCGCAGGATCGCGGCACCCACTCGGTCCGTCAATAGCGGAATAAAAGAACGGTGCCGGAAATGTTTGATTTACCGGTGACATAATCCGGGGTGCGTGTCATGATTTGCCAATGCCGACCCGTGAAGAAATAGAAGCAGCACGTACTCCTGCAGGTGGTTTCACCAAACAGCAGCTTGAGTTGTGGGGTATCTCCTGGCCGCCCCCGCGCGGCTGGCGCCTCCGCCTCGAAGAAGAAGCCGAAAAGTCCGCCCTGACCGGAAGCCAGGACCGGATCGGCGCGCTCTAGAACCCCGCACGCTACACTTCCCGCATGTCCACCACCTTCCGCAGGATGACCCCTGACGACGCCAGTGCGGTCACTGCCTTCCTGGCCTCAAACCGGTTCCCCTTCCATGTGAATACGGCGCCCGACGAGTTCCAGGCGAACAAGCGGGTGGCGGAGGGGCACTTCTGGAGCAAGGAATCCCAGGGGTACTGGGTGCAGCACGGCGGCAAAGACATTGGGCTGGTGGTCCTGGAGGACCTTGAGGACGACAACCCTGTCTTTGACCTTCGCCTGGCGGAAAGCCAGCGCGGCCGCGGACTGGGCGTGGAGGTGGTTCGGGCCTTGTGTCGGCTGGCCTTCACCGAATTGCCGGATATTGTCCGGTTTGAAGGCCAGACACGGGAAGACAACATTGCCATGCGTAAAACGTTCCTGCGGGCAGGGTTCGTCAAAGAGGCCCACTACCGGCAGGCGTGGCCGACGGCGGACGGCACCCGGCTTGCCTCCGTGGCCTATGCGATACTTCGCTCGGACTGGGAAAACAACACGGTGACTCCACTGGAATTCGACGACCTGCTCCTGGATGCATAGAACCGCAAAAAGCTAGGGGAGCCAATTGGGAACTACGGATGCCGCAATCTCCGTTCGGGGATTGACCAAACGCTTCGGCCGGGTGGCGGCTGTGGACGATTTGTCCTTTGACGTGGAGCCAGGGAGCGTTTTCGCCTTCCTGGGTGCCAACGGTGCGGGGAAGTCCACCACCATTTCCTGCCTGACCACTGTCCTGCCGTTCGACGCCGGCACTGTCGAGGTAGCCGGGCACGACGTCCGCGGCAGCGGCGGCGGCGTCCGTGAAGCCATTGGGGTGGTGTTCCAGGATTCGATGCTGGATCCGATCCTCACCGGCCGGGAAAACCTTCAAACCCGGGCACGGTTCTATTCACCCGACAAAGCGGCCAATAATGCCCGCATTGATGAGCTGGGCCGGATGGTCGGCCTGGGGGAATTCCTCGACCGGCGCTATGCCACCTATTCCGGCGGAGAACGACGCCGCGTGGACATCGCCCGGGCGCTGCTGCACTCGCCGTCGATCATCTTCCTGGACGAACCCACCGCCGGCCTGGATCCGGCCAGCCGTGCCCTCGTCTGGTCCACCATCCACGACCTGCGGGAAAACCACGGCCTCACCGTTTTCCTGACTACCCATTACATGGAGGAAACCGAGGAAGCGGACCGGGTCTGCGTGATTGAGAAGGGGCAGATCATTGCCGACGGCACGCCCACCACGCTGCGCGCCGAATACAGCAGCAGCATCCTCTCCATCACCTCCTCCGACCCGCAGGCGCTGACGTCCCTGGCCCGCGACGCCGGGGTCGATGTCGCCGGGGTGGACGGCAACGTGCTGCGGCTGCGGGTAGACCGCTCCGATACCGCCCGCCGTCTCCTCGCGGCGCACGGCGACAGCGTCCTGGACTTCGAATTCCGCCACGGGACCATGGACGACGTCTTCCTGGCCCTGACCGGCCGGCAGGGGGAAGCAGGATGAACGTAGTCCTGGACATCACCGGCCGGAACCTACGCCTGTACTTCCGTGACCGGCTCAACCTGTTCTTTTCCCTCCTCGGCGCACTGGTCCTGTTCCTGCTCTACACCCTGTTCCTGGGCAACCAGCAGACCGAAGGCCTGGCGGAAATGTTTCCGCAGGCCGCCGAGGAGGACATCAAGGGTTTTGTGGACGCGTGGATGTTCGCCGGGATCGTGGGTATCACCGCAATCACCACGGGGCTCGCCGCCGTGAACGTGATCGTGGATGACACCGCCAGCGGGCGTTTCCGGGACTTCCTGGTGTCCCCGATCAGCCGCGGGCAGCTGGTCCTGGGGTATCTGCTCTCCACCGTCGCGATCGCGCTGATCATGACCACAGTGGTGCTGGCCGTGAGCCTGGGATACCTGGCCGCGGTGGACGGCGTGGTGCTCACGGCGGGCCGGCTGGCCCGCACCTACGGTTACCTGGTGCTCAGCTGCATCGCGTTCGGATCATTGAGCGCCTTCATCGTCACCTTCGTCCGTACCCCGGGTTCTTTCGCGGCACTGTCCACACTGGTAGGCACCATCCTCGGCTTCGCTGCCGGCTCCTACATTCCGGTGGGGGCTTTTCCCGAGGGTGTAAAAAACTTCGTCAGCGCGCTGCCCTTTATGCAGGCCTCCATGGTGGTGCGCCAGGAAATGACCGCCGGACCCATGGACGCCGTGACGGACCAGCCCGAAGCGGTGGCCGCGGTGCAGGACATTTTCGGCATTACTGCACAGGTGGGGGACTGGTCAGTGCCCACCGGCTACGTTGTGGCTGTACTCGCGGCCATGGTGGTGGTCTTCGTCCTGCTGGCGGCGCTGCGGATCCGTTCCCGTATCCGCTGAGCGCCAGGCTGAGCGTCAGGGGCGGGCGTCGTCGGCAAGGACGGCCATCGAGATCGCGTCCACCCATTCCCCGTCCCAGTGCAGCGCTTCTCGGCGCCGGCCCTCCACCACAAACCCGCACTTTTCATACACACGCCGTGCCCGCGGGTTGAACTCGAAGACCTCCAGTTCAATCCGGTGCAGTCCGAGGTCGTCAAAGGCATGGCTCAGCACCGCGCGGGTGGCTTCCGTGCCGTAGCCCAGTCCGAAGACCTTCGGGGAGGACAAAGCGATGCGGAACCCTATCGACTCGTTGTCCGGGTCCAGGTCATTCAGCACTACCTCGCCCACATAAACACCGTCCTCGGCCCGGATTATTGCCCAGTCCGCCCGGTCTGCTTCACCGGCGCGGGTCTGCAGCCAGCTCCGGATCTGCTCCGGAGTGAAAACCGCGTGGGTGCCGGTCAGCCTGCGGCCCTCCGGATCCTGCAGTGCCGCCCACGCGCCGTCGAAGTGCTCCGGTCCCAGCGGCTCGAGCCGCAGGCGGTTCGTGGTGAGCGTGGATTGCTGCGCGAAGAGGTTCCCGGCAATCATGCGGCGGTCCCGGTATCGGCTGCCGCTTCGATGCGGGTGCCCAGGTTCTGCAGGCCGGAGCGGATCATGGCACCGTAGCCTTCGCTCCCGAGCTCCTCGGCAAGGGCCAGGCCCTGTTCCAGATGGCCGCGCGCACGCCCGGGCTCGCCGCGCCGCAGGTAGCCGTCCCCGAGATTCAAATGCAGCGAAGGAGCGAAACCTCCCGCCGACGGGATGCCCAACGGTGCAAGATCTTCGTCGCTGACCCCGGCATGTTCCGCAAGGGCGGCCTCGTCCCATGAGATCTCCGCGTCGAGGTCCGTTTCCGAGTCCGCGAGGTAGTGCGCCAGGACGCATCGATAGGCGTGCTGGTCCGGCACCGTATCCTCCCAGCACGCCAGCAGTGCCTGCTGTCCTGCGGCCTTGTCTCCGCCCAGAGCCACCGTGACGGCGGCCGTGATCTCTGTCCAGGTTGTCATTCGAGCGATCCTAGCGGACCGGCGTCAGTCGCCTCCCGCCGGGAGTTCATAAACGATCTCCAGCCCGTCCTCGTCATCCCATTGCTCACCTGTGGCCACGAACCCGTACTGTTCCACCAGCCGCCGGGAGGCACCGTTATCCGGGCTGATGGTTGCCCGAACGGTGCGGATCGAGGGTTCCCCGGCAGCCACGGCAAGCAGCGCCTCCAGTGCGGCACGGGCGTAGCCCTGCCGCCGGTAGGCCGGGTCCACCGAGTACCCGACTTCCACCGTGCCGTTGCCGTCCGGAGGGCCGTGGAACCCGGCCAGGCCCACCGCCCGGCCCAGTCCGGGGTCAAAGATGGCGCGGGTAATCCAGGCCGCGTCCCCGGGATTCTCTTCCAGCTGCGCGCTCCGGATACGCCACAGCGGCTGCCGGTCCTGGGAAAAGTGCTCGGTAAGCTCCAGAGGCGCCTGCCGGTTGGCGCCGGGCAGGTCACCGGCGGCAAGCGCATCAATCACGCCGCGGGGAAGCTGGATCAGTTCAATGGGTTTGAGTGCCGCTGCCACTACTGGCTCCTTTGCCGATTCCGGCACCGCTTAATGCGCCCGGGCTACCGACCCTAGCCTCCTCCCCGACAGACTTGAAGGACCGCTGCAGCGAAGGGAAGAGCAGATGGGTACAGATTCCGTCCTGATCATCGGGTCCGGTCCGGCCGGTTACACCGCAGGGATCTACGCCGCCCGGGCCGGATTGAAACCCCGCATCCTCGCGGGCTCCGTCACCGCCGGCGGCGCCCTGATGAACACCACGGAGGTGGAGAACTTTCCGGGTTTTCCCGACGGTATCCTCGGGCCCGACCTGATGGAGAACCTGCGCAGGCAGGCGGAGAAATTCGGCGCCCTGGTGGAGTACGACGACGCCGTGTCAGTGGAGCTGGGTGCCCACACCAAGCGGGTGGCCACGGGCAGCGGGGAAACCTACAAGGCCCGCAGCGTCATCCTCGCCACCGGCTCCGTCTATAAGGAGCTGGGGCTGCCGGAGGAAAAACAGCTCAACGGCCGGGGCATTTCCTGGTGCGCCACCTGCGACGGCTTTTTCTTCCGCAACCAGGACATCGTGGTGGTCGGCGGCGGGGATTCAGCCATGGAGGAGGCACTGTTCCTGACCCGTTTCGCGGCGTCGGTGACCGTCGTCGTACGCCGGGACACGCTGCGTGCCTCCCGCATCATGGCCCAGCGGGCCCGGGACCACGCGAAGATCCACTTTGAGTTCAACAGCGAGGTCACTGCGATCCACGGGACGGACAAGGTCACGGGCATGACCCTTACGGACACCGTCACCGGCGCCACGCGGAATCTGCCGGCGCAGGGGGTTTTTGTCGCCATTGGCCATGCCCCGCGTACCGATCTCCTGGCGGGACAAGTGGATCTGGATCCGGAGGGGTACATCAGGGTCGCGGCTCCGAGCACGCAGACCAACCTGGACGGGGTCTTCGCGTGCGGCGACGCCGTGGACCACCGCTACCGGCAGGCGATTACCGCTGCGGGCACCGGCTGCTCCGCTGCGCTGGACGCGGAGCGGTATCTCGCGGCTCAGGCGGATGCCGACAGCATCGCCACCGCACTGGTGGAGGGGTCGCTGAACGGCTAGCCTCAGGCGCCGGTGAAGGTCAGTACCAGCAGGGTGACGTTCAGCCCAACGAGCAGCACCGAAACCAGCACGCCCAGGCCCGTGGTCCACCAATGGTTGCGGTGGCTCCCCATCAGGTCCCGCTGCGCAGTCAGCCAGACCAGCGGAATCAAAGCGAACGGAATGCCGAAGGACAGGATCACCTGGCTGAGGATCAGGGCCCAGGTGGGATCGATGCCGACGGCGAGGATCGCCAGCGCGGGGAGCAGGGTAATCAGGCGGCGCAGCAGCATGGGGATGCGCACCTTCAGCAGGCCCTGCATGATTTCGGCACCCGCATACGCGCCCACCGACGTCGAGGCCAGGCCGGATGCGAGCAGTCCTACAGCGAACAGGGTGGCCACCACCGAGCCCAGCGAGGCGGCAATGGCGGCATGGGCGCCCTCGAGGGTATCGGTCCCTTCCACACCCTGCAGCGAACCGGCGGCGAGCAGCAGGATGGCCAGGTTCACCGAGCCCGCCACGGCCAGGGCAATGGTCACGTCCCATTTGGTGGCCTTGATCAGCCGGGTGGTGGTGAGGGAAGCGGTGCGTCCGGGGAAGCGGTCCCGGGTCAGGGCGGAGTGCGCATAAATGGCGTGCGGCATCACGGTCGCGCCCAGGATGGATGCAGCGAGGAGCACCGATTCGCTGCCTTCGAAGCGAGGCACCAGGCCTTCGACCACGGAGCCGCCGTCGGGCGGGTTGAGGAAGACGCCGGCCGTGAAGCCGACGGCGATCACCAGCATCAGCGTGACGATGACGTACTCGAAGCTCCGGTGCCGGCCGCTGTTCTGCAACTGCAGCACCACCATGGAGATGGCGCCGGTAATGATGCCGCCCAGGAACAGCGGAAGATCAAAGAGCAGCCAGAGCGCGACGGCGCCGCCGATCACCTCCGCGACATCAGTGGCCATCGCGACGAGTTCAGCCTGCAGCCAGTACAGCCGCCGGGCAGGTCTGAGTCCGATGCGTTCCCCGAGGAGTTCGGGCAGGCTGCGGCCGGTGACCAGGCCCAGCTTGGCCGAGAGGTACTGGATCAGCCACGCCATCACGTTGCCCGTCACCACCACCCAGACCAGTAGGTAGCCGAACTTCGCCCCTGCAGTCATGTTGCTGGCAACGTTGCCGGGATCCAGGTAGGCGACCCCGGCTACCAGTGCGGGGCCAAGCAGCCACAGGATATGGCGGGGGCGCGTTGCGGGGCGCGGGGTGTCGGGGAGCTGGACGGTACGGGCCATGACAGCAACCTAACACCTTAAGTTCGGCGTGCCTAACAATTCTTCGGGGGAAGCCTGAGCAGCGGTGAAATCCCGTGTCCCGCCGACTGGTGCCGGTGCAAAGCGCAAAGAAAAGGCGCGCATCCCCGGGGGATGCGCGCCTTGTACGGGCGGGGTGTGGGTTAGTGTCCGGCCGGCGCGTAAGCGGGCTGGTTCGGGTTCTTGGCCAGGTCGAAGGGACCCTTGCTGGCCTGCGGGCCGAAGTACCGGGCGGAGCCGTAGGAAAGGTAGAAGTACACAAAGAGGCCGAAGAAAATGATCAAGACGGCAATCAGGACGCCCTGGCCGAACACCTTCGCAAGGTTGATCGCCAGGAGCACGGCTGCCACGATGTTCAGGACCGGCACTGCGAGGGCCAGGATCCACCAGCCGGACATGCCGGCGATGCGGAACAGCACAACCGTGGAGTAGACGGGAATAAAGGCTTCCCAGGTCTTGCGGCCGGCCTTCTTGAACATCCCCATCATGGCCAGGCCGCTGATAACGAAGCCGATGATGCCGAACACGAGCATGGAGCCAACGAGGGCGCCGACCCCAATGGTTGTTTCCTGCGTAGTTGTGCTGAATTCGGAGGCAGAAAGAACAGACGGAAGAATCGAGACTGGATTGATCATGCCGAGAACGATATTGGGTGGCGTACCCAAGTCAAGGCCCGCGGCTGTGTTTATCGAACCGTTATTCGTTCTTGTTCTTGAGTTCTCCTGCCGGACGCTTCCATGGCAGGGAACCGGTGACTTCCAGCTGCAGCGAATAACTTAAAAACGTGCGGATAAGCACGATTATGGCGAGTATTCCCACCGACTCGAAGGTAGGGGTCACAGCCACCGTGCGGATAATGTCTGCAGCCACCAATAACTCCAGTCCGAGCAGAATGCTTCGCCCCAGCCGCTGCCGGTATTCCTCATAGACCGGGCCGCGCCGGCGCATCGCAGCGGCGGCAGCAGCGATGGTGGCTGCCACGGCACCCAGGACGATGGCGGCTACTCCCGCCAGGTCCATCAATTCCCCCACGGATTCGATCAAATGCTGAAAGTCCATGCGTCAACGTCCTGCCGCAAACACCGCCGGAACAGAGTTCCGGGTGCGGCGGTTACGCCGCACCCTTCCATCAGTCCCTTTCTGCAGTGAGGGGTCAAGAGGGCACCGGCAGCGCAGCGCTGCTTCCATGCGAATCCGGGGCAGGGCGAATCCGGGGAGGGTCAGGCGGCGGCGGGGGAGGACTGGTAATAGAACCGGAAGTCGTCGTAAGGGTCGCGCCAGGCGGAATCGTCCCGGGCAATCCGGCGCACAGTGGAAGCCGGAGTCCACCGGTTATGGGCCTGGCCGTCGTCGTCAATCCAGTGCAGGAGGACCTCCGTGCGTGTCCAGGCCACGGCCTTTCCATCAACGCTGCCGTTTCCCGTCCGGCAGCGGACGTAGGGTTCCCGGCGGTAGCGGGCGTGGGTGACAGGGCCGGCGGGGGCGGAGGGCATTCGGGTGCCCAGTGAGGAACTCATGACCTCCACAATGGCAACCGCCTCTGACATTCCTGCCGTTGGGGCTGCCTCGTCGGTGCAGGCTAGGAAGCGCGGTCCCGCCATTTGGCGGCGGCACGGCTGGTGAGGGCAGCGCCACGGACCGCGGCACGGCTGGTCAGGGCGGCACCGTGGACGGCGGCGCGGCGGGGCATCATCCGGATTACGGGCGCCAGGCCGTTGCCGTGTGCCTCCCCGGCCTGCGGTGCAGCAGATGGTGCTGCGTGTCCCTTCGGCCGGTTGAGCACGAGGTACGCAATACAGATCGGGAGGAAAAGCAGCGAAATGAGCGTGAGCGTGCTGAGGGCAAACACGGCAAGAGCAGCATGTATGGGTGAACCGAAAAGGGCGGCGACAAAGTCCGCGGCGCCAAAAAGCATCCATAGCCAGAAAGCCGCAATCAGTACGAGCCCGCTGCGGGCACGGCGGAAAAGCATGGTGGACCGCCTCGGTGCAGAAGGCATGGCCTGAGACTGACTGCCCATTCGGTTATTCTCCCCAACTGAGGGTCCATTTTTTCGGAACCCATAAGGCAGATAATAGCCGCTATTTATTGAATTGGAAGGAAGGATGCCGCGCCTCGTCCTGTGTTGGCAGCTCCTGCAGTCAGTTTTCCGGCCGGGGATTCATCTTGAGGCTCCGATGCCGCGGACTGTTTGGATTCAGCAGGGAATGCCTGTACCCGTAGAACGCGTAAACCAGCACCCCGATGACCAGCCAAATACCGAAACGCAGCCAGGTTTCCCAGTGCAGCTGCAGCATCAGGAACCCCGAGGCGAGGACGCCGAACGCCGGTACCCACGGCATCAGCGGGAGCCTGAACTCCCGCGGGGCGTCCGGCTGACGGTAGCGCAGCACAATCACTGCCACGCAAACCACCACGAACGCGGCGAGGATGCCGATGTTGGTCAGATCTGCCACGGCACGAATGGGGAAGAATCCGGCCAGTAAAGCGGAAGTGCCGCCGGCGATCCAGGTCACCCGCTGCGGCGTGCCCCGCTTGTCCGTTCCGGCGAACCAGCCCGGAAGCAGCCCGTCCCGGCTCATGGCGAACCACACCCGGGTCACGCCGAGCAGGAACGTAAGCATCACGGTAAGGATGGACAGCACAGCGAAGGCTGAAATGACGGTGGCGATGACGGGCAGCCCGACGGATTGGAACGCGGAGGCGAAACCGGCGGTCGGGCTGATGTCCCGGTAATTCTGCATTCCGGTCAGTACCAGCGTGGCGAGGATGTACAGGACCATCGCGATGGCCAGGGAGAGCAGGATGGCTTTGGGCATGTGTTTCTTGCCGTCCGTGGCTTCCTCGGCGGCGGTGCTCATGGCGTCGTAGCCGAAGACGGCAAAGAAGACGGTGGCTGCCCCGGTGAACACCGCCCCGAAACCGCTGGGCAGGAACGGGGTGTAGTTGTCCGCGTTGATGTAGAAGAACCCCAGTCCCACGATGAACACGATGAGCAGGACTTTCAGGCCCACGGCCACCAGTTCAAAGCGTCCGAAGGTCTTGGTGCCGCGGCTGAGGATCCAGGTAATGAACAGGCAGACGACGGCGGCGGGCAGGTTGATCAGCCCGCCCTCCACCGTGTCCCCGGTTCCCTGCATCCAGATGGGCATCTCGATGCCGAAACCGGCGAGGAACTCGGTGAAGTAGCCGGAGATGCCGATGGCCACCACTGCCACGATTGCGGTGTATTCCAGCAGCAGGTCCCAGCCGATGAACCACCCGATCAGTTCACCCAGCGCCACGTACCCGTAGGTGTAGGCGGACCCGGCGCGGGGCACCAGTCCGGCGAACTCGGCGTAGGACAGGGCCGCCGCGGCGCTGGCCAGGCCGGCGACCAGGAAGGAGAGCAGCACGGCCGGGCCCACGGGGGCGGCGTCGGGACCGCCGTTGGCCACCAGTCCGGCGAGGGTGAAGATCCCGACGCCGATGATGCCGCCCACGCCGATGGCCGTCAGCTGCCAGAGGCCAAGGCTCTTGAACAGCTTGTTGCCGGTTTTCTCCTCGTCGATTTCCTCAATGGGCTTGCGGCGAAGGACGGAACCGCCGCTGCCGGGGACTGTGGACATGTCTGCTCCCCTCCGCGCCCGGCGGGACCGCCGGAATCAAGGTCTACGGCTTCAGCTACGGCAGAAGTATGGACCTTCATCGGCCGGCGGGGTACCCCGCCGCCTTCCAGCGGTCGCCGAGCGACTCAGAGCAGGAACAGGCTCAGGACCCAGACCGCTGCGAAACCTGCAATGCCCTGCACGGCAGTGGCCGGTGTCAGCGTGCGGTACGCGGTGGCAGTCGGGATGCGGCTGAACTGGGAGACCACCCAGAAGTACGAGTCGTTGGCGTGTGACACCACCATGGCGCCGGCGCCGATAGCGAGGACCGCGAGGACGGGCCCGGCACCGCCGGCCAGTCCCAGCGGTTCCAGCAGCGGCAGAAGCATGGCCGACGTCGTCACCATGGCAACGGTGGAGGAACCCTGGGCCGTCTTCAAGGCAGCTGAAATCACGAACGGCACCGCAATGCCAAGGCCCAGCGTTGCCAGGTTGTCGGAGAGGAAAGCGGTGATGGAGCTCTTGCCCAGCACCCCGCCGAATGCAGCCCCGGCACTGGTGATCAGCAGGATGGGTGCCGCCAGCACAATCGAGTCCGAGATCTGGGTGTTGAAGGTGCTGAGCCTGCCTTTGCCGCGCAGCAGGAACACCGCCGCCAGCAGGCCGAGCGCAAGTGCGACCACGGGAGTTCCCACGAAGACGGCGGTTGCGGCCAGGCCGCCCTCACCCATCGGGGCGCCGGGCAGCTTGGCTATCGAGGACAGGCAGATCAGCGTAATCGGCAGCAGGATCGGCAGGAAGGCCATAAAGCCGCTCGGCAGCGTTCCATACTGTGTCCTCAGGTCCTCGTAGCTGACCTCCACCTCTTCGGCCGGAACGGGCAGCAGTTCAATGTCTTTTTTCAGGAACCGGTTGGCGTAGAGCAGGGCGGCACCCGCCGAAACCGCGGCCACCACCAGGCCGAGGCCGATCAGCAGGCCCAGGCTGTCCACCACATTCAGGTTGGAGGCGGCGGCCAGCGGTCCGGGCGTGGGCGGGACCATCGTGTGCGTGGCATACAGACCGGTCATCAACGCTATGGACATGGCGACCAGGGATACCTTGGCCCGTTCAGCCATGGCCTTCTTCAGCGAATTGAGAATGATGTAGCCGGAGTCGCAGAAGACGGGAATAGAGACGATGTAGCCAATGATGCTCATGGTCAGGGTCGGAAACCGCGTCCCCAGGACCTTGATCAACACATCAGCCATGGCGATGGCGCCGCCGGACCGCTCCAGGATTACGCCGATCATCGTGCCGAAAAGAATCACCAGGCCGATGTTGCCCATGGTGTTGCCGAACGCCGTCGTAATTGTCGGGATGATTTCATCAACCGGCAGGCGAAACGCAAACGCACCGATAAAGGCGGCGGCGAGGAGGGCGAGGAACGGCGAGATTTTGAGCTTTGCAGTGACGGCGACGATGCCGACGACCAGCAGCAGCAATATCAACAGATCAATCATGGTTTCCTAAAAGTGAAAAACTTCGATGTTTATCAACAGGGCAAATCATGGAATCACGGGTTTTCCCGAAGTCCAAAACGCGGTGCAGCCCGCTGCGTAACGCAACGGCGGCTGGGACGGGGCGGCGGTGTCAGTGGTCGCCCTGCACCTCTGCGAACCCTTGCGGGGCTTGGGAGGTCCGCACAGAATTGAGGCAATCGCTCCACGCCGCACACCCGTGTCGGCGGACCGCCGGGGGAACAGGTTGTCAATGGAACTTCTGCCAACGCACAGCATGCGGATCAATGACTGGTTGGGCGACTATGCAATGAACCTGGGCCGCTACCAGGGCGCGGAGGAGGGCATCCACGGTGCAGTCCTTGCCCGGCTGGCCGACGACGGATTGAACTACCACCACATCCAGCACCGGGTGAAGGCCATCGACTCGCTGGGGAAGAAGCTTGAACGGCGGACCGAGGACGGAGCGCCGCGGTATATCAATGGGCTCAATGACATTGATGACCTGATTGGCGTTCGGATCATCCTCTTCCTGGAATCGGATATCCCTGCTGCCATGGAGGCGTTGTCCGGCACCTTTGAAGAACTGGACCACGTGGACAAGTCCGCCGAGCAGAAAATACGCGGCGATTTCGGCTACTCCGGGCAGCACCTCATCCTCCGGGTCCCCACCGGCAATCCGCCGTCGGGCTGTGAATTGTTCGGCGGGCAGCGGTTCGAAGTGCAGTTCCGCACCATCCTCCAGCACGCCTGGGCCGAGTTCGAGCACGAAATCCGCTACAAAGGCACCGGCCCGGTACCGCCGGAGGTGAACCGGGCGTTCACGCTCGCGTCCGGACTGATCGAACTGGCGGACCGCGAGTTTGATGCCATCAACCACGTGGTTGCGCTCCAGCGGGTGCGCGGGGAAGCCCGCAGCGCCGGAGCTTCGAGCGGGGATGAACTGACCGCTGCCGCGCTCCGCGAGGTTCTCGAGCAGGAACTGCCGGAACATCCGCGCAGCCGTGCCGACCACTATGACTGGCTGGTGCAGGCGCTGGAAGCCAACACCGTCTATTCACTGGCCGAGGCCACCGCACTGCTGCGCTCGGCCGACTGGCCGTCCCTGGCGTCCCGGCTGCGGTACCGGTTTCCGCCGGGCCATGTCCGGGCCGCCGATGACTTCCTGCTGGAACAGTGGGGCAGGGGTTACATCCAGCGCACGGCACACCTGAGCGATGACGGCACCCGGCGCGGAAAACTGGAATACCGGCTGCGGCGGCTGCTTGCCTGATCCGCAGCCGCAGCCGCAGCCGCAGCCGCAGCCGCAGCCGCAGCCGCAGCCGCAGCCGCAGTCGTTGTTACCGCTGCGTACGCAGGGCCGCCGCGGCGTCGCTGGCCGTAGTGCGGATCCGGTACAGGCTGGTGGTTGCCGTCATATACAGCGTCCGGCCGTCCTGCCCGCCGAAGCAGACGTTGCTGACGGTTTCGGGCACCGGGATGTGCTCGAGTAGCTCGCCGGCCGGTGAAAACACCCGCACGCCGTCGCCGCCGGAGGACCAGATGTTCCCGTCCGTATCCACCCGGAACCCGTCGGGCACACCGGGGGCAACGCGCACGAACACCCGGCCGTTCTTCGCCTGCCGGCCCTCGATGACGTCGTAGGCACGGATCGGGTTGCCCTCGGACTGCGCCGGGCCGTACGGCGAGACGGCCTCTTCGGCGGTGTCGGAAACGTAGAGGACGGATTCGTCCGGGGAGAACGCCAGGCCGTTGGGGGCCATGATGTCGGTGATCACCGCGGTGAGCTCGCCGGTGGCCGGATCAAAGCGGAACACGTACCGGTCTCCGTACTCCAGTTCGCCGGGGTGGCCTTCGGCCGGGTTGTCGATCCCGTAGGAGGGATCCGAGAACCAGATGGTGCCGTCGGACTTCACGACGACGTCGTTGGGCGAGTTGAAGCGGACCTCGCCGAAGCGGTCCACCAGGGTTTCCACGGTGCCGTTGCGGTCCCGTTCCACGGCCCTGCGCCCGTGCGAGCACTGCACCACGGAGCCGTCCGCGTCCAGCGCTCGGCCGTTGGTGAACTCGATGTCGGAGCCGTAGACGCTGAGCTCGCCGGTGGTTTCGCTGTATTCCAGGATCCGGTTGGACCGCACGTCGCTGTAGCGCACCGCGTTGCGCTCCGGGACCCAGACGGGACCCTCCGCCCAGACCGCGCCCGTACCCACCTGCTCCAGCGAGGCTCCGTCTTCCAGCAGTGTCGAGGGGCGTGCGTCCATTGCGTTGTCTCCTTCTGAAGGTCCGGCCGGGCCTGCTTTTCGTGCGGGTGGTCTGCGTCCTTTTATACGCGAGGCTGCGGCGCCCGCCCAAAGGCACCCCTCGTCACGTCCAGGCTGGGCGGATGACGACGTCGGCCCGATGTATGGACTCCTGGACCAGGCGCGCATTGGGGCCGTCGACGTCCCGGACCCAGGCGGCGGCCGCTTCCGGCGTCTTCCCGAACCGGACATGCCGCTCCACCAGGCGCTGCACGCGTTGGTCTTCGTAGGGCTGGCAGTACCAGACCTCGGTGCACCGGGAGCGGACCTCACGCCATTCCGGGCGGTCCAGCAGCAGATAGTTCCCCTCCGTCAGGATCACCTTCGCTGCCGGAAACACCGGAATGTCGCCGGCCAGCGGCTGTTCCAGCGTCCGCTCGAAACCGGGCGCGTAGACCACGGTGGTCCGCGCTGACCGGAGGCGTTCCAGGAGCGCCGCATAGCCGTAGGCGTCGAAGGTTTCCGGGGCGCCCTTGCGCGCCAGCAGCCCGAGACGGGTCAGCTCCCGGTCCGAGAGATGGAAGCCGTCCATGGGAATGTGGGCAAAGGGCTGCGACTCGACGTCGTCGACGGCGCCGTTCAGCTCGCGGACCAGTGATTCCACGAGGGTGGTCTTTCCTGCTCCGGGGGCACCGGCGACGCCGATGACCACGGTTCCAGCCGAAGCCGAGGCCAGCGCCGAGATCCGGTTTTCCAGCTCCGTGAGTAGGGTTCGGGAATCTGCCACGGTCCTCCGCTCGTGCTCCGCTGTTGGCGGGCACCAGTCTACGACGGCGGCTGCGGTCCCCGCGGGTGCCGTCCGCCGCCGGTTTGGTCCAACGCAGGAAGCGGGCGGCACGGACCCCGGCATAAGCTGGAGGTGTTGCCTATTTCGAGGAGAAAACCTTGTCCCTGCTGACCCCTTTGATCACCTCCGCCGGCCTGATCGGCGGCTACCAGACCGCACGTTCCACCGGTAACCGCCAGCTGGGCGGAGCCGTGCTCGCCGCCGCCGGAGCCGGTGCATTTGCCCTCTGGAAGCGAGACGCCGGAACGGGCACCGCCGCGGCACTGACCGCAGGCTATGTAGCCGCCTTCGGCCTCTCCCATCCGCTCGCCAAGAAGATGGGCGCCTGGCCTGCCGTCTACACCGTCACGGGTGCCGTGGCCGCGGCGTCGCTGGTTTTCGGCCGACGCCGCTAGCCGCCTGGCCGGTCCGCGCCTCCTCACATCCCGCACCGCATCAAAAAGGTGCGGCCGAGCGGGAATGATCCGCGGGCCGGCGTCGTTAAAATCTGTGGACGGCCCGGGAGGGTCGCCGGCGGAAACGGTGCTTGGTAACTCAATACGGGGATGATCGGTTTCGACGATGTTTGTTGAGCCAGGGGAAGCGGGCCGAGAACGCAGAGTTATCTCGTTAACGCTCTCTGCAAAACAATAAGTGCCAAACCTATGCGCACTGACTTCGCTCTCGCTGCCTAAGCAGCCGGAGTAGTCCGTCAGCCCGGAGTCGCTCTCGCTCCGGATCCTGGCGTCGTTTAGAGGGCCACTGCCGAACACTCCCGCCGTCGGGGTGTTCGGGACATTTTGACGGCTGGGCCCGGATCAGCCACCTGTATGCAGGATGGCTGGGGCCGAGAAAATCCGACGCATACTGCGCCCGGAGAAGCCCTGACAAAACAACACCGGACGGGGGTTCGATTCCCCCCATCTCCACCATATTTTGAAGGCCTGCCCCCATGGGGCGGGCCTTCATTGTTTCCGCGGCCGTTTCGACTCTGCCTGTGCCGAGTCTTACCGGCGCGGCCGCGGCGCTAATCTGGGATACAGACAGCAAGCAGCCGCGGGAAGGAAACCACATGCAGGCATTGATAATCACCCCCGGGCAGAAGGACTCGCTGGAGCTGCGGGATCTTCCCGAGCCGGAAGCCGGTGAAGGAAGCGTGCTGGTGGAGACGCTCGCGGTGGGCCTGTGCGCCACCGACCGCGAAGTCATTGCCGCCGAATTCGGCACCGCACCCGAGGACCGGGACTACCTGGTGATGGGACACGAGAACCTGGGCCGCGTCGTCGAGGCACCCGAGGGCTCGGACCTTGCCGCCGGGGACCTGGTGGTCGGGATTGTCCGCCGACCCTGTGCGGAAAACTGCCGGGCCTGCGCCGCCGGCGAGTGGGACATGTGCCTGACCGGAACCTACACCGAACACGGTATTGAAGGACTCGACGGTTTCGCGCGCGAATACTGGCGCGGGGACCCCGATGACATGGTGAAGCTCGAACCCTCGCTGGAACGCGTAGGGGTCCTGCTGGAACCCGCCACCATCCTGGCCAAGGCCTGGGAACAGATCGACCGGATCGGCGGCCGCGCCTACTTCCGGCCGCAGGTTGTCGCCGTGACCGGCGCCGGGCCCGTGGGACTGCTCGGTGCCTTGTTCGGGGTGCAGCGCGGACTCGAAGTGCACGTCTTCGACCTGGAAGAGGACGGACCGAAGGAGGAACTGACCAAGGAACTTGGCGCCGTCTTCCACACCGACACCCTCCCCGAATCCGGCATCAACCCGGACATCATCATCGAATGCACCGGGGTGCCCACGGTGATCAATGACGTGCTGCAGCATGGCGCCAAAAACTCGGTCACCTGCCTCACCGGGGTCTCCGAGGCCGACGGCGAGCAGCCCGTGGACCTGGGTGCCCTGAACCTGAACCTGGTGATGGACAACCGCGTGGTCTTCGGCACCGTCAACGCCAACCGCCGCCACTACCTCAAGGCGGCCGCGGCTCTGGCCAAGAGCGATGCACGGTGGCTTGAGCAACTGATCTCCCGCCGGGTTCCGCTGGCGGACTATGCACAGGCCTTCGAGGACCGCGACGGGGACATCAAGGTGGTGCTGGACCTGCGGGACGACGCCTGACCCGTCCGCAGGCTATTTCTACTGGGCGGCTTCGGTGATAGACAGAAGGGACGGAAGCCGCCCCGGCGGCCACGGCAACCTGCATTGGAGGCACGCATATGCGTAAGGACGCTGACCAACCGGTAATTCCCGACGGTTCGGAGGGTGACCGGGCCGAGCAGTCACTGCCCGCGGTTCCCGGTGCAGGCGACGCCGGACCGGAAGGTGAAATCCACCGGGACGGTTCCGAGGCGGACGGCATTGAGCAGGACATTCCCGCAGTTCCGGGCGCAGGCGACGCCGGACCGGAAGGTGAAATCCACCCGGACGGGTCCGAGGCCGACATCCTGGAACAGAAAGCAGACGTACCGGGGAGTGACGAGGACTATCCGCCGGGGGACGGCTGATCCCGTTTAGCCCCGTTGGTATTTGTCACGGTGGCTTCCGGTTCATTCCGCCGCCGGCTGTAAAACCCGTGGTTTGTCTGAATCCCTGCGGTTTGGGTGAATTCCTCCGCTGCGCAGCGGAGGGATTTGCACAGACCGCAGGATTTTCCGGGCCCGCAGCCACGTAGAATGAACGGCGGCAGAACGGGCAACGGAAACAGCAGGAGCGGCGTGGATCTTTTCGACCCGAGGGCGGTGTTCGACGCCGTCGATCTCGCCGGGGTGCTGGCGAACGGAGTCCTCGGCGGCGCGGTCGCGCGGCAGCTGCGGATGGACCCGGTGGGTTTCCTGGTCCTGGCGCTCACCTCGGCGTTGGGCGGCGGCGTGTTGCGTGACACCCTCCTGCAGGCCGGCACCCCCGTAGCGCTGACAAACCCCGCTTATCTCTTTGCGGCAATCGCCGGAGCCGTCATTGCCTATGCCATTGAGCTCAAGGGCAAATGGGCCAACCGGTTCCTCATCGTGATCGACGCCTTCGCACTGGGCTGCTGGGCCGCCACCGGCACGGCCAAGGCGCTGGGGCTGGGGCTGGAATGGCTGCCGGCCATCCTGATCGGTGTTGTCACCGCCGTGGGCGGCGGCATGATCCGCGACATCGTGGTGGGCCGGGTGCCGGCCATTTTCGGCGGCAACACCCTGTACGCCACCGGTGCCCTCGTGGCCGCCGTCGAAATGGTGATCCTCTATCAGCTGGGCCTGCAGAACGTGGGCATGGGCGTGGCCATCGGCACCTGCGCCGTGCTGTGCACGGTGGCCCGCCGCCGCGGGTGGCGGCTGCCCGGACCGGGGGAGTTCAGCGTCCGGCTGAGCCGGCGTCCGCGCACGGAGGACCGGAGAAGCTCGGGCCAGGGCTGGCCGCGGCCGAAGTTCTGGAAACTCCGCCGCTGAGCCGACGTCGGCCCGCCGTCGACCTGTCCGGGCCCGTCGTCGACCTGTCCGGGACCGACAGGTGCCGAGGGCCTGCCGGCAGCCGCGGCTCCGCTTTGCGGTAATTCGCGCCGCAAAGCCCCTGAAACAAGAACCGACGCGGATTTAGTCCCGGAAATCCAGGCTTTCGCAGACTGGATTTGCAGGGAGTAGCGTGGCCAATATGAGTGCTTACAAGAGCGTAAATCCAGCCACCGGAGAAACCCTTCAGGAATTCGCTGAAGCCACCGACGCCGAAATCAACCAGGCCGTCACTGCAGCACATGAGGCCTTCGCCAGCTGGCGGAACGAGCCCGTGGAGAACCGCACCAAGGTCATCACCCGCGTTGCGGAACTGTACCGGGAACGCGCCGAGGAGCTCGCCAAGCTGATTGCCCTCGAAATGGGCAAGCCGCTGCGCGAGGCGAAGAATGAGGTTGCCCTCTCCGCCAACATCTACGAGTACTACGCCACCCAGGGCCCCGGCTTCATGGCTGACGAGCAGCTCGACGTCAAGGGCGGCGGCAACGCCGTGGTCCGCACCGAGCCCGTAGGCGCGCTTCTGGGCATCATGCCGTGGAACTACCCGTACTACCAGGTGGCCCGCTTTGCCGGCCCCAACCTGATGCTCGGCAACACCGTGCTGCTCAAGCATGCGAACAACTGCCCGCAGTCCGCCCTGGCGATGGCACAGATCTTCGCCGACGCCGGCGTACCCGAGGGTGCCTACGTCAACCTGTTCGCCACCAACGAGCAGGCCGCGGACATCATCGCGGATGCCCGGATCCAGGGCGTGTCCCTGACCGGCTCCGAGCGGGCAGGCTCCGCCGTCGCCGAGGTGGCCGGCCGGAACCTGAAGAAGTACGTCCTCGAACTCGGCGGCAGCGATCCGTTCATCGTCCTCGACACCGAGGACCTCGACACCACCGTCAAGGCCGCCGTCGCCGGCCGGATGGGCAACGGCGGGCAGGCCTGCAACGCCGCCAAGCGCTTCATTGTGATGGAGGACCTCTACGACGATTTCGTGGAGAAGTTCACCGCCCGGATGGCCGCCATTGAACCCGGCGATCCGCTGCAGCCGGAAACCCGTTTCGGTCCCCTCTCCACGCAGGCTGCCGCAGACGGCCTGGTGGAGCAGATCCGCGACGCCGTGGACAAGGGTGCAACCCTGCACACCGGCGGCAGCCTGATCGACGGCCCGGGTGCCTTCGTACAGCCGACCGTGCTGACCGATGTCACGCCGGAAATGCGGGCGTTCTCCGAGGAGCTGTTCGGCCCCGCCGCCGTCATCTACAAGGTGTCCAGCGAGGAAGAAGCCATTGAACTGGCCAACAACTCCCCGTTCGGCCTGGGCGGAGCGGTGTTCAGCGCCGACGAAGACCGCGCCCTGAACGTCGCCGACCAGCTGGAAAGCGGCATGGTCTGGATCAACGGCACCTCCGGCACGCAGGAAGACCTGCCCTTCGGCGGCGTCAAGCGCTCCGGTGTGGGCCGCGAGCTGGGACGGTTCGGCATGGCCGAATTCGTCAACAAGAAGCTGATCCGCACCCCGCAGAAGAAGTAGTAGGTCCAGCAGAAAACCCGGGGCGGCCTACCGCCCCGGGTTTTTTATGCCTGTGAGGTTTCGAGGACGAAACCGGCGTAGTCCGGTGCCTCGTCCACCAACCCGGATTCGGTGTGGAAGGCCGATGCCACTTTGTAGGACTCCTCGGTGACCTTCGTGGAGGTGGCGATTTCCTTGGGCAGCAGGGCCACCAGCGCATCGACGGTCTGCGGTTGGGTGTCCTTCAGGTACTCGCCCAAGAGGGTCCGTGCCTTTTCCGGGTTTTCCTGGATCAGGGCCAGCGACTTATCCAGTGCCCGGTTGAATCCGTCCACGAGATCCTGTTTGGCCTCGATCTGGGCGCCCGTGCTGAACACTGCGCCGTGGATAGGCGACCGCAGCGTTTCGATATCGCCGCGGGTCGGGGAGATGTAGATGGTGCCCTCGCCCGCGGTTTCAACCTGCTGTCCGATCGGCTGGAAGAAACACAGTGCGTCCACCCTGCCGGCGGTCAGCGCGCCGATTGCGGCGGTGGCGGCACTGCCGATGTTGACCATGGTGGAATCTGTCTGGGCGTTCTTGCCGATCTGCTTGAACAGGTAAGTCATGAGCGCTTCCGTGCCGCTGCCCGGTCCGGTGATGCCGATCTGCTTACCGACCAGCGCCTGGATCCGTTCCTCGAGCGGTGCGTCAGCGGAGGGCCCGTCAAAGTTGTTCCCCACCACCACGTCCACGTAGTACTCGGTGACCAGGCCGCTGACCAGTTTCGCGTCGTCGTCGATCTTGTACAGGTTGAACGCGTCGGTGATGACGCCGGCGCCGAGATCGATGCTGCCCGATTTCAGGGCGGCGGCCACCTTGGCACCCGTTCCGAGCCGGGGGCGTTCTCCCATGGTCACTCCTTCGGCGGTGAAGAAGCCCTCCTGCTCGGCTACGAACAGGGGGAAAAACGCGATCGAGTCGCTGATCTGGCCCACATTCAGCACTCCCGGATCGGAGCTGCCCGCGTTGTTGGCGCAGGAGGCCAGGGCGGGCACGGCGGCGATGGCGGGAAGGACGAGCATCGACTTGAGCATGCTGCGTCTGGAGGGGGTAACCGTTTCAAACATTGGAGTTCCAATCTGTGGAGGAAGAGTTAGTGCTCGTCCAGCGGCTTCCAGCGGTTGATCCGCTTGCTGAGGACGGCGACGCCGGAGTTCAGGATGGTGGCAACGATGGTGAGCACCACCAGGGTGGCGAAGACGCCGGCAGTGTCGAACTGGGCGGCTGAGGCGTTGATCAGGTAGCCGAGTCCCTGGTTGGACGCGACCAGCTCGCCGATGACCGCACCGATCAGTGCATACGGGATGGCTACCTTCAAGCCGGTGAGGAAGCCGGTCA
Organism: Arthrobacter sp. zg-Y1171; assembly: GCF_025244845.1. Classification (NCBI taxonomy): domain Bacteria; kingdom Bacillati; phylum Actinomycetota; class Actinomycetes; order Micrococcales; family Micrococcaceae; genus Arthrobacter; species Arthrobacter sp. zg-Y1171. The sequence continues at coordinate 3,067,458 of NZ_CP104264.1, read as the reverse complement.
TGGAGGAGGGGAGTACGACCTTGAAGGCGACATGGCGGCGGTTGCCGCCCATCAGCCGGACTGCGTCGATCAGGCCGCGGTCCACTTCGCGGACCCCGGCGGCGGTGTTGAGGAAGACGAGGAAGAATACCGTGGCGGCTGCCAGCAGCACCTTCATGTCCATGCCGATGCCGAACCACACGATGAACAGCGGTGCCAGGGCAACCTTGGGGATGGAATACAGGGCGAGCATAAACGGATCCAGCACCTGGTAGAGCAGGTTGAAGGAGGCCAGCAGGTATCCCACCAGGGCGCCGGCAAGGGCTCCGAAGAAGAACCCGAGCAAGATCTCCTGCAGGGTGATCCAGGTGTGCGTCCAGAGCGTGCCGTCAGCGATCCAGTCCACCAGCCGTTCCAGGATCAGGCTGGGCTTGCTGATGAAGGTGATATCGATGACCGGTCCTGCGGTGATCTGCCACAGGGCCAGGAAGGCCACCAGTACTGCCGCACGCAGGCCCCAGACGATGGTTGAGTGGCCGAACTTGTCCCACCACGTGCGGTTCAGGTTTTCCTTGACGGGACCGGATCCGGCCGCCAGCGGCGGTACCCGGCCTGTTCCCGGTGCGGTTGCCGCCGGCAGCGCCGGCTCGGCCGCGGATGCAGCGCTCATGCCGTGGATCCTTCCTTGAGGGCGGCAGCAAGCTTCTTGTGCAGCGCCACGAATGTGGGGTCGATCCGGGTTTCATCCACCGAGCGGGGACGCGGAATATTGATCGGCTCATCCAGCAGGATCCGGCCGAGCTGGCCCAGGACCACCACGCGGTCGCCGAGGAGGAGGGCCTCCTCGATGTCATGGGTGACAAAAACCACCGTCTGCCCGGAGCCCTGCCACAACCGCAGCAGCTCTTCCTGGAGTTCGTTGCGCAGCTGTGCATCCAGCGCTCCGAAGGGTTCGTCCATCAGGAGGGTCTTCGGTGCCCCTGCCAGCATTCGGGCCAGGCTGGCCCGGCGCCGCATTCCGCCGGAGAGTTCCCGGGGATAGTGGTTCTCGAATCCGGTCAGTCCGACCTTGGCTATGAGTGACTGCGCCACCTCCCGGCGCTTCTCCTTGGATTCACCGCGGATTTCCAGCGGCATTTCGACGTTGCGAACGACGTCGCGCCACGGCATAAGCGTGTCCGACTGGGTCAGGTAGCCGATGTCCACGTTGGGGCCGTTCAGCACCGCGCCCTGGTAATGGACGGTTCCCGAACTGGGCCGGGTAAGCCCGGAGAGCAGGTTCAGCATGGTGGATTTCCCGCAGCCGCTGCGGCCGAGGATGCTGACGAATGTGCCTTCCTCGATGGAGAGGTCAAAGTCCCGCAGGGCAACGGTGGCGGTGTCATCGCGCTCGAACTGCTTGCTCAGCCCGGAGATTTCCAGCAGGGAGCTCATACGGCCTGCACCTTGCCCCGGTGGTGGGACGGGGCATCCGGCAGCGGGTCCGCGCCGGCCAGCCAGCGGCTGTTATGCACAGTCATCAGCCGGACCTCTTCCTCCGTGAAATCCTGCGCCAGTAAAAGGTCCGCGGCGATGGCCAACCCGTCCTCCACAGGAGGGTTGAAGGGCTGGCCGAGGTCACTGCTGATGACCGAGTTTTCCGGGCCGGCATGGCGGATGTTGGAGAACCAGAGGTCCCAGGACACTTTGCCGGTGAGGGGAGTGGTGAGGCACCGCTCCAGCAGTGCACCCTGCTCGGCCAGCTCCCGCTGCTGATCCAGCAACATGCGCTGGGAGGTGAACTCCGGGTGGGTAATCACCATCCGGCGCACGCCCAACTCCACGGCTGCCGGAATCAGGCTGCCGGATTCGTCGGCGTGCAGGTGGCCGGTGGCAAGCGTCATGTCATGCTTTGCGATCAGCTCCAGGACCTGGCGGGCCTCCGGGACCAGCCCGCCGCCGGATTCCACCTCCACGGCGGGTGCGGCCATTCCGGCGGTGCGCAGGTCCTCCTGCAGCTGGGCCCACATGGGCGGGGTGGCGCCTTCGGGTTCTTCGGCGAGGCAGGACCGCTGGTTTGAGCTGTCCACGGTGGGCAGCCAGACAAACTGGGCTCCGCCACGCGCGGCAATCTCCACGGCGATAGGGTTCAGGCCCCCCACGGAGGCATTGAGTGTGATGGCTCCGAGGACATCCACGCCCGGGTGGACCTTGCGGACGACGGCGGCGCGCTCTGCGGTGGGCGTGTAGTGGGACTTCAGCACAAATCCGGCCATTCCGAGCTCTGCGAAACGGGCGGCTAGATCAAGGTCGTCAATTCGGCGGCGCATAACGTCCGGCGCAATGTGCACATGGACGTCATAGGCGTCCCGGACTAGGTCCCGTGCGCGGGCTGAGGGCTGGTGATGGTCGGACATAAGGCTCCCTTGCCTGATGAGCGGTTGGTGCCCAAATTGTCGCCAATAATGTCAACGGTTGTCAATCCGAAAAAGTGAGCTGCTTCACAATCGGGGCAGGACAACAAATAACGCCGACGCGAAATGCGCCGGCGTAGGAACTTCAGTGGGGAAAAAGGGGGGGGGCAGCTAGACCGAGCGGGTGTTTTCCGGTTCCGGTTCCGGTTGCCCCGCGCGGTCGCTGGGACCGTTGAACACCACATACCGGTACGCGAAGTAGCGGAAGATATTGCCCAGGCCGATGCCCACCACGTTGCCCGAAATGTTGTCCGCAAAGGTGCTGCGGAAATCCAGCACGTAGTGGGAGATGAACAGGCAGCCGGTGGAAATAAGCAGCCCCACCAGATTGGTCAGGGCGAAAAGCAGCGTTTCACTGCGGATGCTCCGGGTGCGCAGCTTCCGGAAGGTCACGTAACGGCTGCCCAGCCACGAAACGGTGGTGGCCGCCGCTACCGAGATGGTCTTGGCGGCGATGGGGCTGTCCGGCACGAGGGTGGCAGAGAGAATATTGAACAGGACTACGTCAACCACGAAGGCGACGGCGCCCACTGCTGAAAACGAGCCCAGACGGCGGACGATTGCGCGCACCTTGCTGGTTTCTGCCATTACCGAAAAATCCATTCAACGCATTGCTGCGGGACGCAGCTTCCTGCCCTGGCCGGTGCACACACGCGGGGAGGGACTTTTACCTTTCGGATGATGGCACAAAGTGCATTTGGCCTCAAAATCCGTGCCGACGCAAGCCGGATCAGGGCAGTGTGACCGTAAAGACAGTGCCCTTGCCTGCCTGGCTTTCCATGGCGATGGTGCCCCCGTGCTCTTCCACAATCCGCTTGGTGATTACCAGTCCCAGCCCGACGCCGGGGATCTGCGCCCGGCGTGCGGTGCCGGAGCGGAAGAACTTAGTGAAGACCTCCGCCTGCTCGGCCTCGGTCATGCCGATGCCGGAGTCCGCTACCCGAAGGACGGTGGCACCGGTTTCGGCGCGCCAGGCGCTGACCGTCACCCGGCCGCCGTCGGGCGAGTACTTCACCGCGTTGGAGAGCAGGTTGTCCAGCACCTGGGAAATGCGCTTGGGATCGACCATGGCCGGCAGGGTCTCGGGAACCTCGGCAACGATGGTCACCGCGTTGATTTCGGCACGCGGTGCGGCGGAGGTGATGCCGGAGCGGACCAGTTCGCTGAGGTCCGTGACTTCCTGCTGGACATTGGCGGAGCCGGCCGCGGCGGTCAGCAGGTCCGAGACCAGGTGCAGGAGCTTCTCGGAATTCCGCTGCGCCACCTTCAGCGAGGAGGCCACATACGCCGGGATGGCATCTTCTTCGTCCAGCGCCAGTTCCAGGTAGCCCATGATCGAGGTCAGCGGGGTGCGCAGCTCATGGGACACATTCGCCACGAAGTCGTCCTTCGCCGCCACGGCGTTCACCAGGCCGGTGACGTCGCTGTAGGCGATCACGGAACCGCGGAAGGCGTCGTCGTCGCCCTTGACGGAGCGGGCCGAGACGCTCAGCGCCTTCTGCTCCTCACCGTTCCCGTACCAGACGAGTTGGTCCGAGAAGGACTGGCCGAGGGCTGCCCGCTTCACCGGGCGCTGGTCCACGGGGATCGGTGTGGTGCGGTCCGGCCCGAAAATGTACATCTCCGCTTCGGTGGGGCGGGTGGTGAAGGACGGGGCCGCGAGGCGCTCGTGGAGCTGCTGGCGGGAATTGGTAAGGATGCGGCGGCCGTCCTCGTCAATGACCGCCACGCCCACCCGGATGGTGTTCAGGATGGTTTCCAGCATCGACTCCTTGCGCAGGCTTTCCATCAGAGAGGCCTGCAGCACCACATCCTTTTCCTGCAGCACCACTGCCTGGGCGGTGAGGCTGGCCTCGGCCTCGGCACGGGCGGCCTCGGCGTCCTCGGCGGTGCGCAGGGCCGAAATGAGGTCACGCTCGTACAGTCGGCGCTCGTGCGCATAGAAGGCAACCACCTGGTCAAGGGCGGGCCTCCCGCCGGCCGCGGGGGAACGGGTGGCGGAGAGCAGGACCGGGATGCGCTGGCCGTCGGGTCCCAGGAGGTCGACGGCGAGTTCGGCAAACGCGGCGTTCAAGGCCAACTGCGGCATGGCGTGCGTGGTGTAGACAATCCGGTCACCCACGGGCAGCAGCTTCAGGAAGCTGGTGCCGCGGACGTCCTCCAACGCCTTGCCGATCCATTTCTGCGCCGTGCCGTTGGCGTCCACCACGGTACCGTCCGCCAGGGTGATGAAGTACCCGGCCGGAGCGGTTTGGGACAGGGCGCGGTAGTCAAGCCGGAAATCCAGGTCCATGATGCTCCTACTTTGCCTGTTGCAGGTAGGCGAGGATGATGTCCGCGGTTTCCTCGGGAGCGCTGACATGGGGGAGGTGGCCGGTGGCTTCCATCTGCACCAGCGTGCTTTGCGGGAGGTGTTCCTGCAGGTAGCGGCCCACATGGTCCGGGGCGAGCAGGTCCGCGGAGGCCTGCATGATCAGCGCGGGGACTGAGACCCGGGGCAGCAGGCTGCGGACGTCGCTCAGGAAAGCCACGCGGGCAAACTGGCGGGCAATGCCCGGGTTGACCCGGCAGAAACTGCCTTCGAGTTCGGCGCCCAAAGCCGGAGCTGCCGGGTTGCCCATGATCACCGGCGCCATGGTGGCGGCCCAGACGAGGTAATTGGTGTCCAGGGATTCGAGGAGGTCATCGAGGTCGGCGCGGCTGAAGCCGCCTTCGTAGCCGTCCTCGGGGTAGTCCATGTAGCTGGGTGACGGTGCAACCAGGACGATGCGGGCAAGGCGCTCGGCGGCGGTGGCGCCGGCGGCAATGGCCATCATGGCGCTGACGCTGTGGCCGATGAAGGTGACGTCCTGCAGGTCCAGGTCTTCGCACAGTTCCAGGACATCGGCGACGTAGCCGTCCAAGGTGGCGTACTTGGCCGGGGTGTAGGCGGCGAGATCGGAACCGCCGGCACCGACGTGGTCGAAGAGAACCACTTTGTATTCATCGGTGAAACGCGGCAGTACCCGGGACCACATGCCCTGGTCGCAGCCGAAACCGTGGGCGAAAAGCAGTACCGGTCCGTCCGCTCGTCCCAGGACGCGAACATTGTTCCGGGTGCGGATATCTGTCTTCATTTACCTGTACGCCTGCTTTTCTTCTTATGCCGTGCCCGCATTGCCGTGAGCGGAGTCTCAGCAAACATTACAGGTGTAATACCGCTTAAACGGCCAGCCGGGCCGCGGACGGAAATGCTGTTCGGCGGGGCTGTCGGTAATGCAGGGAAAACGGGTTGGCCTGGGCCGCATTCACCGACCGAACGTGCCGTGGTTACCGTTTGTTTCCCGGCAAACGGTCTTTACGGCACTTGCGCCACGGCATAGCGGAGCTCGGCAGCGCCGCCGTTGAACTGCGTGCTGGCGATCAGCCGCATGGGTGCGGTGGGGCCGGCCACCGGAAGCAGGCGCCGCCCGCTGCCCAATGCCACCGGCATGTAGGTGACCCACAGTTCGTCCAGCAGCCCGGCCTCGGCGAACTGTGCCGCCACATTGCCGCCGCCCACCACCCAGATGTTCCCTTCTCCCGCCGCGTCCCGAGCCTCCCGGAGCACCTCGCGGACGTCGCCGGAGGCAAACCGGACGTCCCCCTCCGCCGGGCCGGACTCTTCCCCGTGCGTCAGCACCCAGCACGGCTGGGCGTACTCCCAGCTGTCCGGTTGCTCCGCCCGGACCCAGCGGTAGGTTTCCGCCCCCATGACCACCGCGCCGACGTCGGCCATAAACCGGTCGTAGTGGTCCTGGAACGCCTCGAAACCGAACTGGAGCAGCCAGTCCAAACGGTTGTCATCGGTGGCAATAAAACCGTCAAGGGAGGACGCGACGTAATAGATGACCTTGGGCATGGGATGAGGATAGCCCGTGGCCTCGGGAGGGGCGTAGGGTCAGGCGGACCTGGCCGGCCGGAATAAACGGATTCCGCCTAGAAGGGATATCCGGCAATTCCGGGCCGCATGGTCAGCCACTGCGTTTCGGTAAACGCTTCGATGTTGGCGCCCGCCCCGCCGAAACGGGAACCCGTGCCGGAGGCGCCCATCCCGCCGAACGGTGAATTGGCTTCATCGGAGACGGTTTGTTCGTTAATGTGCACTTTTCCCGAGATCATGCGGTCTGCCACCTCCATCGCCAACCCCACCTCACCCAGTACGCCCACGGAAAGGCCGTATTCGGAGGCATTGGCCAGCTCGACCGCCTCATCGACGGTCGAGAACCCCAGCACGGGGGCCACCGGACCGAAGATCTCCTCCGTCCAGGCGGGGTTGTCCGGCGTCAGCTCCGTCAAGACAGTGGGCTGGTAGAAGAGGCCCTCATAGTTTCCACCTGCCGCAATCCGGGCACCGGCGTCCTTGGCCGCCCGTACCAGGCGATCAATGTTGTCGCGCTGGCGCTCGTCGATGATCGGGCCCAGCGCCACGCTGCCGGTGTGCGGATCACCGACCGGCAGCGCCCTGGCTTTGGCCGAGAGCCTGTCGATGTACTCCTCCAGCAGGGATTCGTGGACCAGGTGGCGTCCGGTGGTCATGCAGATCTGTCCCTGGTGCATGAAGGAACCGAAGGCGCCGGCAGACGCGGCCAGTTCAATGTCGGCGCCGGGCAGCACGATCAAGGCGTTGTTGCCGCCCAGCTCCAGGTGGGCGCGCTTGAGCAGGCGGCCCGCAGTCTCGCCGACCTTGCGCCCGGCCGCCGTGGAACCCGTGAAGGAGATGATGCGTACCTCCGGCGCTTCCACCAGGGCCTGCCCAACGTCGGCACCCCCGGGGAGCAGCTGCAGGACGCCGGCAGGAAGGCCGGCCAGTTCGAAGATGCGCATGATGGACACGCCGCCGGAGACGCTGGTGCGGGGGTCCGGCTTCAGCAGTACGGCGTTGCCGAGCGCCAGGGCCGGCGCCACCGACCGGATGGAGAGGATCAGGGGGAAGTTGAAGGGGGAAATCACCGAAACGACGCCGGCAGCCCGGCGCCGCGCGAAGGACCAGCGGTTTTCATTGGAGGTCAGCACTTCCCCGGCAGGGTGGGCGGGAAGCGCAGCCGCTTCGAAACATTCGTTGGCGGCAATGTGGGTCTCCAGCGCCGCCTTTGCCTCGATTCCGCCGGTTTCGCGAATGATCCATCCTTGGATCTCCTTGGCGTGGTCCTCGAAAAGCATCCCCGCCCGCCGCAGCACCGCGGCACGCTCCTCCGGCTTGGTCTGTGCCCATGCCTGCTGCGCGGCAGCCGCCCGGGTTGCGGCGGCAAGGGCATCGGCGCGGTCCGCTGCCCCAACGGCACCCAGGACAAGCCCGGTGGAGGGTTCGACGACGTCGATAACGCCGCCGGACCCGGCCGTCCAGGAATCGGTGTGGATTTTTCCGTGCCAGGCGGATGTGGCGAGGATGGACATGGCTGCTCCTAGATTGCGGTGAAACAAGATGGCTGCGAAGGATTGGTTCCCTTGCGGGAGGGATCAGGCCGGGGTGGAGGCACCTTGACCGGGTGGTGTTTCTGCCGGGGTGGAACCCGCTGCCGCAGAGGCCGGACGCACGGCCCGCGTCTTGCGGCGCTGCACCAGCGTGGCGGCTGAGACGGCGATCAGCAAAGCTACCCCGTTGAAGACGTTCGTAACCCAGGTCTTGGCGCCCAGGATGACCAGCCCGTTGGCTCCGACGGCAAGCAGGTACACGCCCGTTACAGTGCCCCAGACGTTGAAGTAGCCGGCACGGATGGCCGTGGCGCCCAGGAACGCAGCGGCGTAGGCCGGCAGCAGGAATTCCGGGCCAAGGTCCGGCGTCGCATTTCCAGCGCGGGAAGCCTGCAGCGTTCCGGCAAGTCCGCCGAGCAGTCCGGCGCCGATGAAGGCCGCGGCCAGGTATCTCTTGGTGCGCACCCCGGACAGTTCGGCGGCGTCGCGCCCCAAACCGGTGGCCCGCAGGTATCGGCCGAAGGGAGTGCGTTCCAGGACAAACCAGAGGATGAGGGCCGCGGCGAGGAAATAGAACACAACTACCTGCAGCCCGCCGGGCAGGCGGAGCCCGGTCAGGGCCGAGAACGCATCCGAGGAATGGGTGATCAGCGTGGAATTGGTCAGCAGCAGGTTCAAACCGGCCAGGATGGTGGCCATGCCCAAGGTCGCAATAAAGGCGTTGACGCCGACGACGATGGTCATGAACGCGTTGATGGCGCCGATCAGCATTCCCAGGGCAAGCGTGGCGAGCAGGATCAGCGGCAGCGGCAGGCCGGTACCGGCCAGGACTATTCCGGTGATGGTGCAGATACCGAGGTTGGCACCCACGGAAAGATCGAACTCTCCGGCGGCCAGCGGCAGGATGACGGCCAGTGCCAGGATGCCCGGGACCGCCTGGTCGGCGAGGATTTGCCGGAAGTTGCCGGACGTCGCGAAGGTATCCGGCATAAGCAGCGCGAAGACGGCGATCATCAGTACCAGGAAGACCACGATGCCGTAGTTCTTCATGAGGATGCCGGGGTTGAGGCGGAGGTTCACTGTAGAGGCTCCTTGGTGGGGTGTGCGTAGTAGGTGGGGCGGGGCCTAAGCCGGTGCGCCGGTCTGGCAGGCGAGGGCGATTCCGTCCTCGGTGATTTCCGGCCCGGAGAGCTCCGCGGCGATCCGGCCGCGGTCCAGGACCACCACGCGGTCGGCCAGGCCGACGAAGTCGTCGTAGTCGGTGCTGGCAACCAGGACCGCCACGCCGTCGTCGGCAAGTTCCTTGAGCAGCCGGCTGATCTCCTGCCGGGCCAGTGCGTCAACGCCCTGGGAGGGTTCATCCAGCAGCAGCAGCAACGGCGTGCCGCTCGCTGCGCGTGCGACAACCACTTTCTGCTGGTTGCCGCCGGAGAGGCTGCGCACAGGTGCGGCGAGGGACGCGGTCTTCACCAGGAAGCGGCGGGAGAGGTCCTCCGCGGCGGCCTTCTCCGCAGCGCGGTTTATGACCGGTCCGCGGGTATACCGGCGGAGGCGCCCGAGCGTCAGGTTTTCCCCGACCCCCAGGTCCAGGACGACGCCGTCCCGCCGGCGGTTTTGCGGAACGCAGGCCACCCCTGTCGTGATTGCGGCTGCAGGGGAATCCGGTGCGTACGGCTTGCCGGCCAAGGTCATGGACCCGGCGGAGGGCTGTTGGGCACCGGCGATCAGGCGGACCAGTTCGCTGCGGCCGCAGCCGACCAGGCCCGTAACCCCCACGATCTCGCCGGCGTGCACATCGAGGTCGATGCCGTCCAGCCGGGGTCCGCTGAGTGCACGGGTGCTCAGCAGCACCGGGCCTTCGCGTTCCTCGGCGCTGCGGACGGCGGGGGACTCCAATTCGCGGCCGATGACCAGGGAAACGACCGCGGCAGCGTCACGTTCGCCCAGCGGCTCGTCCGCAACGAGCAGGCCGTCGCGGAGCACGGCGACGTTGTCCGCGATGCGGCGGACCTCCTCGATCCGGTGGCTGACATAGACGGCGGTTCCGCCGTGGCCGCGCAGCATGTCCAACAGGGCCAGCACGCGGTCTGCCTCGTGCGCGGGCAGCGAGGCGGTGGGCTCGTCCAGGATCAGGATGTTGCGGCGGAGCGCGTCGACGTCGGCGGGGGCGCCGTCGTCGACGCTGCCGGAGCGGTGCTGGAAGGCACGGGCGATCCCCACCATGGTGCGGGTGGAGGGGGTGAGGTCACCGACCAGCCTGCCGGGATGTTCGTCGATGCCCAGAAGTTCCAACGTGGCTGCCACGTGGGCGTGTTCCTTCCGGAGCTTCACCGGGGAAAAAGCGGTGCGGGTAAAGAACCCGTCGGAAAGCGCAAAGTTGTCGGCGATGGTCAGCGCGTCCACGAGCCCCAGGTCCTGGTGAAGGAAGCGCAGGCCTGCGGCGTGTGCGGCCGCGGGTGTAAGCGGCAGTTGCAGGTCCTTGCCGCGGACCGAAAGGCTTCCGCCCGGATCCGGCGCGTAGACCCCGGCCAGGATCTTGATCAGCGTCGACTTTCCGGAGCCGTTCATGCCCAACAGTGCGGTCACTTTGCCGGTCTGGATGTCGAGGCTGACGCCGTCGAGGGCCCGTTGTCCGGTAAAGGTCTTGCTGATTCCGCGGATGCTCAGGGCTGCGGTGTGCTCCATGGGTACTCCTGAATGTGTGGCAGCGGGAAAGCGGTATACGGCCGGCCCGGATAACCGGGCCGGCCGCGTGGGTTCCGCGGAAACTAGCCCGCGTTCTCCCACAGAGCCGTGAAGGCTGACTTCCAGTCGGAGTCACCCGTCCACGGCAGCTCGGGCAGGGTCTCCTGCAGCACCATGCGTTTGGGCATTTCGATGATCTGGTGCCCGCTGGCACCGTTGGCGAAGAGATTGTTCATCTCATGCACGGACAGGTAGCCCGTGTGCTCCATCGGCTTGATGACGTCCGCGAACTGGCTCTTGCCGTCCTTGATCAGGTTCAGGTTGGCGGAGTTGCCGTCGTAGGAGACCATCTTGATCTTCTCGCCGTTGGCACTACGCTCCACGGTGGCCTGGGTGGAGACGACGGCGGCACCGGTGTGGGTCCAGATGTAGTCGATGTCCGGGTTGGCGGTCAGGGTGGCCTGGATCTGCGGCGGCAGTCCGGACTGCAGCTGGGACATCTGCGTTTCGATGGTCTCGACGATCTCGCAGCCGGAGCAAAGCTCGGGGAGCCACTTCTCGAACGCCTCGGTGCGCGCCGTGATGGACGGGAAAGCCGGGTCGGTGGTGAGCAGGATCTTCGCGTCTCCGCCGCTGTCCTGGGCGATGGCAGCAGCCATCATCTTGCCCGAGACCTCCTCATCCGGCACAACCTCGACATCGAAGCGGTCATCGGCAGGGGACATGCTGTTGACCAGGAAAATGCCGGCTTCCCGGGCCTGCTTCAGCGAAGCATCGATCTGGTCACCTACGGCGGCGGTGAAGATGATGCCGTCGGCACCGAGCTGGATCGCCTGGTCGATGGCCTGGCGGGCTTTTTCCGGATTGCCGGCCGGATCGATCATGCGGGTTTCCCAGCCAAGGGATTCAGCCGCTTCCATGGCAGCGTCGGCTCCGCGGGCGCAGGCTTCCGACGAATAGGTGCAGGGAATGACCACGATGCTCTTGTCTTTCGCGATGGCCGCGGACTCCGTCGGTACCTCTTCTTCGAGGGGCTTCTGGAAGTCGGTGAGCATGGTCTCGAGCGCCGCTGTGTCCACGGACGAGGAACCGGTCTCGGCGGCGTCGGACGCAGTGCCGGCATCGTCACCGCAGGCGGCAAGGGACAGGACCAGTGCCGGGACAGCGAGCAGCCCGAGCAGGTGGCGGGGAGAGGTTTTCATAGGGTCCGGAGCCTTTCGGAAATGACACTGGGTGTGATGTAGCTCCCACTGTCACCGGCAGGGCAGGCCCGCTGAAGGCCTGGTCCGGAACAGACAAGCCGATGTCCGGATTCGGCAAGGTTCACACTCCGGAAAGGGCCGGCTTAGTCCGCCTGGCGTGCCGCCGCTGAAACGCGGGCGTCGCGGGGAGTGCAGCCGTACTCCAGGCGGAACGCCCGGGAGAAGTGGGCGGCCGAAACGAATCCGACGGACGCCGCGACTGCTGCGATGGAGGTGGCGGCGTGGGCCGGATTTGCCAGCAGCTCCTGGGCGCGGGTCAGCCGGGTCTCCAGCACATACCGAGCCGGGCTGGTACCAGCCTCGGCGAAGACCCGGGTCAGGTGGCGTTCGCTGATTCCCACCGCACGGGCTATCTGGGCCAGGGACAGGGCCGGCCGGCCCAGATGTGCACCGATGTAATCGCGGGCGGCTGCGAGATAGGCCAGCGAAGGCGCGGCTCCGGGCTCGCCGGTAATGATGGAGAACATTTCCAGCACGCTCCGTTCCAGCTCGTCCGTATCTTCAACCGGATCCCGGAAAGCCCCTAGTACAGCGTTGGCCGTGGTGTTTGCGTGCGTGGCGGCGGGTGACCCGGCGATGCGGAGTACCCGCGGACGGAAGTACTCCTCGCGTGCCGACTGCTCGCGCAGCACCGTGCGGGGTACCTCCACGATGACCTGGCGCATATCCGTGGAAAAGCCGTACATAAAAGGCCGGTTGGCGTCATAAACGACAGCTTCGCCCGCGGCCAGGGTTTCGCAGCCGGCGTCGTGGTAGAAAAACGCCTTCCCCTCGAGCAGCAGGCAGAGCATCACGGCGTCGACCGGGTTCCTGCGGATATTCTCCGGCGCGCGTTCAATCACATGGTCATTCCCAATGATGTGCGTCAGCCGGATCCGGGGCAGCGCAAGGTTGTTCTGGGTGGCCAGGAGGCTGCGTTCCGAGAGGGTGCTGCAGCGCAGCCCGAACAGCGCCTGCTCGTTGTACTCCTCCCACAAATCCAGCCGTTGGCGCAGCGGCGCCTGTGCGGTGGAAAACCGGCTGGTCCGGCGGGCTCCTTCAAGGGGGTCGAGAGGTGCGGAATCGTTCATTGGAACGGGAATCGGCACGGCCGAGCCTCCAATCGGGCATCTTTGTCACGAATCAGGAGCAATGCACCCAAGGGTACGTGAATGTGGTGCACGTCACTATACGGAAGTATGAGGTGGAGATGGCGCACCTGGTGCCTGCTGTGTCGCCCCCGGGTTCCCGGGGCGGGCACTCAATGCAATAGTGTGGCCGTATCGTAAGCATGCTGATTACAGGAGGCTTCCATGAGTGAGCGGCTCGTAGCGGATCTGATTGTCGAACGCCTGAAGGCCTGGAATGTGGACCGGGTGTTCGGCTACAGCGGAGACGGCATCAACACGGTCCTGGGTGCGATGCGCCGCAGCGGCGACCCCGAGTTCATCCAGGTCCGGCACGAGGAAAACGCGGCCTTCATGGCGGTGGGGCATGCAAAGTACACCGGCGGGGTAGGGGTGATGATGTCCACCCAGGGGCCCGGTGCCATCCATCTGCTCAACGGCCTGTACGACGCCCGGCTGGACGGGGCACCCGTGGTGGCCATCGTCGGGCAGCAGTCCCGCAGCGTGCTGGGGTCCTCCTACATGCAGGAAGTGGACCTGATGAACCTGACGCGGGATGTTGCCTCGGCGTTCCGCCAGCAGATCAATTCCCCCGAGCAGGTCCCACTGGTGCTGGACCGCGCGTTCAAGAAGGCGCTGGCCACCGGCACGCCCGCCGTCGTCATCATCCCGCATGACGTGCAGCAGGCCCCGGCCCCGGAACTGGAACAGGAGCACGGCATCCTCAACACCGTTCCGGTGTTCAGCCCCGCGCGGACCTCGCCGGACCCGGCGGACATCCGGGCCGCCGCGGACCTGATCAATTCCGGCGAGCGGGTGGCCCTGCTCGTGGGGCAGGGTGCACGGGACGCCCGCGCCCAGGTCGCCGCCCTGGCCGAGAAGATCGGTGCGGGCATCACCACCAGCCTGCTCGGCAAGCCGTACGTGGATGAAACCCTGCCGCTGGCCGCCGGAACCATGGGACACCTTGGCACCAGTTCCGCCGGCTACGTGATGGACAACTGCGACACCCTGCTGATCATCGGATCCAGCGACCCGTGGACCGAGTTCTACCCCAAGCCGGGGACGGCGCGCGGGGTGCAGATTGACCGGGACGCTTCCGCGATCGGGAACCGTTACCCGGTGGAGGTCGGCATCACCGGAGACACCGTAGCCACCCTGGACGCCCTGATCCCGTTGCTGGAAGCTAAACCGGAGGCTCCCTGGCGGCGGCAGGTGGAGGAAAGCGTGCGCCGTTGGCACGAACTGGCCCGGGTGCGGGCGATGACGCCCGCCGATCCGGTGAACCCCGAACGCGTGGTCTACGAGCTGAACCGGCGCCTGCCGGACAACGCGCAGGTGGCGGTCGACGTCGGCAGCTCCGTGTACTGGTACGCGCGGCAGCTGCACCTTCCGGAGGGCGTGCCGGCGCACCTGTCCAGCACGCTGGCCAGCATGGGCTGCGCCGTGCCGTACGGACTGGCCGCGAAGCTGGCGTATCCGGACCGGCCGGTGGTGGCGCTCTCCGGGGACGGTGCCATGCAGATGGCCGGGGTGACCGAACTGATCACCCTGAGCCGGCTCTGGCAGAAGTGGGAGGATCCGCGGTTCGTTCTCTGCGTGCTGAACAACCGCGAGCTGGCCGAGGTCACCTGGGAGCAGCGCGAAATGGAGGGCGATCCGCGGTTCGAGGACAGCCAGTCGCTGCCGGACTTCAAGTACGCCGAGTACGCCAAGCTGCTGGGACTGGAAAGCATCCGGGTGGAGGATCCGGAGCTCCTGGGGGAGGCCTGGGACGTGGCGCTCGCCGCCACCCGGCCGTTCCTGATCGAAGTGGTCACCGATCCCGCGGTGCCGCTGCTTCCTCCCTTCCCCAGCGGTGCGGCACAGGCCGAAACCATGAAGGACGGCCTGGCGCAGGAGGGCGCCGCGGGCGAGCATTCACGCCGGCTGCTGGACATCTACCTCGAGCAGGAAGAGGGCCTGTACCGGGACCTCTGAGCCGGCCGGGGCCGGAAACAACCCGGCATACCGGAACGGGCGCACCCGCGGTGGGTGCGCCCGTTCCTCCTTTCGGTGCCCGTCCTACGTGCGGGTCGGCGCGCCGAGCTCCACGGGTTCTTCATCATTCAGGTACGCGGATTCGGAGTGCGCCATGAGGTCGATGCCCTTGAGTTCACTCTCTTCGGGGATGCGCAGGCCGATGGTCAGCTGCAGAACCTTGGCAATCAGCCAGGTCACCACGAAGGAGTAGACCAGTACGGCTCCGCAGGCGACTGCCTGGCTGCCGAGCAGGGAGAAGCCGCCGCCGTAGAAGAGGCCGCTGACCCCGTTGGGTGCAGCCTCGGTGGCGAACAGGCCAATCAGGAGGGTGCCCAGCAGGCCGCCGACGGCGTGTACCGCCACCACGTCCAGCGAGTCATCGAAGCCAAGGCGGAACTTCAATTCGATGGCCAGGGAGCAGACCAGCCCGGCGATCGCACCGATGGCGACGGCGCCCAGGGGGCTTACCGCCCCGCAGGCCGGAGTAATGGCCACCAGGGCGGCGATCAGGCCCGACGCCGCGCCAAGGCTCGAGGAGCGTCCCAGCCGCAGGCGTTCCATCAGCATCCAGCCAAGCATGCCCGCAGCTGCCGCGACTGCCGTGTTGAGGAAGACGACGGCTGCTGAGTGCCCGGCGCTGAGGGCGGACCCGGCGTTGAAGCCGTACCACCCGATCCAGAGCAGGCTTGCTCCCAGCAGGATCAGCGGCCGGCTGTGCGGCTGGCCGTGCGAGTGCGGCCAGCCTTTGCTGCGGCCCAGGACCAGTGCCAGGGCCAGGGCGGCAACGCCGGCGTTCAGGTGCACCGCGGTGCCGCCGGCGAAGTCGATGGCGCCCAGCTGGTTGGCGATCCAGCCGCCGACGACGGTGCCTTCCGCGTTGTCGAAGGCGAACACCCAGTGTGCCACCGGGAAGTAGACCAGCGTGGCCCAGAGTCCGGCGAAGACCATCCAGGCGCCGAACTTCATCCGTCCGGCTGCGGACCCGGCAACCAGGGCGGTGGTTACGCACGCGAACATCAGCTGGAAGGCAGCGAACAGGGCCACCGGGATGGCCGCGGCCGGATCTTCAGTAAGGAGTGCGGAGAGGCCGAGGTATTCCAGCGGGTCGCCCAGCAGGCCCATGCCGCCCAGCGAGTCGCCGAACGCTGCGGAATAGCCGTAAAGCACCCAAAGGACGGCCACGAGGCTGGCCCCGCCAAAGCACATCATCATCATGTTCAGGATCCGCCGTGAGCCCACCATGCCGCCGTAGAAGAAGGCGATCCCGGGGATCATCAGGCAGACCAATGCGGAACTGGCCAGCAGCCAGGCTGTGTTTCCAGAGTCCATGGAGGTACTCCCGTTCGGGTTGTGCGCCCGTTCCTGCCTCTGCCGATGCAGCCGGGCGGAGAATATGGACGGGCCAGCCCCCCGCGGCTGACCGGCACCCCGGTACCGGCGGCGCTGGTTTAAGCATGGGGCCGGTATGTTACGGCCGGGAGCGCCTCCAGGTTAGCGCTGCGTTAACGCGGTCTGGATGTCTGCTGGGAGGTTTCTGGACGTGCACGGCGGGTTGCGGGCGCGGCTGGTGGACTACGCGGTGCGGGGCATGCCGCGGCCGAAGGCGAAGGCACGGACAATCTGGAGCACACCCAGGACCACAAGGAAGATCCCGCCGTAAATCACCAGGACCGCGAGGCTTTCCAGGGGGAGGAAGAGCACCACTATCCCGGCGAGGATGCTCAGGATCCCCAGCACAATGGCGAACCAGCGGGACCCGCCGCGGTCCGATTCGGCCAGGGCCATCACGCCCTCCACGATCCACGCAATCCCGATGATCAGCCCCAGCGCCGTCAGGGTTTCGGCGGGGTTCCGCATGGCAATGACGCCCACCACCAGGAGCGCCAGGCCCACCAGGATATTGAGGATTTTCAATCCCGCACCCAGCCCGGTGAAGATGCCCAGCAGGATGCGGACGGCGCCGGCAATGACGAAATACAGGCCGAAGAGGGCCGCCAGCACCTCAAGCGTCGCTCCGGGCCAGAAGAGGATCAGCAGCCCAAGGACCACGGAAACCACCCCGGTGATGCACAGTCCGAGGCGGATACCGCGGACGACGGATTTGGCCAGGTTCATGGCGTCCAACGCAAACCCGCCCTCTTGCTGGAACTCGCTGCCTGATGCGGACATCCTCAAGACCTCCAAAGATATTCCCCCATCGGCCCGGCTGGCCGGTCTCCCCAGTATCCGGTGCCAACGCCCGGCTTCTCTAGGGAACAGCCGCGGAACCAGCCGTTTGG
The DNA here is from genome assembly GCF_025244845.1 of Arthrobacter sp. zg-Y1171. Lineage (NCBI taxonomy): Bacteria > Bacillati > Actinomycetota > Actinomycetes > Micrococcales > Micrococcaceae > Arthrobacter > Arthrobacter sp. zg-Y1171. The sequence continues at coordinate 3,050,239 of NZ_CP104264.1, read as the reverse complement.
ACCCGGATCGTCGCTGCGGCCGGCCTGTGCCGGAGGGGTGGGTGCGCCCGTCAGGCGCCCAGCAGGTCCCGGACCTCGGCGTCGGTGGTCTGGCCGAACCGGCGGTACGCCAGTCCCACGGCGTCCAATCCGCTGCGCGGCCAGGGCACCACGACGTCGTCGGCCGGCGGGCTGAGCAGCTCCGCCGCACTGCCGCACGCCACCGGCGCAGCGGCGACCAGGCGGGCCGGGTCCAGCTGCCGGACCGCGCCAAGGGCCGCACGCATGGTCGCTCCGGTGGCCAACCCGTCATCCACCGCAATGACGGTGCAGCCGGCAATGCGCCGTTCCGGTGATCCTTGGCGGAACAGCTCCTCCCGGCTCCGGACCTCGCTGAGCTGCTGCTCGACGGCGGCCGCGAACAGCGCGTCCGCGTCCTGCGTGCGGCTGCGCCAATACCGGAGCACGTCCTCGTTGCGGACAATGCAGACCGTTCCAGCGATGCCGGCGACTGCGCCGGCCGCCAGTTCGGGCTGTTCCGGATAGCCGATCTTCCGCACCACCACCACATCCAGCGGCGCGGACAGCGCACGGGCCACCTCGGCTGCCACGGGAACCCCGCCGCGGGGGAGGCCCAGGACCAGCAGGTCCGGTGCACCCGCGTAGGGGAACAGCCCGACGGCGAGCGCGCGGCCGGCGTCGGCGCGGTCCTGCCAGCGCGGGGAGGGGGCGGAGTTCGAGAAAAACATGGGATGGGCGGATCCGGTGGGACGGAAAATCGGGTTCGGGTGCTCCTCCCAAGCTAGGGACCGCCGCAGGCACCGGCAAGGGGTCCACCCAACCCGCTGCGTTGGACGAACGCGAAGCCAAAGAATCAGGCCACGAGAACGATTCGTCAGCCTGGCAGGAGTCCGAGCCGCTCTACGGGCTCGGTAACGACCAACCCCACACTGCGGAAGCAACGGAAGCTGCCGCATTACGAGGTGGCGCGGAAGGAATACTGCAACTACGTGTATTCGCAGCACGCCCAAGGCGAATCGGAGCTTTCCTTCATCGTGAATGAGAAGGGACGCAGGGTAGGGATTGAGTCAATGGACCTCTTCACCGGACCCGTTTCACGAGCCAAGACTTATGGCACTGAGGAACAGCAATCGTGGTACGCGGCCAACGGGCGGCATATCTGGGGATCGTTCCGATATGCACTCTTCGGATGGGCGTCAGATGGCGGGGCAATTCACCGGAATCGTTTGGAAGGTGGGAATGTGCAGCAAGATCTTTATAGGGTGGAAGTACTGGCCGCCCTGAGGGCCAGCTGCCGCGCCCGGGTGCCCAGCCATTTGCCTCGTATAACCTCACAGAGTTGGTGCTGGCCGAGAACCCAAGATTCATACTGGCTAAGTGTGAGTGCGATTGGATCAATGGCCCCGCGAATTTCCTTGGTCGGCGCGATCCGGAACGAGTCGCAGCAACGATACTCACCCTTTCCCCGAGCTCACCAAAGGTGTTGCTACCCCTGATGAGTCTATGGATATCTGCCTGACTCTTGGCGATCTCGGCCAAAGTCACGGGTTCGATGTTGATCGTTGAAGTCGGTTCGGGATTAGCGGGATGCGGAGCAGTGAAGAAATAAGAAATGGGCCCGACTAGAGAACTAGTCGGGCCCATTCGCGGATAGTAGGGGATTCGAACCCCTGAGGGCGATTAACCCAACCCGGGTATCAACCGGGCGCAATAGGCCACTATGCGAACTATAGGGCGATCCTACCTGATCATTTCCTTCTTCGTGACAGGGCGCAGCTCGGATAGAATCCGATCTCGGGGGGAGCTGGCTGCTTACTGCTTAGTGGTGGCATGGGTGGATCCCTGTACCCAATAAAATCGCGAACAGTCAGGAATACCGTGGGAAGTTTTACCAAACACCGTTACTTATTGGCAGTATTCGTTATTGCTGGCCTGGCCCTCTCGGGCTGCTCGGCAAGCGAGAGCAACTCTAACAATGAAGGCCGTGGGGACTCGGAGGCCGCAGACGACTCAAGCGAGGATACTTTCACAGCCAAGGGGGTCCTCAGGGATCGAACCTTGCCCGGTTATCGAGTTGGCGAGGTATGTGACGGACCAAATGTATTCAACCTCCAAGACGGATACGAATTCAAGATTCAGGCTGAGGGGAAGACAGTGGCTATGGGCACGCTCCCATCGGGTACTTTTTCCAAGGAAGAAGGGAATTTCTGTGAGTTCGAGTTCTCAGTTGATGATGTTCCGGCGGGTCTCGGTTTCTACACCATCGACTTAGGGGAACGTAACGGCCACAAGGAGTTCTCAGAGGAAGAGATGAGAACTGGTGTGGTCACGAAGACCGAAAAATTCGAGGGTGGCATATAAAGCACATATCGGGTTCGTGAATGGCAGTTCGTCGCTGACGATCCCGCCCTGGATGCGTTCCAGACCCTCCTGAGCGCCGAGGCCTGCCCTGCCAGCGCTGAGTGTTTAGCCACCCAAACAGTCTAGGAGCGGGGTTGCCTTTGGCTGTGCATTGGTGGGGTCACGGGGCGTGGCCCCCCCTTGTATTCCTGCGCCTCCGCTGCTGCTGGTCCAAGAATGGGTGGGGGAAAGGCGGGCAATCGTAGGCTGTGCCTCCCCTACCTAGTTCGAGGTCGATGTCAGAATCTGCTGTATGGCTCAGTCCCCTGTCGCTATTCGTAAGCGCATTCCGCAGATGTTCGTCGGCTTTCTCATCCTCGGAACCACGCTGGCCGGGTGCGGTTCCACAGACTATTCCGACCACCACTTTGACACCATGGCAGAACTGTCTGATGCAGCGGCGGACGGGGGATTGGATTGCGGTAAAGATCTACTGACCCCTGTTGAAGAAGACAAGGTTGAAGAATCACTGGCGAAATACGATTGGGCCCAAGACGGCTATGGCAGCTCTTGCGTTCTGATGCTATTTGAGTCCGGCGTGAAGCGAGAAGAAATTGTGGAAAAAAACCTGGATCCTGACGAAGCCACCCTGGTCGGCGGTAACTGGGCAATCAGTGGTGGGCAGTACTCCATTGAGGCGTTGGCAAAGGAAATGGGTGGGGAATTGATCCAACCTTAGGTTGGGCACCTTGGTTATTTCTCCTGGCAAATCCGGAGAGGGGAAAACGGGTTCGGGTGCTCCTCCCAAGCTAGGGACCGCCGCAGGCACCGGCAAGGGGTCCACCCAACCCGCTGCGTTGCCAAACCGGGGCCGGCATAGAAAGGTGTCCTTATGACGCAGACAGCAGTTGTTACAGGAGCCACTTCCGGAATCGGCGCGGAGTTCGCCCGCCAGCTGGCGCAGCGAGGCTATGACCTGGTGCTCACCGGCCGGAATACCGAGCGGCTGGAATCCACCGCGGCGGAACTGGCCCGGGACTACTCCGTGAAGACCGAGTGGATCGCGGCCGACCTCGCCACCTCCGAGGGAGTGGACGCCGTCGCCGACCGCGTGCAGAAGCCCGACGTCGGACTCCTGGTGAATAACGCCGGATACGGTCTGAAAAACGATTTTGCCCGGAACGAGCTGCAGGCCGAGATCGACCACCTGAATGTGCTGGTGGGTGCGCCGCTGCAGCTGAGCCACGCGGCACTGAACGCCATGCAGTCCAACGGCGGCGGCCGGATCATCAACGTGGCCTCCGTAGCCGGCTTCATCCCGCGGGGAACCTACAGCGCCGCCAAGGCATGGGTGATCAACTTCAGCCGCTGGGCCAACCTCTATTACCGGGGCCGCGGCATCACCGTGACCGCGGTATGCCCGGGGTTTGTGCACACGGAATTCCATGCGCGCATGGAAATGGACAAGAGCGTTTACCCCAAGTGGATGTGGCTCAGTGCGGACCGCGTGGTGCGTGAAGCCCTGGCCGACGCCTTTGCGGGCAAGGGCATTTCCATTCCGTCCAAGCGGTACCGGGTGCTGGCCACGGTGGGCAGCCGGGCACCGCAGGCGCTGGTGGCCCGGCTGGCGGGCCGGGGGCGGTAGGGGGCCGCTGACGTCGGGCGTCACGGAAGCTGGCGGAGCCGTGGCAGCGGGCCTAGGGTTGCCCTGCACCGCCTGCCCTGCACCGCCTGCCCTGCCCGGGGCCGACGACGAAACCGGTGAAAGCGAGTTCCATGAGCACCCCCACGGTCTATGCCCTGCATGAGAATCCCGAATGGTTCCCTCCCTTTGCCCGCGCCTTCGAGGCCGAAGGCGTGCATGTGGAGGAATGGCTGCTGACGGACGGCGTCCTGGACCTGGACTCGGTGCCGCCGGAGGGGATTTTCTGGTCCCGGATCAGCGCCTCCTCGCACACCAGGGACCATGGCCTGTCCAAGGACTACGCCCGGGCGGTGCTGTCCTGGCTGGAAGCGCACGGACGGCGCACGGTCAACGGCCGCCGGGTGCTGGAACTGGAAATGAGCAAGGTGGACCAGCTGACCGCGCTGCGCGCCGCGGGCATCGACACCCCGCGTACCGTGGCCGCCGTCGGACGCCACCAGATCCTGGCCGCCGCCAAGGAATTCCCCGCACCGTTCATCACCAAGCACAACCAGGGCGGCAAGGGGCTCGGGGTGCGGAAGTTCGAATCCCACGGGGAACTGGCGGACTACGTGGCGTCGGCGGACTTCGAGGAGCCTGCGGACGGCATCACCCTGATCCAGGAATACATTGTTGCGGCCGAGCCCTTCATCACCCGGGCGGAGATTGTGGGCGGGGAATTCGTCTACGCCATCAAGGCGGACACGGCCCGCGGCGGGTTCCAGCTCTGCCCGGCGGATGCCTGCGCCATCGACCCGTCCACCGGCAAGCCGATCATGCCGCCCGGCGCCACCATTGCACCGGATGCGGACACCCAGCTGTTCAGCCTGCGCGAAGATTTCGACCATCCGGTGATCGGCAAGTACCTCGAGTTCGCCCGCCGGAACCGGCTGGAGGTCTGCGGCATAGAGTTCATCGAGGCCGCCGACGGCCGCCTGCTGACCTATGACGTAAACACGAACACCAACTACAACGCCGCCGTCGAAGCCGTGGCACCGCGGTCCGCACCCCGGGCCCTGGCCCGGTACCTGGCGTCCCTGGCGCCGGCCGCGGAATAGCGTGGTGCGGCTCAAGTTTTTTATCCACAGGGCTGCGGCCTCGATATAGTCGTGGTATCGCCCAACCTGAAGGAGACCTCCATGTCCGCTGCCCTGGAACCGCATTGGGTCAAGAACTACCAGCCCGGCGTTCCCGCGCAGATTGAGCTGCCCACCGAATCCCTTACCGCCATGATGGAAGACGCCGTGGAGCGGTTCGGCAGCAAGGTGGCCCTGGAATTCTTCGGCGCCGAAACCACGTATCGGGACCTGGGGGACCGGATCAACCGGGCCGCCGAAGGCCTGCGCAAGCTGGGGGTGCGGAAGGGCCACCGGGTGGCAATCATCCTGCCCAACTGCCCGCAGTACCTCATCGCTTTCTACGCCGTGCTCCGGCTGGGCGCCGTCGTCGTCGGCCACAACCCGCTCTACACCGAGCGCGAGCTGCGCCACCAGTTCGAGAACCACGGCGCCAAGGTGGCCATCGTCTGGGACAAGGCAGTGGAGAAGGTACAGGAATTCCCCGGTGACGTAGCCGTGGAAACCATCGTGGCCGTGAACATCACCAAGGCGATGCCCCGGATCAAGCGGATGGCCCTGGCTCTTCCGGTCCCCTCCCTGCGGCGCACCCGTGCGGGCCTGACCGCCAAGACCGAGCGCACCATGTCCTGGGAGGAACTGCTCGACAACGCTCCGCTGTCCGCGGACCACCCCCGCCCGGTTGTTTCCGATCTGGCGGCCCTGCAGTACACCTCGGGCACCACCGGTATCCCCAAGGGCGTCATGCTCACGCATTACAACCTGCGGTCCAACGCCCTGCAGGGCAAGGCCTGGATGCACGGTGCGCAGGAGGGCAAGGAAGTCATTTACGGCGTGCTGCCCATGTTCCACGCCTTCGGCCTCACCCTGTACCTGACCTTCTCCGTCCTCACCGGGTCGCGGCTCGTATTGTTCCCCAAGTTCGATGTGGACCTGGTCCTGACCGCCGCGAAGAAATCCAAGCCCACCGTCTTCTGCGCCGTCCCGCCGATCTACGAAAAGACCGCGCACGAGTCCAAGAAGCGCGGCGTGGACCTGTCCACCATCCGCTACGCCATTTCCGGGGCCATGACCCTGCCGGCAGCCACGGTGAAGCTCTGGGAAGAGGTCTCCGGCGGCCTGCTGGTGGAGGGCTACGGCCTCACCGAATCCTCTCCCGTGGCCCTGGGCAACCCGTTTGCCGAGTCGCGCCGCAACGGCACCATCGGTGTTCCCTTCCCCAGCACCGAGATGCGCGTGGTGGACCCGGAGAACCCCGTGAACGACGTCGAACCCGGTGCCGCCGGTGAGCTCCTGGTCCGCGGGCCGCAGGTCTTCGCCGGCTACTGGAACAACCCCGAGGACACCGCCGAGGTGCTGCTCGACGGCGGCTGGCTGCGCACCGGCGACATTGTCACCGTGGACGAAGACGGCTTCGTGAAGGTGGTGGACCGCCGCAAGGAACTCATCATCACCGGCGGCTTCAACGTCTCCCCGTCGGAGGTCGAGGACGTGCTGCGCACCCACCAGTACATCCTCGACGCCGCCGTGGTGGGCCTGCCCCGGGCCGACGGCGGCGAGCAGGTGGTGGCCGCCGTCGTCCTGCAGGAGGGCGCCGAGCTTGATGAAGCCGCCCTGCGCGCCTACTGCCGCGAGCGGCTGACCCCCTACAAGGTGCCGCGGAAGATCGTGGTTATCGAGGACCTGCCCAAGTCCATGCTGGGCAAGGTGCTGCGCCGCCAGGTGCGGGACGCCCTGCTGCAGGACGCGTAGTCCCCTCCTCGCAGCAAGTACCTATTGACGGGTCCGGAGGCGGGGGGCTGGAATTGTAAGTGGGCTTGGTATGTATGCCAGGTTCCTCACCAGTCAACCAGCCGGCCCGGAGCCGCAGGCGGATACCGACCGCCTTGTCCTCTGTCTCCGATCAGGCCAGTGGTGAATTACCGCCGGTCAACCGATTCGGCGGATTCGCTGTCGCGAGGAGAACAAGATGATCACGAATCAGCAGGTCGAAGGACTCATGAGCGGTTCGGGCAACGTAGTTGGCTCGAACGGTGACCGTATCGGTTCCGTTGGTACCTTCTACCTGGATGACCAGACCGACGAACCGGCATGGGTCACCGTGAACACCGGCCTCTTCGGCACGTCGGAAACGTTTATCCCCCTCAGTGAGGCAACCGTCGAAGGTGTCGACGTCCTGGTGCCCTACTCCAAGGAAGAGGTCAAGAACGCGCCGCACATCGAAAGCGACGGTTCGATCAGCCCCGAGGAGGAAGTCACGCTCTACCGGTACTACGGCTTCAGCTACGACGACGGTTCTTCGGAATCCGTCTCTGAAACCGACACGATTACCGAGACGCGGGACAGCGGCATGCGGGGCAGCGACATGAGCAGCGGTACCTCCACGGTGTCGGAGAGCGAGAGGTCCGGGACGTCCAGCAGCAGCGGGACGTCCGACCTTTCTTCCAGTTCCTCCAGTTCGGGATCCAGCGGGGACGACTCCATGACCCGTTCGGAGGAGCGCCTCAACGTCGGCACCGAGAACCGGGCGGTGGGCAAGGCCCGGCTGCGCAAGTACATCGTGACGGAGACCGTCACCAAGCAGGTGCCGGTCAGCCACGAGGAAGTGCGGATCGAGCGTGAGCCCATTACGGATGCCAATGCGGGGGATGCCCTGTCAGGTGCCGAACTCACGGAAGACGAGCACGAGGTGACGCTCCATGCCGAGGAGGCTGTGGTCTCCAAGCACACCGAGCCGGTGGAACGCGTCCGCCTGGACACCGAGACGGTGACCGGCACGGAGAGCGTCTCCGAAGAGATCCGCAAGGAGCAGATCGACACGGACGTCAATGATTCCTCCTCCCGCGGGAAAAAGTCCGGCGGGTCGGGGTCGGGGTCCGGTTCGGGTTCCTCCGGGTCCTCCGGGTCCGGATCCGGCGGCAGCCGCTAGGTCCTGGCTCTCTTAACACGCACGACGCTTCATCAGCACGACGGCGGGTCCCGGGTTTCCGGGGTCCGCCGTTTTGCTGTGTCCGGTCGGGGGCTGCTTTGTTGCTCCGCTGGACCGGGGCTACTGAGCAGACGAAGGTTTTGCGCGGGCGGGCCGGGGGCACCTGCATCTAGTGGGCAGATAACGGGCTTATCGGGCGGCCATAACCCCATTAACTGCTCAGTCGATGAGTTGTGCAGGCTGGAGCATCCGCAGTGCCAGCACAGCGTCCCATAGGGTGGTGCTGCTGTTGCCTTGTGGCACCCCATTTGCCACAACAGCACCACCGGATGGGATGTCCTGTCCGGCCCCGATTCCGGGCGGATCTAGTGAGCAGATAACGGGGTTGTGGGCAGGGGTCCCGGATCTACTGAGCAGATAACGGGGTTATCGGGCGGCCATAACCCCATTAACTGCTCAGTCGATGAGTTGTGCAGGCTGGAGCATCCGCAGTGCCAGCACAGCGTCCCACAGGGTGGTGCTGCTGTTGCCTTGTGGGAAATCATCTGCCACAACGGCACCACCGGATGGGTTGTCCTGTCCGGCCCCGGCCCGACGCTCGGCTCCGCAGCGGCACCAAAAGCCCTGGCGGCCCGGTGCAGGTGCTAGGTTGGGGCAACTGTCTACGAAGTCCCGGGGGAACCATGAGAAAGACCGCAGCCATTCCGGTCCTGGCCCTGCTGTTCGTCACCGGCTGCAGCGCAGAAGCAACGGAGCCCGAAGCCTCCTCCGCCCCTGCCGCCGCCGCGCCGGCTGCCGGGTCAACAGCCGAAACGGTGGCTCTGGACTCAGCAGAGGAAACGTGCCGCAAGCTCCTCGGGACCGACGGTAACGGCCCCCTCTACCGGGCGATCTACTTCGTGAAAGACAACGGTTCAACGTTCGGCTTCGAGGGCTCCGACGGTACGGGTGCAAGCGCGCTCAACACGGAAGTCCGCGGTATTGCCGACAGCGCCCCGGAGGGCATGGATACCCTTTTGAAGGAGTTGTCAGCTCCGATTGCAAACGCCATGCCGGTGGCCGGGGACTCCGGTTCAGCCCTGCACTTCGATATCTATGCCTGGAGAAACGCTGTTTCGGAGATCCTGGCCCAGTGCGCGCCCTATGAGGCCGCGGCCAGCGACGCCGGGGCAGCACCCGATGTGTCAGCTCCGTCCAAAGCGGGCGAGACCAGCGCGGCGTTCCCGGGCTACCCACTGATCGTGAACGCCGCCTCCGTGGATTACCGGGTGGCCGCCTGGTTCGACAGCAAGCTCGTCGACGGGCTGGTGGTTGCGCTGGCGCCGGGGCTGTATGCGGCGTTCGACCCCAACGTTCCTGACCTGTCGTCCTACTACGTTCCGGGCGGCGTGGCCGGGGACCGGGCCATGAAGGCAACCGTCTTTCCCAACTCAGGCGGCGCCGCCAGCTGGTCCGGAGTGAACCCCGGCCCTGAGGAACCGCAGTAGGGCGGGCAGGAGAACCCACCCGGCAGAGACCGCACACCTAGGACACCAGCCGGGCCGTCCGCTCCAGGACCTCACGGCACGCGAGAATGGCCGGACGCCGGCTCCCCGCCTCCCGGACGGATGTGAAGATGGTCCGCCGCGGCCGGCCCGGCAGATCCAGCAGCCGGACCGTCGGGGTGCGGCCGGTCCACACAAGCTCTGGCATGAGGCCGACGGCGTTGCCGGACTCGATCAGCCGGATCTGCGCCTGCAGGTCAGCCGTTTCATACCGGACGTCCGGCTCGAACCCGGCCTGCCGGCACGCCTGCTCCGCCCAGTGCCGGGAGGCGGCGCCGCGGGGTTCCATGACCCAGGCCCGGGAGGCGGTGTCCGCGATGGAGCGGATGTCCCCGCCGTCCGGGGAATCGGGCACTGCCAGCTGGATGGCGTCCGTGGTGAGCTGCACGCGGTCAAGGCCGGGATGCCGGGGCGCGGCATGCCCGGGGTACTGTTCGGCGATCACCAGGTCGAAATCCCGGGCCCAGGTTTCATACAGTGCGGTTTCGGGTTCGCGCTGGGTCATTTCGATCCGCACCTCGGGATAGTCCCGCCCCAGGATGGTGAGGGCGTCCGGCATCAGGGCCAGCGCCGCCGACTGGAAGACGGCCACCCGGACCGTTCCCGCCACGGTGGTCAGGGACTCGGCCAGATCAGCTTCCGCCCGCTCCATGGCGTCCAGGATCCCGGCGGCGTGGTCCACCAGGATCTCGGCCTGCGGAGTGAGGGTGACCCGGCGTCCGGTCTTCCGCAGCAGGGGCACCCCTACCTCGCTCTCCAGCAGGGCCAACTGCTGCGACACCGAGGAGGGACTGAAGTTCAGGGCCGCGGCAACAGAGGCCAGCGTGCCCCGGACCTTGAGTTCGCGCAGCAGCCGCAGCCGGCGGATATCGAGCACGCGGGGACCTTTCTGATTAGTAAGCAGAGCCAAAGTGTATCGGTCGGAAAAGATCGCTTTATCTAATTGAACAACGGGCGGATACTTGGTCAGTACCTTCGGGGGGATAACTACCTGTTAGATGAAAAGAGCACCAACTAATGACCGATACCTTTGAGGACCGCGCCAGCGCCGACGCCGCCCCCAGCGCCGGGCTGGCAGAGCAGTCCGTAGCCCTCGTCCGCCGCTGGCTGACCGAGGCCTCGGCCGTCCCCGTGGACGCCTCCGCCGCGCAGCTGGCCGGCGTGCTGAAGGACCCGGACGGCCTGGGCTTCACCGTGGGCTTCGTCGACGGCGTTGTGCGCCCCGAAGACATCCGCGTCGCAGCCCGCAACCTCGCCGCCCTGGCCCCCCGCGTCCCCGGCTTCCTGCCCTGGTACATGCGCGCGGCCGTGCGCGCCGGCGGCATCCTCGGCCCGGTGGTGCCGCAGATCGTCATTCCCGCCGCCCGCAAGGTGCTGCGCGAAATGGTCGGGCACCTGATTGTCGATGCCACGGACGCGAAGCTGGGCAAGGCCATCGCCGGCATCCGCAAGGACAACACCCGGCTGAACATGAACCTCCTCGGCGAGGCCGTCCTCGGCCAGCACGAAGCAGCCCGCCGGCTGGAAGGAACCCATGCCCTCCTGGCCCGCGACGACGTCGACTACGTCTCCATCAAGGTTTCCTCCACCGTGGCGCCGCACTCCCCGTGGGCGTTCAACGAGGCCGTGCAGCACGTCATCGAATCCCTGACCCCGCTCTTCCGCCGGGCCGCGCAGTCCCCGGTGAAGAAGTTCATCAACCTGGACATGGAGGAGTACAAGGACCTGGAGATGACCATGGCGGTCTTCACCGGAATCCTCTCGCAGCCCGAGTTCAAGGACCTGGAAGCCGGCATCGTGCTCCAGGCCTACCTCCCGGACGCCCTCTCGGCCATGATGCGCCTGCAGGAATTCGCTGCCGCCCGCCGCGCCGACGGCGGTGCCGCCATCAAGGTCCGCGTGGTCAAGGGCGCCAACCTGCCCATGGAACAGGTGGAAGCCTCCCTGCACGGCTGGCCGCTGGCCACCTGGCACACCAAGGCGGACAGCGACACCAACTACAAGCGCGTCATCAACTACGCCCTGCACCCGGACCGCATCAAGAACGTGCGGATCGGCGTCGCCGGACACAACCTGTTCGACGTCGCGTTCGCCTGGCTGCTGGCCGGGGAACGCGGCGTGCGGGACGGCATCGAATTCGAAATGCTGCTCGGCATGGCCGCCGGCCAGGCCGAGGTGGTGCGCCGCGACGTCGGCAGCCTGCTGCTCTACACCCCGGTAGTGCACCCCGCGGAATTCGACGTCGCCATCGCCTACCTGATCCGCCGGCTGGAGGAAGGCGCCAGCTCGGAGAACTTCATGTCCGCCGTGTTCGAACTGGCCGACAACGAGGCATTGTTCGAACGCGAGAAGCTGCGCTTCCTGGCCTCGCTGGAGAACCTGGACACCGCCGTTCCCGCCCCGCACCGCGTGCAGGACCGCAACCTTCCCGCCGTGGCTGCGGCTACGGACAGCTTCGACAACACCCCGGACAGCGACCCGTCGCTGCCCGCCAACCAGGCCTGGGGCCGGGGCATCCTCGCCCGCGTCCCCGGTTCCGAACTGGGCAAGGCCGCCGTGGCCGCTGCCGCCGTCGGCACCGAGGCGGAGCTCGACGCCGTCATCAACACCGCCGTCGCCAAGGGCAAGGCATGGGGTGCACTCAGCGGTGCCGAACGCGCCGAGGTCCTGCACCGCGCCGGCGAAGTCCTCGAGGCACGCCGTGCCGATCTGATGGAGGTCATGGCCGCCGAAACCGGCAAGACCCTGGACCAGTCGGACCCCGAGGTTTCCGAAGCCATCGACTTCGCGCATTACTACGCCGAGCTCGCCCGCGAACTCGACAACGTGGAGGGCGCCCGCTTCGTACCGGCCCGCCTGACCGTGGTCACCCCGCCGTGGAACTTCCCGGTAGCCATCCCGGCCGGTTCAACCCTCGCCGCCCTGGCCGCCGGGTCCGCCGTCGTCATCAAGCCCGCCCGCCAGTCCGCGCGAAGCGGTGCCGTCATGGTGGAAGCGCTCTGGGAAGCCGGCGTTCCGCGCGACGTCCTGCAGCTCGTCCAGCTGGGGGAAAACGAACTCGGCCGCCAGCTGATCTCCAACCCGGCCGTGGACCGTGTGATCCTGACCGGCGGCTACGAGACCGCCGAACTGTTCCGCTCCTTCCGCCCCGATCTGCCGCTGCTGGCCGAAACCTCGGGCAAGAACACCGTGATCGTCACCCCGAGCGCGGACTTCGACCTCGCCGCCCGCGACGTCGCCGCGTCCGCCTTCGGGCACGCCGGGCAGAAGTGCTCCGCCGCTTCGCTGGTGATCCTGGTCGGTTCCGTGGCCAAGTCACCGCGCTTCCGGAACCAGCTCGTGGACGCCGTCCAGTCACTGAAGGTCGGCTACCCCGAAGATCCCACCACGCAAATGGGCCCGGTCATCGAGCCCGCCGCCGGCAAGCTCCTCAAGGGCCTCACCGAGCTGGGCGAAGGCGAAACCTGGCTGCTGAAGCCGGAACAGCTGGACGAGAGCGGCCGGCTGTGGAGCCCGGGCATCCGCACCGGTGTCCGCCGCGGCTCCGAGTACCACCGCACCGAGTACTTCGGCCCGATCCTGGGCGTTATGACCGCAGCCACCCTCGAAGAGGCCATCGACATGGCCAATGACATCGACTACGGCCTCACCGCCGGGCTGCATTCCCTCGAGCCGGCGGAAATGGACGTCTGGCTGAACCGCATCCAGGCGGGCAACCTGTACGTGAACCGCGGCATCACCGGCGCCATCGTCCGGCGCCAGCCGTTCGGCGGCTGGAAGAAGTCCGCCGTGGGTGCGGGCACCAAGGCCGGCGGCCCGAACTACCTGATCGGCCTGGGCAACTGGGAAGCCGTCAACGGCACCTCCGACGAGACAGCCGCAGAGCTGCCCGCCGCCGCGCCGGCAGCACGCCTTGTCGCTGCCGCCGAATCCGCAGGCTCGGCGTTCACCGCCGACGACGCCGCGTTCCTCCGTCGCGCCGCGAACAGCGACGCCCGCGCCTGGAACGGCGAGTTCGGCACCGCCAAGGACGTGTCCGCCCTGTCCGCGGAGCGGAATGTCTTCCGCTACGTACCCGTTCCGGTGACTGTCCGCCTCGCCGAAGGCCAGCCGGCAGCCCTGCTGGTCCGGGTCCTGGCCGCAGCGCTGACCGCCGGATCGGCAGTCACCGTGTCCACCGCCGTCGACCTCCCGGCCGGCCTGCGGGCCGTCCTGACCGAACTCGGACTGCAGTTCCGGGTTCAGGACGACGCCGCGTGGCTGGCTTCCGCTGCTTCGCTGACGTCCGGGCGGATCCGGCTGATCGGCGGCTCCGTGCAGGCGCTGGCCGAAGCCACCGGCGGAACCCCGGACATTGCCGTCTACGCCCAGCCCGTCACCGAGTCAGGCCGCCTGGAGCTGCTGCCCTTCCTGCATGAGCAGGCCGTCAGCATCACCGCGCACCGCTTCGGAACGCCGAACTTCCTCTCGGACGCCCTGATCTAGGCGTTTACCGGAGGTTCGGAATCCGACGCCGAGCGGGAAGCACGCAGCAGGAAACGCTGCAGCTTCCCGCTCGGCGTTTTTGGCAGCTCCTCCACAAAGTGCACCGCCCGCGGATACGCATGGGCGGCATACTGCGTCTTGACCAGCTGCTGTAGTTCCGCCGCCAGCTCGGGGGAGCCGGAGCCGGAGCGGAGCACCACGTAGGCTTCGAGCCGTTCTCCGCGCAGCTCGTCCGGAACCCCGATGACGGCGCTCTCCGCTACCTCCGGGTGCGTGGCCAGCACGGATTCGACCTCGAACGGGCCGATCCGGTAGCCGGCCATGATGATCACATCGTCATCCCGGGCGGAGAAGTAGGTGTACCCGTCGGCATCGCGTGAACCGGTGTCTCCGGTGTAATACCAGCGGCCGTCGCTGCTGTAGCGTTCGGCGGTTTTCTCCGGGTTGTCCGTGTACCCGCTGAACCACATCAGCGGGCTGGCCGGAACGTCAATGGCCACCCGCCCCTTCTCGCCGGACGCGGCCGGGGAATCTTCTTCCAGCGACAGCACTTCGGTGCGGTAGCCGGGCAGGGCGTGGCCCATCGAGCCGGGCCGGATCTCGCGGGACACCGAGTCCTCCCAGCCGTTCACAATGCACATCCCCATTTCGGTCTGCCCGTAGTGGTCCCGCACAGCGGTACCCAGGCAGCGCGTGGCCCAGCTGATGGTCTCCGCGTCCAGGGGCTCACCCGCACTGGAGGCGCGCTGCAGCGCCAGGGGGCCGACGCCGTCGGGCGCCTCGGCCCGGAGCGAGCGGAAAATGGTGGGCGCCGCGGCGAAGTTCGTAACGCGGAACCGGTCCAGCACCTCCCAGCACAGCTTCGCGCTGAAGCTGCCGCGCAGCAGCAGGTTCCGGCGGCCCGCCGCCAGCGGAGCGAGGATCCCGTAATACAGGCCGTAGGCCCAGCCCGGATCGGCGGCGTTCCAGAAGACGTCCCCTTCCTGCACGTCCAGTCCGTAGTGGAAGTAGGCGGAGAACGCTTCGAGCGCCGAAACCGGCACCGTCACGCCCTTCGGTGCGCCGGTGGTGCCCGACGTGAAGATTTCCACGAGCACCTCCTGCGGGTCCAGGACTGCCGCCGGCATTCCCGGCTGTTCGGCGGAGAGCAGCTGTGTCCAGTCCAGGGCATCTGCGGCACCCGCGGTGTCCAATCCGCCCGCGTCCGCGCCGGCGCCAGTACCGGCCGCCAGGACCGTAAGGCCCAGCTCCGGTACCAGGGGTGCCACCTTGGCCAGCTGGTTTTCGTCGGCCACCACCAACCGGGCACCGCTGGCGGCCAGGCGTACGGAAATGGCCGGCGTGGCAAAAGCCGTGAACAGCGGCACGTGGACGGCGCCCAGGCGCCACAGACCCAGCAGCACCGTCACCAGGTCACCGCTCTTGCCCATCAGGGTTGCCACCCGGTCCCCGCGGCGTACCCCCCGCCGGGCGAAGGCCGCCGCGGCCCGCTCGGAGCCCGCCTGGAGTTCTCCGTAGGTGAGGTCGGTGGCGGAAAGGTCCTGCTCAATGACGGTGAAGGCAACAGAGTCAGCGGGATGCCGGTCGCACAGCAGTGCGGCGGGCGCCACCGGTTCCTGGACAGTGAGGGGGTTGAACATCTTATGCGGCTCCGTTCCATCAAATGTGCCGTGGATCACTCCCCGGCCGTAATCTCCATGCTAGGCCGACGCCGGCTTCGCCGGAGACATTGTGTCCTCACCGGGCAGCAGCCCATGATGGGGATCGAACGCCATGGGGCCGGCGGGAACGGGCCGGGACCGGCAGGACAACCGGAAGGCGGAACCATGGAGCAGCTGCTCATCGGGAAGAACGCGGTGATCTACGGCGGCGGGGGAGGCATCGGCGGCGCCGTGGCGCAGGCATTCGCCCGGGAAGGGGCGCGGGTCTTCCTCGCAGGGCGCACGCCGGAGCCGCTCGAGGCCGTGGCGGATCGGATCCGGCATGCCGGGGGAACGGTGGACACGGCACTGCTGGATGCCACCAATGAGCGGGCGGTTCGCGAACATGCGGACGACGTCGCGGCCGCGGCCGGCAGCCTCGATATCTCCATGAACGTGATCCAGCACGGGGACGTGCAGGGAACGCCCATGGCCGAAATGTCCGTCGCCGACTATCTGCGGCCGGTCGCCACCGCCGTCCAGACCTTTTTCCTGACCTCGCAGGCGGCCGCGAGGCACATGATGCGCCAGCGCTCCGGGGTGATCCTGGTGTTCGGCGGCTCGGGGGACCCGGTGCCCGGCCTGTACCTGGGCGGACTGCAGACCGCCTTTGAAGCGATGGAATCCATGCGCCGCCAGCTTTCCAGCGAACTGGGGGCCTACGGGATCCGGGTGGTGACCCTGCGCAGCGGCGGCGTTCCGGAAACCCTGCCGGAAAACATGGAAGGCGCCGGCGAGATTGCCGACGCCATGATTCGCTCCACCATGCTGGGCCGCGCTGCCACGCTGGAGGATGTGGGCTACGCAGCGGCCTTCGCTGCTTCGGACCGGGCCGCCAGCATGACCGCCGCAACGCTGAATATCAGCGCCGGCGCCCTGATTGACCGGTGACCGCAGCCGGGGGTGCGGCTACAGCTTCCAGAGGCTGAAATCGTCCATGCTGGCCGCAGTCCGTTGACCGGTGGACTCATCCCGGATCCAGACGGTGGACAGGCCCGGGGCTGTGTCCTGGACCTCGCCGTGGAAATAGGTGGTTCCGCCGCTGCGTGCTTCAACGATGTCTCCGCGGCGGAGGGAACGGATGCTGCGCACGCGCCTGGCACGTGCTGTCTTTTTGGGGGAGTGGGTATCGGCTACCGGCAAAAGGCATCTCCTCAATTAGTTGATACTTACACTAACGAGCGCTTGGCCGTTAAATATTCCCGTTCGCGCATGGACCACTGACCGGCGGGCGGTCCGCCGGGTAGGATTCGGCCCATGGATATCGTGGATTTCCTGGTCATCCGCTTCCAAGAAGACATCTCCGAGGCCCGCAAACTACTGGCATCTTCCGACGTTTCGCTCTCGGACCGCTGGTATGAGGAGCGGCTGCTGAAGGAATGCGAAACTAAGCTCATGCTCATCGAGATCATCGGAGGTGCCCGCCGCCATGCACTTTCACGCATGGTCGTGGACCCCGACGACGATCCCCAGTTCCGTGAGGAGCTGGAGTGGACCACGTTGGCGCTGTCCGCCCTCGCCGCCGTGCACGAGGACCATCCGGAGTTCCAGGACAACTGGCGCCTGACGCAGGAACGCCCTTAGCGGTACGTTCGCTGCCAGCGATGGAAGAACGTGCGGCGTTGTCCTGCGGGCCATAGATTGGTTCCATGAGTGAAAAGCCAAAAGCCCCGTCCGCCCGCCCTGATCCGGACGCCGCAGGCCTCCTCCGCCAGCTTGCCGACTTTCACAAGGTAGCCACCACCTTCACCGGCTGGGACGGTTCCGAGCAGCAGGTATCCGACTCCACGCTGCGCAGCGTCCTCTCCGCACTGGGCCTGGCCGTCGAATCGGAACAGGACCTGGAACGGTCCCTCGCAGAGTCAAAGGCGGCCGCCTGGAAGCGCCCGCTGCCGCCGACCGCCGTCGTGCGCCAGGGCAAGCCCGGCAGCGTGCCCGTCCACCTGCCGCCGGGCAGCACCGCAAAACTGACCCTGCGGCTGGAAGACGGCTCAGAGCAGGAACTCGCCTGGCCTGAGCAACCCGAGGAGGAACGGGACATCGACGGCTCGGCCGTGGCACGCACCCTGGTTCCCCTGCCCGAGGGGTTGGAGCTGGGCTGGCACACGCTCGAAGCGGCAAGCGGCGACATCTCCGCCACTGCCGTTCTGGTGGTCACCCCTGACCGGCTCGACACCGCGGACAAGCTGGAAACCGAGCGCGCCTGGGGGGTGCAGGCCCAGCTTTACTCGGTCCGCTCCTCCCGGTCCTGGGGGATCGGGGACCTCACCGACCTGGCGGATCTCGCCGCCGTCGCCGGCACGGATTACGACGCCGGGTTTGTCCTGATCAACCCGCTGCACGCCGCGGAACCCGTCCCGCCGATTGAGCCGTCCCCGTACCTGCCCACCACCCGGCGGTTCTTCAACCCGCTGTACATCCGGGTGGAAGCCGTGCCGGAATACGCGTACCTGACCGACGGCCAGCGGCAGGCCGCTGAAGAGGCGGCCCGATCCCTGTACCCGGCCAACACCTCCGCAGCGGAACTGGACCGCGACGCCAGCTACGCGGCCAAGCTGCGCGTACTGCAGGACGTGTACCAGGTGGAACGCAGCCCGAGCCGGCAGAAACAGTTCGATGCCTTCAAGGCCGACGCCGGGCAGGGCCTGGAGAACTTCGCCCGCTGGTGTGCCCTGGCCGAGGAACTGGCCCCCGGCGCACCGGAGTGGGCCGAGGCCACGGGCCCGGACAGCGACTACGTGATCCGCCGGCTGCCCCGGCTGCAGGAACGCATCGACTTCTTCAAGTGGCTGCAGTGGATCTGCGACGAACAGCTGGAGGGCGTGCAGCTGGCAGCGAAGAAGGCAGGCATGGGGATCGGCGTGATCCACGACCTCGCCGTGGGCGTGCACCCCAGCGGCGCCGATGCGTGGATGCTGCGCGACGTGCTGGCCTCCGGCATCTCCGTCGGCGCGCCGCCGGACATGTTCAACCAGCGCGGCCAGGACTGGAGCCAGCCGCCGTGGCACCCCGGACGGCTGGCCGACTCCGGCTATGCCGCCTACCGGGACATGATCCGCACCATCCTCCGGCACGCCGGCGGCATCCGGGTGGACCACATCCTGGGCCTGTTCCGGCTCTGGTGGATCCCGCAGGGTGCCGGATCCCCGGGCGAGGGCGCGTATGTCTACTACGACCATGAGGCGATGATCGGCATCCTCGCGCTGGAAGCGCAGCGGGCCGGCGCCGTCGTTATCGGTGAGGACCTGGGCGTCTTTGAGCCGTGGGTCCAGGAGTACCTCGGGGAGCGCGGGGTGCTGGGCACCTCCATCCTGTGGTTCGAGCAGACCGAGGACGGCCCGCGCGATCCGGAGGTATACCGGGTGGGCGCCCTGACCAGCGTGAACACCCATGACCTCCCGCCGACCGCCGGCTACCTGGCCGGTGAACACGTGAACCTGCGCGAATCCCTCGGCCTGCTCAACCGTCCGGTGGAGGAAGAGCGGAAGGCAGACAGCGAGGGGCAGGAAGCTGTCCTGAATGCGCTCCGCCAGCGCGGGCTGCTGCCCGAATCCGCCTCCGACCAGGTGGCCGGCCAGATGCACGGCGAGGAAGTGCAGCAGACGGTGGAGGCGCTGCACGAATTTATCCTGCAGACGCCGTCGGTGCTTCTCGGCGTGGCCCTGGCCGACCTGGTAGGCGAGAAAAAGACCCAGAACCAGCCGGGGACCGCCGATGAGTATCCGAACTGGCGGATTCCCCTCTGCGGTCCCGACGGCGAGGCGGTGCTGTTGGACGACCTGGAACGGAACGAAAGGTTCCGGTCCCTGGCGGCCCTGATGCAAAAGGGGATCTAGGCTTACCCCCCCCCCCGCCCCCCGGTCCTCGCCCCCGCCTCGCCGGCGGGCGTTGCGGCGGGCGTTGCGGTGGCCACGGTCAAGCGCCGGTGCAGTGGTCTGCTTTGCGGACCACCGCACCGGTTTTTTGTGCGCTCCCTGGGCCGCTGCCGGTATGCGGGAACAAATACTGTTGACATTCTCAACGATCCGGGGTGACATGGAGCCAGCCACCGGCACGGGTTCAGGGAACCCGGCCCGGGTAACGGCCAGGGCACCACTCTTACCACCACAATGAAGAGGTAGGTCATGAGGAACACGATCACCAGGAAACTGTCCACTGCTGCGGCAGGCGGAGTTCTGCTGGCACTGGCACTGACCGGCTGCTCCGGTTCGACCGCCGGATCCGACGCCGAGTCGTCGCCGTCGGGCAGCGAAAGTTCCGGCAGCGGTGAACTTCAGCAGGTAGTGGTGGGGGTGTTGTCCATCGCGCCGTCCTCGGCTATGCAGTACGGCATTGATGAAGGCATTTTCGAGAAGCACGGGCTGGAGATCGAGCTCCAGCGCGGCACCGGCGGGGCAGCCATGCTGCCGGCGGTCTCCACCGGCGACATCCATTTTGCCGTGGGTAACCCGCTGTCGGTCATGGTGGCCAAGGACAAGGGCCTGGATATGAAGATCGTGTCCGGGTACTCCAATTCCCTCGCCGAAGGCGATGACATCAACGGTGTGGTGGCCCGCGCGGACTCCGGGATCACGTCCTTCGCCGATCTGGAAGGCAAAACCACCACCGTCAACGCGGTCAATACCCAGGGCGATCTGACCATCATGGAAAGCGCCGCCCTGGCCGGCGCCGATCCGGAGCAGCTCAACTTCAACGAGCTGCCGTTCCAGGATATGGAAGCCGCGCTCGAGCGAGGCAATACGGACGCGGTCTGGCTGCCCGAGCCTTTCCTGAGCCGCGCCCTGGCCAATCCCGACTACGTCCTGGTTGGCTATCCGAACCAGGAAGCGGTCGCCGGGATGCCTACGATGGTCACGTTTACCTCCGGCCGGTATGCGGACGAAAATGCGGAAACCGTCACGGCCTTCAAGGATGCCGTCACCGAAACGCTCACCTCTGCGCAGGCCAACGTCGACGACGTCCGCGCCACCCTTCCGACGTTCATGGGGATGGACGCGGCAGTCGCCGAGAACCTGAAGATGGAGGAGTTCGACGGCGAACTTCGAAGCGACGAGCTGGATGACCTGGGCGCACTCATGCTGAAGTACGAGTTTGTGGCAAAGGAACCGGACGTCGATGCCATGACGGTGCAGTAGCACCATGGAGAATCAGGGGCTGGGATCGTGGATACACCGCCGGCGCCTGAAGTCCGCCGGCCGCACGGCACTGGTCTTCCAGGGCCGGAACATCAGCTACACGGAGCTGGACGAGCGGATCAACCGGCTGGCACAGGCACTGCGTGCCTCCGGTGTGGACCACGGCTCCCGGGTGGCTTTCCTCGGGGATAACCATCCCGCATTCCTGGAGACGTTTTTTGCGGCCGGAACGCTGGGCGCCGTCTTCGTTCCGTTGAACACCCGGCTGGCGCCGCCCGAAATCCAGTTTGCGCTGCAGGATTCGGGCAGCTCGGTACTGGTGTACACCGGTGCGCTCGCCCGGCTGGCGCAGCTGGGGTCGGCCGGCACCGCGGTGGCGGTGCGGCTGGAAGTGGCCGACGGCGCCGCGCCGGCCGACGGTAACGCAGCGGACGAGGCGGGCGGAGAAAGTGTGTCCGACTTCGACGCCGTGATCGCCGCGGCGTCGCCGGACCGGCTGGACCTGCCGGTCGCGGGAGACGACGGGGCGATGATCCTCTACACCTCCGGCACCACCGGCCGGCCCAAAGGCGCCCTGCTCTCCCACGCGAACCTGGCCTGGAACTGCTACAACGTGCTGGTCGACTACGACGTGTCCGGGACGGAGGTCGCGCTGATGATCTCCCCGATGTTCCACGTCGCATCCCTGGACATGGGCGTGCTGCCGGTGCTCCTCAAGGGCGGCACCGTGGTGCTGGAAACCCGGTTCGAACCGGGCCGCACACTTGCCGCGATTGAACAGTATGCAGCCACCTACATCAGCGGCGTGCCCACCACCTACCAGATGCTGTGCGAGCATCCGGACTGGGACAAGCGGGACATCAGCTCGCTGACCACCATCACCTGCGGCGGATCCGCAGTGCCGCTCCGGGTCCTGGAGGCCTATGAAGCCCGCGGCCTGTCCTTCTCCAACGGTTACGGAATGACTGAAACGGCCCCGGGCGCCACGGCGCTTCCGGCCGCCCGATCGAGGGAAAAGGCCGGTTCCGCCGGATTGCCGCACTTCTTCACCGACGTTCGGATCACGGGTCCGGACGGCGGGGTGCTCCCGGCGGGAGAGGTGGGGGAGATCCAGATTTCCGGACCCAACGTCATCCGCTCCTATTGGAACCGGCCCGACGCCACCGCGGAAGCCTATGCCGACGACGCATGGTTCCGGTCAGGGGACATGGGCTATTTCGACGACGACGGGTACCTGTTCATCTCCGACCGGCTGAAGGACATGATCATTTCCGGCGGGGAGAATATTTATCCGGCCGAGGTCGAGCAGGTTATTGCGGAGCTGGAGGCCGTGGCTGCCGTTGCCGTGATCGGGGTGCCGGACAGCAGATGGGGCGAAGTGCCCCGCGCGGTCATCAGCCTGCGGGAGGGATACGCGCTGACGGCCGAGGAAGTGCAGGAACACCTCTTCGGCCGCCTGGCCCGGTACAAAGTGCCGCGCACGGTGACGATGGTCGAGGACTTTCCCCGAACGGCGAGCGGAAAGATCCGCAAAGCCGAACTGCGCCGGCAATATCCGGACTGACTGCAGCACAAATGAAAGCACAAATGAAACAGGCGGGGAGCCGATGCTCCCCGCCTGCCGCTGTGATGCTCCCCGCCGGGGCTACTGCTCCAGCTTCATGGCCTTGCGCAGCGTCAGCGAGCCGCCGCTCTGCAGGACGGCCCGCCGGTAGATCTTGGCGCCAAAGCCCAGCAGCGCGTAGGCCGCGGCCAGCGCAATGGCCAGCGAGGCGAAGGTCTGCCACAGCGGCACCTCCGAGCTGAGCATCCGCACGGGCATCGCCACGGAGGAAATCACCGGCACGAACGAGGCGATGACCAGCAGCTGGCCCTTGGCAAACATCCCGGCAAACAGGGCGGCGAAGATGATTGCCATGACCGGGGTGGAACTGCTGTTCAGGTCCTCGGACCGGCTGGCCATGGCCCCGAGCATTGCCCAGCCGGCGGCCAGGATCAGGAACCCGACGAGGAAGAAGACCAGGAACCAGCCGGACACCGGAATGATGGAGCCCACCATGTCCGCCGTTCCGGTCAGGTTCAGCGCCAGCAGGGCTGCCCCGCCGTACAGTGCCAGCTGAACCACGGCCAGGACGGTGTTGCCGATCACCTTGCCGTAAAGGAGCTGGCGGATGGGAATGGCGGTAGCCAGGATTTCCACCACCCGGTTCTGCTTCTCCTCCAGCACGGAGGTGGCAATCGCCATGCCGAAAATGATGGTGGCCATGTAGAAGAGGAAGCTGAACGCGAAGCCGACGACGGCGGCGATTCCGGCCTGCTCGGCGTTGCCTTCCAGCAGCGCTTCTTCCAGCTCGCTGCCGGCGGTCAGTTCCGCCGCCGTCGTGCCGGCCGCTGCGGCGTTGGCGCTGAGGACATAGCTTGTCAGGGCCTCGGAGACCGGCCCGCGGATCCCGGAACCGATCTCGTCCTTTCCGGTCAGGGTCCAGCTGCCGTTCTCCGCTTGGATCAGTGCGGCATCGGCCTCCTCCTCGCGGACCAGCTGCAGGGCAGCCTCGGGGGAGTCTGCCGTTACGGCTTCGAAGGAGGTGTTCCCGTCGCCTTCCTGTCCGGCGGCATCCGCAGCGGAGATGATTTCGGCGGCGGCGGAATCTGCCACGGCCACCGTATGGTCCGAACCGCGCGAGGACATGTAGGCGTTGAAGAGGACACCGCCCACGATCAGCAGCAGGGTCACCAGCGTGGAGAGCAGGTAGGTACGGTCGCGCATCTTGACCATGACTTCGCGCAGCGTCACGATGGCCCAGGCGGGCGTGTTGTCAGGGGTTTCCGGAGCTTGCCCGGGCTTGGCCACGGGGGTTCGGGTTGCGGTGCTCATGCTGTCACCTCACGGTAGATGTCGCTCAGGGACGGACGGATGGGGGCAAATTCCTGTACCGTGCCGCGGGAGAGGGCGGCGGCCAGGGTGCGCTGGGCATGGGCGTCGTCGTCGAACTCCACGAGTGCGGAGGGGCCGGCGACGTCGATGACGGTGAGCCCGGTTTCCTCGCGCAGCCAGCCGGCGTCGGGAGAGACCGTGATGCGGTGCCGGCGGGGTGCCGTGGCGCGCAGCTCGTCGCCGGTGCCGGCGGCCATGAGGCGGCCGCCCTGCAGGACCACCAGGTTGTCGCAGAGCCGGTCCACCAGGTCCAGCTGGTGGCTGGAGAACAGGACCGGCACGCCGGCGGCGGTGCGTTCGCGCAGCAGCTCCACCATGGAGTCGACGGCGACGGGGTCCAGCCCGGAGAACGGCTCGTCCAGGATCAGGGCGGTGGGCCGGTGCAGCAGCGAGGCGGCGATCTGCACGCGCTGCTGGTTGCCCAGGGAGAGCGATTCGAGCTTGTCCTTGCTCCGGTCGGCCAGGTTAAACCGGTCCAGCAGTTCCATTGCCTCGCGGCGGGCAGAGGACTGACTCATCCGGTGCAGCTGGCCGAGGTAGACCAGCTGGTCGATGATGGGCTGCTTGGGGTAGAGGCCGCGTTCTTCGGGCATGTACCCGAACTGGGCGCGCTGGGCGGCGGTCACGGGGGACCCGTCCAGCAGCACTTCGCCGGACGTGGCGGTCAGGACTCCCATGACCATACGCATGGTGGTGGTCTTGCCGGCGCCGTTTGCACCCACGAAGCCGGTCATGCGGCCGGACGGAATGTCGAACGTGACGTCGTCGACGGCGGTTTTGTCCCCGAAGCGTCGGGTGAGATTGCGGACCTGCAGCATGTGCTGCTCCTTCCCCGGAAGAGGCCGGGCCTAGTGATGAACTTCTGCTTCGAGCTTAGGCAAAAGAGCAGCACGGCGGATCGGCCGCGGGATGGAACCTTCCCGGGTCAGCCGGCGGCCGGCTTGTCCCCCGGGAGGATGAGGCCGGACTCGTAGGCGAACACCACTGCCTGCACCCGGTCCCGGACCTGAATCTTGCCCAGCAGGTTGGAGACATGGGTCTTGACGGTCGCCTCGGCCACGAACATCCCCGCGGCGATCTCGGCATTGCTCCGGCCCGCGGCAACGTTCACGAGCACTTCGCGCTCGCGGGAGGTCAGCGAGTCCAGCAGTTTCTGCTGCTGGGCGGACCCCGAGGGCGGGCGGGTTCCGACGGCGGTGGCCGGGGCAGCGGTTGGGTGGCCGGTTGGCAGGGCAGCGGCACCGGCGGCCTCGGCATGCAGCTGCCGGGCGAAGCGTTCGATGACCCGCACCGTCATTTCCGGTGCCAGCAGGGCGTGTCCGCCGGCGACGGCATGCACCGCCGCCACCAGGTCATCCGGATCGGAGTTCTTCAGCAGGAAGCCGCTGGCGCCGGCGCTGATGGCATCAAAAAGGTAGTCGTCGCGTTCAAAGGTGGTGAGGATGATGACCTTCGCGGTGCCGGCCTGCACTACCTGCTCGGTGGCCCGGATCCCGTCCAGGACCGGCATCTGCACGTCCATGAGGATGATGTCCACGGGGTGTGCCGCAGCAAATGCCACCGCCTCGGCGCCGTTGGCGGCCTGGCCCACCACCTCGATTTCGTCCTCCACGGAGAGCATCATGGCAAAGCCTGCCCGCAGCAGGGCCTGGTCATCAGCCAGCAGGACCCGGATCGGTTCCATTACTTACGTTTTCCCTTTCGAAGGAGTTCTGCCGGTCGCAGCATGCGGCCTTCGGCAACCACGGTAACGGTCAATGGAGCGGAAACCGGACCCGGACGCGCCAGCCGCCGCCGGACCGCGGTCCGATTTCGGTGGTGCCGCCGTGCAGGTCTGCCCGTTCCCGGATGCCCCGGATGCCGAACCCGGAGCCGGCGGTGCTGCCGGTGCGCGGCCTGCCGTTGTCCACGGTCTCCACCTCCACCCAGCTCTTGCCGGTCCCCGTGGTGCCCGTGCGGAGGGCGACGACGGCGGAGCCTGCGGTGGAGTGCCGGCGGACGTTGGCGAGGGACTCCTGGACGGTGCGGTAAATCGAGAGGCCCAGCGGTGCGGGGACCCGGTCCAGCGAGCCGGGTACATCTTCGGACCGGTGATATGACACGGACAGGCCCAACTGCTCGTGCTCCGCCACCAGGGCCGGGAGGTCCGCCAGGCCGGGCTCCGGGGTGCGCCGCGCGCCGCCGTCGGACTCCGACCCCGGTTCCTCACCAGCGCGGAGTACGCCCAGCAGGGACCGCATCTGTTCCACTGCTTCGCGGGAGGAGGCTTCGATGGTCTGCAGGGCGCCCGCGGTGGCCTCGGGTTTCTTCTCCAGCACCCGCCGGGCCGCGCCGGCCTGGACGCCGATCACCGCGATGTGGTGCGCGACGACGTCGTGCAGCTCCCGGGCGATGCGCAGCCGTTCATCCAGCACCGCCTGCCGGGCCAGTTCCGTCGCCTGGAGTTCCAGCTGGGCGGACTGTTTGACCAGCAGTTCGCGCTGGTGCGCACTGCGCCAGGCACTCATGCCGAACATGATGGCCCCGCCGAAGAAGGCGGCGTTGATTGCCAGGTTGTAGAGGGCCAGGGACGCCAGCGGCGGCAGGAAACCGCGGTAGGAGTCATCGCCCTCCATGATCCGTTCCAGCATGCCGTCATAAGCGGAGGAGACGGTGAAGGAAAGGATCACCCACAGTGCCATCACGGCAATAACCACGGTGGTGCCGAGCCAGAGTATCCGGCGGTCCTTCGCCCAGGCCACGGCGGTGTAGAGCGAGGCGAAATAGGCCGCCTGGAAGCTCGTCTGTGTGGCGACCATGGGCACCAGCAGCCCCAGGCCCAGGAACACGGCGCTGCAGATCAGCATGACGGCCACCGGGTATCGTCGGCGCACCACCAGGGGCAGGATGATCAGGGCCAGCGCCAGATGCTGGAACCAGATGGGCCCGGTTTCCCCGGCCAGGGCACCGATGCCGCGGCTCACCTCCATAACGAGCGCGGAGACCAGCAGCAGGATGATCGTTCCGATGACGTCGTGGCGCTGCTGCGTGCGGGTGGGTCCCGGGCGTTCCCAGTCCTCCCCGGTGCGCCAGGGGAGCCGGGCGAGCCAGCCGGGCCGGGTCCGTGCGTTCCGTGCCGGGCCGGCGTCGGCCGTGTCGAAGGCCATGGTCTCGATCATGGTGCCCAGTCTAGGAGCTGCACCGCGGGCAGGGGGTCCGCCGCAGGGATGAACGACCTGCGGCGGATGAAGCGCACTCCTTGCCAGGAGCCCCGTTCACCGCCGTCGTCGGGCCGGAACCGGTGCGGTTGGGGCCGTCCCCCCCTGTGCTGGAGCGAAAGGAGTGATTTACTGCGTAGGTAGCGGCAGTCCGAACGGCAGCCGGCCATCAGCGTAGATGACAGGACTTCAAGCATGTTTGTACAGGAAGCACAGGCGATCCTGCCTGATCTGGTGGCCCTGCGGCGGGAGCTGCACCTGGATCCGGAGACCGGGATCAACCTGCCCCGGACGCAGGAAAAGGTCCTCGCCGCCCTCGAAGGGCTGGACCTGGAAATCACCCTGGGGGTGAAGACCACCTCCGTGGTCGCCGTGCTGCGCGGCGCCGAGCCCGGTCCGACCGTCCTGCTGCGCGGGGACATGGACGCGCTGCCGGTGAGCGAACTGACCGATCTGGACTATGCCTCCACCAACGGATCCATGCATGCCTGCGGGCATGACCTGCACGTCGCGGGCCTGGTGGGGGCCGCCCGGCTGCTCTGCGCCCAGCAGCAGGACCTCTCCGGCAACGTGATCTTTATGTTCCAGCCGGGGGAGGAGGGCCACGACGGTGCAAGTCTGATGCTCGACGAGGGGGTGCTCGACGCCGCCGGGGATCGTCCCGTAGCCGCCTACGGCATCCACGTCCGGCCCGGACCGCTGGGAGTCTTCCGCACCAAGCCCGGCACGCTGATGGCCGGCGCGAATGAACTGAGAATCACCGTGAAGGGCTCCGGCGGGCACAGCTCCCAGCCGCAGACAGCCATTGATCCGGTGCCCGCGCTGACCGAAATCGCCACGGCGCTGCAGACCATGGCCACGCGCCGGTTTTCCGCCTTCGACCCGATCGTGCTCACCGTGACCCAGCTTTCCGCCGGCGAGGCAATCAACGTCATTCCCGATACCGCCAGCCTCGGCGCCTCGGTCCGCACCCTCTCGGAGGAATCCCTGGACCGGGTGATCGTGGAGTCCAAGGCGCTCGCCGAGGGCATTGCCGCCGCGCACGGCTGCAGCGCGGAGGTGGACTTCACCATCCGCTACCCCGTTACCTGCAACGATCCGGACCGGACGCGGGAAGCCGTCACCGGCCTGCGGGAGATCTTCGGCGAGGACCGGGTGCTGGAATCCCGTGACCCGCTGATGGGATCGGAGGACTTCTCCCTGGTGCTCAACGAGGTCCCCGGGACCTTCATCTTCCTCGGTGCGACGCCGCCGGCGGTCAATCCGGTCACCGCTGCCTGGAACCATTCACCGCGCGTGGTCTTTGACGACTCGGTGCTGGGGGACCAGGCCGCCGCTCTGGCGCAGCTGGCATACAACCGGCTGACTTGAGCTGGGCTGAGCTGCCGTTGACTGCACCCCTGCCCCGGCCCGGGCAGGGGTGTTAGCGTCGGGACCATGTCTGCCATCTCGAAGGTCCTTGCCCTTGCTTCCCGCCCCGCGCCGCCGACGTCGAAACCCCGCCGCATCGGCGCCGTTGCCCTCGGTTCGTTCCTGGCCTTCGCCGGGACCTCGCACCTGACCTTCGCCCGGCAGGAGTTCCAGGCGCAGGTGCCGGACTGGGTTCCGCTGAACGAGGATGCCGTGGTGCTGCTCTCCGGCGTGGCCGAAATCAGCCTGGGTGCGGCGCTGATCCTGCTGCGGAAACGCCGGGTGCCGGTTGGGCTGGCCGCCGCTGCGTTCTTCATTGCGATCTTCCCGGGCAACATTTCCCAGTACGTCACCCACACGGACGCGTTCGGCCTGGATTCGGACCGCGCCCGGCTGGTGCGGCTGTTCTTCCAGCCGCCGCTGGTGCTGTGGGCGCTGTGGTCCACCGGGGCGTGGAAGGAACTGCGGGCGGCGCTGAAGGGCTAACCCGGCGGGTCAGGGCGCGGCCTGTTGCATCCTGGCGCGGCGTTTCTCTTCCCGAGCCGCCGCGTTCGCCTGCAGCAGCCGGGCCTTCTCCTTCTCCCGCCGCCGTTTGTCCCGACGGCGGGAGCGCCGTGCCCGGCGTCGTTCCTCGTTCCGTTCCTCGAGCTCGAATTGGGCCGCTTCCCAGTCGCGGTACCACCGGGGCAGCAGGAGGGGGCGGAGGAACTTCGGCAGGAAGTAGATATGGATCATCACCACGGTCATGCAAAACACGGCGGGAGCCAGCATGAGCCCACGCGTCACACCGGGGTCCACGCCGAGCACTTCCAGTCCGAGGAGAATGTCCACCGCGGTCATGGGCAGCCCCGCCCAGAACATCATGAATCCCAGCCGGGAGTGCTTTGCCGTTGAAGGGTAACTGGACGGACCTGCCCAGGACGTCCAACGGCCGGAATATGCGAGGATGCCCGCCGTGAGCAGGACCGGACCGGCGCATATTGCGAGGGCAGCGAACGCAATGACGGCAAACTGCGGTGGGGAGTCCATGGCGATCACTCTAGGGGACAGGGTTCGGGGTTAAAGTGCCTTTCCCTTACAGATGGGTCTCGCCTGCCGAATGTATATAGGGGCGTGCACCCGAAAGCGGTCGCGCGTGCGGCGGCGGTGTGCACACCCGCCTCGATCCGCACCAGCGAAAAGACCCACGAATGTCGCAGCAGCACGCCAGTCAGTCCACCCCGGAGCAGCCACCGGTTGGAGGACCAGAAACCGCAGAGATGCTTACTGCCGGCTCAGTACCTCCTCCGCCACCTGCGCCCGATGCCGATACCCCAGCGTCCCCGCGGGGTAGGAAAGCACGAGGAGACCGGCGCACGGCCATGAACCCTGCGGACAAACCACTGGTGGACCGACAGGTGGCGAAGCGTAAAGCCGCACGGATCTGGCTAGCGGCCGCCGGCGTCGTACTGCTGGCCGGCGGCGCTGTAGGTGGACATTTCCTGACCGACCCGACCCGGAGCGAGGAATACATCGCGCTCTCGGAAGAATCGGCGCAGCGCCAGTCGATGCTCGAGAAGTCCCAGGACGACTACAGCGTCATGAAGGAGGACTACAACAAGCTCTCCAGCGGCATATACGCCCGGGAGCTGAAGGTCGGGGAGCGGGAAGAAGCTGCCGCGAAGGCCGAGGCCGATGTGGAAAAGCGGGAATCTGCCGTCACCGCCGCGGAGAAGCAGAAGGCAGCCGACACCATCAGCGACGGTACCTGGACGGTGGGCACCAACGTTTCGCCGGGGACCTATACAACCGCGGCCGACGTCGGCTCCAGCTGTTACTGGGGAATCTACCGAAGCGGTTCGAACGGTGACGACATCCTGCAAAACGATCTGCCCGGCGGAGGCCGTCCCACCGTCACCCTGTCCGAGGGCCAGGACTTCAAGTCCAGCCGATGCGGCAAGTGGGAGAAGCAGTAATGACGCAGGAAGACGCAATGAACCCGGGTCCGCAGAACCCCGCCGACAGCACGGAGAGTGCGCGGATGAAGTCTATGCCGCCGCTGCCTCCAGCCCCTCCAGCACAGTCCGGGCCGCCCGCGCAGTCCGGGACCGGACCGGTGAATCCCGCGGCACTGCCGTTCGGTATGACGCCGTACCCGCCTACCGTCCAGTTGCCGCCGTCCCGGCGGAACTACGCATTGTTCGCCGGTGCTGGGCTTGTTGTCGGTCTGGGTGCTGGGCTCCTGCTCGCGCAGATTGACTTGCCCTCCAATTCCACCGCTCTGGTTGACGCTGTGGAGCTCTGCGATCTCACGGACCAGTCGGGTATCGCCCTTGGCGACGAGGGGCAGAGCTTGACGATGTCCGGTCAGGGTAACGAGACCTTCGGTTATGGAGCCAAATTCGCAGATATCCAATGTGTGCTGGCCGCCATTGATATGCCTGACAGTGTGAGCAGCAGGTTGGGGAATACCCGGGCACTGGACGGAACTCAAACTGCTCAATGGGGTGAGTTCTCCACCTTTTGGAACTACCACCCGGATGACGGCATGAACGTGACCGTTGAGGTTGTTGGCGAAAAGTAGCCGAGCCGTTCACCAGGCCCGGACCGGCCTCAACCGACCGACGGAATCTGAGGTGCTGAGGCACCAGGGCAAGTCGAGAAGCGTCCCCTGCGGGATCCGCAGGGGGCGCTTCTGTACTATCAACGGACTGGGGGAGCGGCCGCTGCCCTGCCAACTACTGGGGGACTCACGCCGTGCACATTCCGGAAATACTCACTGAGGAACAGACCGACAATGCAGTCACGCTGCTCAGCAACTACTACACCCAGCTCGGTTCCAAGGGGCGGGTCCGCACCGGGGCGCGGTTCGACACCTGGGCCGGAGGTGGAGACGCACCCGACGTCGTGAACACCATCACGGCCGATGACATGCTCGCCGCCTCGTTCCTCTCCGTTCCGTTCGAGCCAACGGCGGTCATCGGCATCCTGGACGAGCGGCGTGTAGACGTGGCGGCACTGCTGAGTAAGATCCCTTTCGATCTGGACCTTGCCGATCTCCAAGACGGCGATTTCGAAGCTGTCCTTGGCGCAGGAAGCCCAGCTTGGCAGCTCTGGGACATTCTCCGCGGCAATGATCTGGATGAGAAGGAAAAGTGGGGGATTGGCCCAACCCGAGCGAGCAAGCTGATGGCCCGCAAGCGTCCCCGCCTGATTCCGATCTGGGATTCAGTGGTTCAGGAGCAGACCGAATCGAAGGGCTCCCTGACCCAGTGGAAGGATTGGTATGCGGCGCTTACGAAGGACGGCGGCGTACTCGCCCTCCACCTCGATGAAATCCAGCGCCGCGCAGAGCTCCCACATCCCGTTTCCCGGCTCCGCGCCATGGATGTGGTGCTGTGGATGCGCGGCAGGCAAGCGGTCTAGCCTCCGGCCGGCGAAGACGAAGAGGCTTAGCCCCTCAGCGTGCGTCTGTTGTACAGATAACGGGGTTATCCCCACGGAATAACCCCGGTATCTGTACAACCGGCGCGGAGAAGCCCCGGGATCTGTACAACCGGCGCCGCCCGCACGTCGATAGTGCAGTTGATGCTGCCTCCCGGCCGGTCAGGGAGGCAGCATCTACTGCACTATGAACGCGTGCGGGCCCATGAATCGCGTAGACATACCCACCTAATGGGGCTCCTGCTTCCGGTGTGACAACAGCTGGCCGCACAGTGATTGGGAAATCCCAGGAAGCGCCGCCTTCCGTACGGCTGACGCCGCCCGAGACCAGCTCGGCAGCATCGCCTGCCGGCGGAAATCCGGATCGAATAACTTAACGCAGACAACGATGGGGGACGAATGACAATGAACAGGCTGCTCACCGACGAGGAAGTCTTCGCAGAGCACCGGCGGCTCCTGGCCCGTGGGGAGAAGCGATTCCTTCATCGGACGGAGTTTGGCAATCTGCAGAGTTACGCCTCGGATGAACTCGGGTTCCGACCCGACGGTGCTCCGCCGTCGGATCACCCCACTTCCTGGGTGCGGGGGGTGATCCTCCTCATCATGTATGCCGTATTCATTCTCTTTTTCGCCGGTGTTGGCCTTTTCCCGTCAGATGATTGGCTCTTGAGGGTCCTCGCGGCGATTCTCGTGGCCGTGATGCTCGGTTGTTCTTTCCGGCTCGCCGCGGCGACGCGAAAGGAATTCCGGGCCGCGAAAGTGCGGAAGCAGCGCGGGCTTCCGAGGCCCGGCCGCCAGGGTGTGGTTGCCCTGCCGGACGTTGTCGATGGGCGTTTCGGTTTCCGGCACTGACCGGACGTCGCCCGCTGCGCAGGGGTCCTCGTCGCCCGCTGCGCAGGGATCATCTTCGCCGGGGCGCGAAGAATCGGTTGCCGTAAATCCGGTGTACAGATAACGGGCTTATACCGGCCGAATAACCCCGTTATCTGTACACCGGACGAGGCTTAGCCCCGTTATCTGTACAACCGACGCCGCCCGCACGTTCATAGTGCAGTAGATGCTGCCCGCGGGCCGGTGAGGGGGCACCTACTGCACTATGAACCGGTCCAACCGCTGAACCGCCACAGAGAAGATCCCATCCAGCGGGGCTGGTGTTCCTGGAACGACAACCGCAGCCACAAGGGTCCCAGAGAGTGTGGGAATCCAGTTGGGCTGGCCCATCGGTGCTGCCTTCTGTACAGCTGATGCGGCCTGGGGCTGCGGCGGACAGCATCAGCTGTACAGAAGGTGAGGCCTATCGGGAAGCCGGCACTCCGGAGGCCCCCACCCCGGCCCACTCCGAAGGCCCGGAAGCCGGCCCACTCGAAGGCCACCACCCCCACCCGCCCGTTGCAAAAACGTCACGATGCGCTCGTTTGGAGCTTCTCGGAGCGCTTTGTGAAGCAGGTAACGGTAAGGTTGCTGGGTAGTTTTCGCTCGGACACCAAACTCCGACACCAAACACGGACACCAAGCGCCGGGCGGCGACAAGAAACATACGTAACCAAAGTGAAGAGGTCTTGATGTGTGGGAATTCGTGGCGGACCGGTATCAGCAGATCCTGTTCGCCGGATGGCAGCACTTCAGCCTAGTTGTCCAGTGCCTGATCCTGGCCACGGTCATTGCCGTGGTTATTGCGGCCCTGGTTTACCGCAATAAGACCCTCAGCGGAGTGGCCAACGGCGTCTCCGCGGTGGGCCTGACGTTGCCGTCCTTCGCCCTGATCGGCCTGCTGATCGCACCCTTCGGGTTCGGTGCCGTGCCGGCCGTGATCGTGGTGGCGTTCTATGCCACCCTGCCCATCCTGCGCAACGCGGTGGTGGGCCTGGCCGGGATTTCCCCGACCGTTGTTGAATCCGCCCGCGGTGTCGGCATGAGCCGGCTGCGCACGCTGCTGCGCATCGAACTGCCGCTGGCCTGGCCGGTCATCCTTGCCGGCGTGCGCGTGTCCGCCCAGATGGTGATGGGTATTGCCGCCATCGCGGCCTACGCCCTCGGCCCGGGACTCGGCGGCTTCATCTTCACCGGCCTGTCCCGCCTGGGCGGGGCCAACTCCCTCGAGTCCGTGGTGGTCGGCGTCGTCGGCGTCATCCTGCTGGCCCTGATCCTTGACCTTCTCCTGGTCGGCCTCGGCCGGCTCACAACCCCGCGAGGTATCCGTGTCTGAGACTCTTTCCCCAACCACCGGCGCCAAAGCCACCGCCACCGGCATCCTGCTCGAAGACGTCACCAAGCGCTTCCCCGGGCAGGACAAGCCGGCGGTCGGCGGCCTGACCATGGAGATTCCGCGGGGCAGCATCGTGATGCTGGTCGGCCCGTCGGGCTGCGGCAAGACCACCACGCTGAAGATGATCAACCGGCTCATCGAGCCCACCAGCGGACGGATCATCCTCGACGGCGAAGACGTCACCGGGATCGACGGCGACCAGCTGCGCCGCGGGATCGGCTACGTCATCCAGGCCGGCGGGCTCTTTCCGCACATGACCGTGGCGGCGAACATCGCCGTCGTCCCCAAGATGCTCAACTGGGACAAGGACCGCATCCAGGCCCGGGTGGACGAGCTGCTCGAACTGGTCTCCCTGGATCCGGCCCTGTACCGGGACCGGTACCCGAAGGAGCTGTCCGGCGGGCAGCAGCAGCGCGTGGGGGTGGCCCGTGCGCTGGCCGCCGATCCGCCCGTGCTGCTCATGGATGAACCGTTCGGCGCCGTGGACCCGATCACCCGCCAGCGGCTGCAGGACGAACTGCTGCACATCCAGTCCGAGCTGCACAAGACCATCGTCTGCGTCACCCATGACTTCGACGAAGCGGTGAAGCTGGGGGACTGGATCGCCATCTTCGACGAGGGCGCCCAGCTGGTCCAGTACGACTCCCCGGAACGGATCCTGGCCAACCCCGCCAACGAGTTCGTGGAGAACTTCATCGGCTCCGGCGCGGGCCTGAAGCAGCTCACCCTGACCCGCGTGAACGAGGTGGAGCTGGCGTCCCCGATTACGGCCGTCGTCGGCGACCTTGCCAGCGACACGCTCTCCCGCCTGCAGGGCGCCGGCGAGCAGAACGCCGTGTTGCTGGACGAACGGGAGCGGCCCATCCAGTGGCTCTCCCGCCGCCAGCTCAGCCGCCTGGACCGGCACACGGACGCCGTTGATGCCAAGCTTCCGGTGATCAGCGAGCATTCCACGCTCAATGACGCGCTGGACACCATGCTGGTCTCCAGCACGGGCGCCGCCCTGGTGACGGGTCCGCGGGACCGGTTCCTCGGCCTGGTCACCGTCCAGACGGTGATGGAAGCGATCACGGCAGCGAACGACGCCGCGCAGCAGGGCTCCTCCGGCGCACCGGTGGGCCTCAACAGCGGCGGCATCCGACGCGGCACAGAGACAGACGCGCAGGCGGCGGTGCAGGACGACGCCGGTGCTGCCGCCGGCCAGGGCACCCGATGACCGCCGTTTCCACGGCCGCCCAGGCCCGGACCGAAGCCGAAAGCGGCGCCGGCCCGACATCCTGGCGGCCGCTGCTGCTGCAGCTGGCCGGCATCGCGGTGGCCTTCGGGCTCCTGATGCTCTGGCTGACCACCGCCGAGCTCAGCGTCACCGAGCGCACCACCCTGGCCCCTGCAGCACTGTGGGACTACACCGTCCAGCACCTCCTGCTCACCGGGGTGTCCGCGGTGATCGTGCTGGTGATCGCCATCCCGCTGGGCGTGCTGCTCACCCGCGGACGGATGCGCCGGGTCACCGGACCGATCATGGCGCTGGCCAACATCGGCCAGGCGGCGCCGGCCATCGGGCTGCTGGTGCTGCTGGCCTTCTGGGTCGGGTTCGGCTTCCGGGCAGCCATCGGCGCGCTGGTGGTCTACGCCCTGCTGCCGGTCATGCGGAACACCATGGTGGGCCTGCAGCAGGTGGACCCGCGCATCGTGGAGGCCGGCCGCGGCGTCGGCATGAGCAACGCCCAGGTGCTGTTTCGGCTGGAACTGCCGCTCGCGGTGCCCGTGATGCTCTCCGGCGTCCGGACCGCCCTGGTGCTCCTGGTGGGCACCGCCACCCTGGCCACGTTCGTCAACGGCGGCGGGCTAGGGATCCTCATCACTACCGGCGTGAACCTGAACCTGACCACGGTGCTGGTGGCCGGAGCCCTGCTGGTGGCGCTGCTGGCCCTGGTGGTCGACTGGATCGGACGCCTGGTCGAGCACGTTGCCCGGCCGAAGGGACTCTAATGAAAAAGCAGCCAAACGCACGCGTCCGCCTCGCTGCCGCAGGAGCCGCCGCCGTCAGCCTGTTGCTTGCGGGCTGCGGACTGCAGCCCGCAGCCTCCTATGTGCCGGAGGCGGACCCCGGGCTGATCCAGCCCGTCGAGGGCCTGCCCGACGACGCGAAACTCACCGTCACCAGCAAGAACTTCACCGAACAGCTCATCCTGGGCAAGATCGCGGTGCTGGCCACCAAGGTAGCCGGCTTCGACGTCACCGACCTGACCAACGTGCCCGGCAGCCAGCCGGCCCGGGAGCTGCTCCTGTCCGGGCAGGCCGGCATGACGTGGGAATACACCGGCACCGGATGGATCGCCTACCTCGGCCAGAGCGAAGGCATCCCAGACAAACAGGAACAATGGCAGGCCGTGCATGACGCGGACCTTGCCAACGGCGTCACCTGGGGCGATCCGGCGCCGCTGAACAACACCTACGCCATGGCCATCCGCAGCGAAGCGGCCGAGGAACTGGGCGTGGACAGCATCTCCGACATCGCCAACCTGCCGGTGGAGGAGCGCACGTTCTGCCTCGAGGCCGAGTTCAACTCGCGTCCGGACGGCATGAACCCGCTGCTGGAAAAGTACGGCATACCGCGCGGGGCGCCCAACGGCGTGCCGGACGCCAATATCGGCATCTATGACACCGGTGCCGTGTATTCGGCGACCGACGCCGGGGAGTGCAACTTCGGCGAGGTCTTTGCCACGGACGGACGGATCGATTCGCTGGGACTGACCGTGCTCGAGGATGATCTGGCCTACTTCCCCGCCTACAACGCCGCGCCGGTCTTCAATACCGAGGCGCTGGAGGAATATCCGGAGCTGGTAGACATCTTCGCGCAGGTGTCCCCTTTGCTTACGGACGAAGAACTGCGCAAGATGAACCTTGCCGTAGACGTCTACGGCCAGGAGCCTGCCGACGTCGCCTTCGACTGGATGGTCGAGAAGGGCCTGATTACCGCTCCCGAGTGAGGTGGACACCGTGGACCTTCCAGCCATCCTCGACGCCGGCCACGTCGACGACGCCGCCGGCCTGCTGCACCGCTACTACACGCAGAAACTGACCTCCGGGCATGTGCGGACCGGGGCAAGGTTCGACACCTGGGCCGGCGGGGGAGACTCCCCGGGGGCCGCCAACCGGATCACCGCCGATGACCTGGTTGCCCTGGCCCTGCTCGGCGAGGAAATCAAGGGGCCGGCGGTGGTGGGGCTGCTCGAGACCAAGGCCCCGGAGATCGGCGAGCTGTTGGAACTAATTCCGGTGAACCTGGAGCTGGCGGACGTTACCGGCGTCGAATACGTCCACGTCCTCGGCAAGGACAGCCCGGCATGGCTGCTCTGGGAAGTGTTCCGGGGCTACCGGGGCGGGCAATGGAAGATGGGCCCCATGAAAACCAGCAAGCTGCTGGCCCGCAAGCGGCCGAAACTGATCCCGATCTGGGATTCGATGGTCGCCCGCAGCATCGGAGCGGGTACTTCCCTCACGCAGTGGGAGGAGTGGCAT
This sequence comes from Arthrobacter sp. zg-Y1171, assembly GCF_025244845.1. Lineage (NCBI taxonomy): Bacteria > Bacillati > Actinomycetota > Actinomycetes > Micrococcales > Micrococcaceae > Arthrobacter > Arthrobacter sp. zg-Y1171. Next base: position 3,012,590 of record NZ_CP104264.1, on the reverse strand, counting down.
GCGCTGCTCACCGACAATGACCGGGAACTGGCCCGGCGACTCGATGCGGTCCAGGACCGGGCGGCCTTGCCGGTCCGGGTTTCCCGGTTGCGGGCCATGGACGTGGTGCTGTGGATGGACGCCAAGCAGCGCGGTTTCCGGGCGGCGCCGGGCGACGACGACTGAATTGCCGGGCCGGTGGAAGACGCCGGCGGCTAGTTCCGGTAGGTGAACACGGTCAGCCCGCCGGTCGCGAAACGGGGGATATCGGCGTTGGCGGCCTGCCCCTCGGCGGTGGTCAGGGACTCCTGCATGGCCGATTCGTCGTCGAAATCGGCTTCAAACAGTGCAAAATACGGCGGCTGCTCCTCCGCCGACCTCAGCTCCTCGGAAGCCCGCAGCTCGCGGAGGCCGGGAATGTTGCGCACCAGCGGCAGGTGTACGTTGCGGTAGTGCCGGCGGAAGGCAACCGGGTCCCGCGGCTGCCGGAACAAAACAACGAGGGTGTGCATGCAGAAAAGGTAACGCGGCCGGCGGCAACGGGACAGGGGGTTGGTCCGGCGCCGTTAAGGACAGGTAGTGCCGCACCGGACTAGAGTCCTCAGTACGCCGGGACGCCATGCCCGCGGACCCGCAACGAAGAGGAACCCTTATGTCACTTTCCACCAGCCCAGCCGCGACGCCGACGCCGACGCCGGAGCTTCCGGACAGCATGCGCGTCTCGGTCCTGCGCGTCCCGGCCGCCGGGGGTGAAGGTACCGACAGCCACGCCTCCAACCAGCTCTCCGTCGATGAACGCCCGCTTCCGCAGTTGGCGCCGAACGAGGTGCTGGTCCGGGTGGCCGCCGTCGGTGTCTGCGGCAGCGACGTGCACTACTTCCGGCACGGGCGGATCGGGCAGTTTGTCGTGGAGGAGCCTCTGGTGCTCGGGCACGAAGCGTCCGGGACCATTGCCGCCGTCGGCGCCGCCGTGGACCCGGAGCGGATCGGCCAGCGCGTGTCCATCGAGCCGCAGAAACCCTGCCGCCGCTGCGGGCAGTGCAAGCAGGGCCGCTACAACCTGTGCCCGGACATGGCCTTCTATGCCACCCCGCCGGTCGACGGTGCCTTTGCCGAATACGTGGCGATCGAGTCCGATTTCGCCCACGCCGTTCCGGACACCGTCTCGGACGAAGCCGCGGCCCTGATGGAGCCGCTGTCGGTGGGGATCTGGGCCTGCCAAAAGGCCGGCGTCGGGCCCGGACAGCGGGTCCTGATAGCCGGGGCCGGGCCGATCGGCGTGATCATTGCCCAGGTGGCGCGCGCTTTCGGTGCCAGCGCCGTGTACATCAGCGACATCGCGCAGGAACGGCTGGACTTCGCCGCCCGGCACGGAGCCACGCACACCGTGCATGCCGCCCAGCCGGTGGACGGGCTGGGCGTGGATGCGTTCATCGACGCGTCCGGAGCTCCCAGCGCGGTCCGCGCAGGCATCCGGGCGGTGGCCCCGGGCGGGCGGGCCGTGTTGGTGGGCATGGGCGCCGAGGACGTCGAACTGCCGGTCGGCGTCATCCAGAACCGCGAAATCTGGCTCACCGGCGTCTTCCGCTATGCCAACACCTGGCCGACGGCGATCTCGCTGGTGGCAGAGGGCAAGGTGGACCTGGACGTGCTGGTCACCCATGAGTTCGGGCTCGGCCAGGTGCGGGAGGCGCTCGACGCCGGGCAGGAACCGGGCGCACTCAAGGCCATGGTCCAGCCATGGCGCTGACGGACGGCGCCGCGGAGTCCGGCACCGGTCCGCGCGGAGCGGACCGGGAAAAGAAAACTCCGCGGCGCACCTCGACACTAAGTTACTGAGCGGTAATATAGCGGGCATGCACCTCATTCTGCGCACCATCCTGACCCTGTTCCGCGCCCGACGCCGGCCCAAGCTGGGCTTCTTCGAGACCTCCTCAGTGCCCGCGAAGGTCCTGGTCACCGACATCGACTTTGCGATGCACCTGAACAACGGCATGTACTTCTCGATGATGGACCTGGGCCGCTTCGACCTGCTGGTCCGCAGCGGCGTCTGGGACATCATGAAAAAGCGCGGCTGGAGCCCGGTGGCGAACAACGAAACCATCAGCTTCCGAAAATCCCTGCAGCTGCACCAGCAGTACAGCATCGAAACCCGGGTCATCGGGTTCGATGAACGGGCCATCTACATTGAGCAGCGCATGGTGGCGGACGGCGAGATCTATGCCAGCGCGGTCATCTGCACCCGTCTGGTATCCAAGAGCGGCCCGGTGAGCAACGAGGAGATCTTCGAGGCCGTGGGTGCTGTCCCGCCGTCGGACCTGGAACTGCCGGAGTGGATCACCGACTGGCGTGCCGCCGTCGCGCTGCCGAGCACCCGCCGCCCCGCTCCGCACACCTGGGCCTAAGCGGTGCTCCGGTCCCGGGCGTTGCCCGGGACCGTTGACACCCCCGGATGCCGGGCCGAACCTAGAAGCAGGGGGACCTAGGAACGGGGTGCTCGGTGAAGCTGACGGTCAACACTTTTCTGACGTTGAACGGCGTGATGCAGGCTCCGGGCAGCGTGGAGGAAGACCCGTCCGGCGGTTTCACCGGCGGCGGGTGGCTGACTCCGCTTGCTGATCCTGACCTGGAGCAGATTGTCTCCGAGTGGTACGCCATGGCCGATGCACTGCTGCTCGGGCGTAACACGTACGACATGATGCAGCCCTACTGGGAGGCCGCGAACCAACCCGGGGACTTCATTGCCACAGCACTGAACCGACTGCCGAAGTATCTGGTCTCCACCGCAATGCCGTCGGCGCCCTGGCACAACACCCATCTGCTCGAAGGAGAGCTGGTCTCGAGCGTGGAACGGCTGAAGTCCCGGCGCAGCGGCGAACTCCAGGTCCATGGCAGCTATCAGCTGGTGCAGGCGCTGGCGGCGGCCGGGCTGGTGGACGCGTACCGGCTGCTGATTTTCCCGGTGGTGGTGGGCCAGGGCAAGCGGCTCTTCGAAGACATCCGCGAGGCCGCCTCCTACAGCGTCTCCCGGCCGCAGACCACCCGCTCCGGAGCCATCTGCGTCACGCTGCACCCCGCCGCGCTGCCGGCTGAAACGGGGTCCGACGCCGGATCCGGAATGTCCGCCTGACGCCGTTCAGTCAGGCCCAAATAAGGAAGAAGTTTTCCGCTCTGCGATAAAGTGGGGGCAATTCGTGGGGAGGGGCAATCATGGCTGAACGGGCCGCCGGATCCGGCGTGCAGTCAGTGGAACGGGTCTTTGAACTGCTGGAGCTGATTGCCGACGCCGGCGGGGCAGTGACGCTGAGCGAACTTGCCGCCTCCACCTCCCTGCCCCTGCCCACCATCCACCGGCTGCTGCGCACCCTTGTGGGCCGGGGGTATGCCCGGCAGCTGCCCAACCGGCGTTACGCCCTCGGGCCGAAGCTGATCCGGCTCGGGGAAGGCGCCAACCTGCAGCTCGGTGCGCTGGCGATGCCGCAGCTCAAGGGCCTCGCGGACGATCTGGGCGAGACCTCAAACATGGCAGTGCTCGACGCCGACATGGTGGTTTATGTGGCCCAGGTTCCCTCGCGGCATTCCATGCGGATGTTCACGGAAGTCGGCCGCCGGGTGCATACCCATGACACCGGCGTCGGCAAGGCGATCCTGGCGCAGCTGCCGGATGAACAGGTCCGCAGCATCGTGGGCAGGGCGGGCATGCCCACCCCCACCGGTCACAGCCTGGGCAGCGTCGATGCGCTGCTGGCAGATCTGGCAGGCATCCGGGAGCGCGGGTACTCCGTGGACGAGCAGGAACAGGAACTCGGGGTGCGCTGCTTCGCCATGGCCGTCCCCAACGCGCCCACGCCGTCGGCGGTTTCCGTCTCGGGGCCGGTCTCGCGGGTGGATGAAGCCTTCGCGGACCGTGCGGTGCCGCTGCTGCGCGCAGCCGTGGAGCGGATCTCCGCCGAGCTGAACCGCTAGGACATTTCCCGGGAGCCTTTTCGGGCAGCCTTCCCGGGCATGGAAAAGGGCAGGTGCCGCGGCTGCGGTACCTGCCCTTTTCTCAGTGATGCGAGGTGATGCGGTGCTGCCTAACTGTGTGCTGCCCGGACCTTAGTGCTGGTTGCCGCGGCGGGTGCCGGCGATCAGCATGCCGATCGGAACCAGCAGCAGGAGCAGCGGGATGAGTACGGCCAGGATCTTCGGGGAGGTGAAGATTTCGCCCGGGGTCAGCGCCGTGGTGCTGGCCCGCATGGTGTCTGCACCTTCGGAGATCTTGCCGTTGCCGTCTGCCAGGGTCTTGCTGCCTTCGGCCAGTTCGGTGTTGCCGTCGGCCAGCTTCTTCGCGCCATCCTTCAGGTCGCTCGTGCCAGCGGTCAGCGTCTTGCCGCCGTCGTCGAGCTTCACAACACCCTCGTCCAGGGACTCGGTGCCGGTGACCAGGCGGCTGGTGCCGTCGGAGAGGCTGATGGTGCCGTCGTAGATCTTGTAGTTGCCGTCGGCCAGCGTGTAAGCGCCGGTTTCCAGGGTGTCCAGGCCGGTGGCGAGGGTTCCTGCGCCGGTGGCGAGCTTGCCGTTGCCTTCGGCCAGCGTGTACGCGCCGGTCTCGAGGGTCTTCAGGCCGGTGTTCAGCTCGGCGGCACCTCCGGAAAGCGTTCCGGCACCGTCATAGGCCGTCTTGACCCCATTAGCTGCGGTCTGAGCGCCTTCAGAGAGTGCGGGAGCCTTGGTGTTGAGTTCCGTCAGCCCGGCGGAGACGGCTCCGGTGCCGTACAACAGGCCTTGCGCATCGACCTGGGGGGTTCCGTTAGCGGTCAGGTGGTACGGCGTAGGGCCGTCGACGGCGGGGTCATAGCCCGTGATTCCGTTATCGAGACCCGCTACCAGCCATTCGAGTCCTTCGAGTTTGTCAGCTGCCTGAGTAAAGGCTCCGCTTGCAATTGGGTCAAGAGCGTACAGCTTGGCGAGCCCGCGGAGCTGTTCGACACCCTTGGACGTTGCACCGGGCTGGTAGGAAACCAGGTCATTACGAATGTTCGTGTACGCGGTATTCCCGTCCTTGCCCGGAGTCGCGTGGATAGCGTTCCACATCTTGAGAGCTCCGCCGTTGACACTCTCCGCACCGGGAGCGAGCTGTCCGATGCCGGCTACGGCCTCTTTGGACTTGTCAGCGAGGAGCTGAGACCCGCTCACCAGCGGCTCCATCCCCGTGTGCAGATCGTTCGCACCGGTGGCCAGCCTGTCGGAGCCCTCACGCGCCGTCGTCGCACCGGCAGCCAGCGTGTTGGCGCCGTCGGCAGCGCTGTAGGCGCCGGCGGTCAGCGTGCCCGCACCCGTACGGGCGTTGGTGGCACCGGCAGCAAGCTTGTTGGCACCTTCGTTGGCGGCCTCGGCACCGGTGAGGAGCTTGACGGCTCCTTCATCCAGCGTGGTGGCGCCTTCCTTCAGGGTGGTCACGCCGGCCTTGGCGGAACCGATGCCCTTGGCCAGGGTGTTGGCGCCCGCGTCAACCTTTTCGGTACCTTCTGAGAGGTCCTTGGCACCGGTCTGCGCCTTCTCGGCGCCGGCCTTCAGGTCTCCTGCGCCGGTGGAGGCGCGCTCGGCGCCGTCGCTCAGCTCCGATGCGCCGCTGGCAACCTTGCCCGTAAAGAGCACGAAGAAGGCGAGGAGGAGGACCAGGAACAACGCCAAAAGTACGGTTAAAAGTGTGTGTGGGCGGCTGGAGGCGCGCCCGGACGTGGAACTCGTCATTGAATATCCTTCTTCTGCTTCTTACGATTCGAGACTGACTAAGCGGCGAGCGGCAAGGACGCAGCCTCCGCGGATGCAAGGTGACCGGGTCCGTCGCTACGTTGAGACGTAATCAGCCAAGACCAGTGTGATGTCTGTTACATCTAAGCTACCCGCGGGTAACAAAGCAAGGCTTTTTCGAAATTAGTTACCGATGAGTAGGTTGCGCGGTATGTTTTGCTGCGCTAGTGGTACTCAGCGTGTCGAATCCATGTAACCCAGCCCACACCGGGCATCGTTGAGTGCAGACAGGATCGGCGTGAGATAAGGGAGTCTGTATGAGCTGGCTGGACCGCGACCGCACAATCGCCCCGCCCGGGTTCAATCGATGGCTGATTCCGCCGGCTGCGCTGGCCGTACACCTGTGCATCGGACAGGTCTACGCCACCAGCGTCTACAAGACGGCGCTCGTGGAATACTTCGGCGCCAGCCTCACGCAGATCGGCATTATCTTCTCCATCGCCATCGTGATGCTCGGGCTCTCCGCCGCCGTGATGGGCACTTGGGTGGATGCCAACGGACCCCGCAAGGCCATGTTCGTTTCGGCCATGTTCTGGGTCAGCGGCTTCCTCATTGGTGCCTTGGGTATCTTCACCGGGCAGCTCTGGCTGCTGTACCTCGGCTACGGCTTCATCGGCGGCATCGGCCTGGGGATCGGCTACATTTCCCCGGTCTCCACCCTGATCAAATGGTTCCCCGACCGGCCCGGCCTCGCCACGGGCATGGCCATCATGGGCTTCGGCGGCGGTGCGCTGATCGCCAGCCCGCTCTCCTCGGCACTGCTCACCTTCTTTGACCCTGAATCCGGCACCCCCGGATGGGTGGCCAGCGGCGACGCCGTGGGCAAGCTGTTCCTCACCCTGGGCGCCCTCTACCTGGTGTACATGCTCTACGGTGCCTGGAGCATCCGGGTGCCGGCAGCGGACTGGAAGCCCGAGGGCTTTGACCCCTCCACCGTCGCCTCCAAGTCCCTGGTCACCACCAACCACGTCTCGGCCGCCAACGCCATCAAGACCCGGCAGTTCTGGCTGGTCTGGATTGTGCTCTTCTGCAACGTCACCGCGGGCATCGGCATCCTGGAACAGGCAGCGCCCATGATCCAGGACTTCTTCCGCCAGCCCGACGGCGCCTCGCTGGTGACGGCCGCCGTCGCCGGCGGTTTTGTCGGCCTGCTCTCGATCGGCAACATGGGCGGGCGCTTCGTCTGGTCCGCCACCTCCGACCTGATCGGCCGCAAGCGCATCTACATGATCTACCTCGGTGCCGGCGCTGTCCTGTACGCCCTGCTGTCCTTCTTCGGAGACACGTCCACCATCCTCTACGTGGCCCTGGCGTTCGTGATCCTGTCCTTCTATGGCGGCGGGTTTGCCACGGTTCCCGCCTACCTGCGGGACCTCTTCGGCACGTTCCAGGTCGGTGCCATCCATGGCCGGCTCCTCACGGCCTGGTCCGCTGCCGGCATTGCCGGTCCGCTGATCGTCAACTCCTTCCTGGATGCCCAGGGCACCCCGGGGGAGCTGACCGCGGCGGCGTACTATCCGGCACTGCTGACCATGGTGGGACTGCTGGTGGTTGGCTTCATCGCCAACCTGCTGGTGACGCCGGTTGCGTCCCGCTACCATGAACCCGCGAAATCCGAGCCGGCCGCCCCGGCCCGGACCGCCACCCAGGACGGAGAACGCTGATGACCAAGGCAAAGCTGACGGTGAGCTGGCTGCTGGTGGGGGTCCCCCTGGCCTACGGGGTGTTCCAGACCCTGACCCGGGCCGCGGCGCTCTTCGGCTGACCGAGGCACCGCGGATCACGGGTATGGGGCAGGACATGGCCGGCAGCTGGAATGAGGTTCGGATCCTGCCGCCGGAAGCGCGGCCGGACGCCTATACCCAGCTGCCGTTCACGGGCTGGTTCCTCATGATGGGATGGGCGGCGAGGGCGCAGCACACCTACCGCCATCCCGGCACGCTCTATGAAACCCTGCCGACCCAGGAGCTGTTTGCCCCCGAGGACGAGGAATGGGTCTACCAAATGACCAATGACTATCTGGCGCTGGTCGGCATTCCACCCGTCCCGCGCGGATACGTCTGGTTCCTGGCCCGGCCTGCAGGAATCACCTCGGATGAAGCCCTGTGGCGGCGGCTGAACGAAAAAATCGATGAGGTGGGAGGCATACCCCACTTCGACGGCCCCGCCTACGCCACGGGGGCCTATCCGGTCATCGCGGAGGCGGTGCGGCGGCTCTACTGACGGGGCTTCGAAACCTTGGCGTCCTTCGAATCCATCACCTGGTCCATGACCAGGGAATAGAGCACCGCTGCCATTGCCATGACGGGACGGGGCCGGGCCACTCGGCGTCGGACCAGCCACGCTTCGACAGCCTCATCCAGTACGAGGCTCAATGCCGTGATCCCGCTGACGGCTGCGCCCATCAGCACAGCCAGACCCGTCAGCGCAATTCCCGGCATCCGCCTCTGGGGCCCGGCTGCACGCACGTAGGAAGGGGCGGTTGCGGAATCACCCCCGGCCCCGACGGTGAACGGGGTGACGAGGTCAACCGTTCCGGCGGCGGCCAGCTCACTCCCTTTTCGCATGCCCCTACTGAGGGCCACGACGCCGATGGCGCCCACGGCTGCGCCCGGTACAAGAACATAGGCGCGGCGCAGTCCCGGGGACCAGTCGGCCGGCCTCGACAGGGTAAAACCGCCGACGGCAGCGGCAATCGTGAGTGACAGCGGAAGATTCTTCATGGCCCACACGGTACCTGCCGCCGGAGGGGCTGTGGAACCGGGAACACGGTGCAACGATTGAAGTGCAAAATCCATCCATCGCGCCGTGGCGGATCCTTGCCGGTGCGGAGAGCAGGAGTATGCCATGAAGGCCCTTCAATACCGCGCCATCGGCCAGCCGCCCGAAGTGGTGGAGATTGATACCCCCGAACCCGGCCCCGGGCAGGTCCGCCTGAAGGTCACCGCCGCCGGGGTCTGCCACTCGGACGAATTCATCATGAGCCTCCCTGAGGAGGAGTACATCTACGGTCTGCCCCTGACGCTGGGGCACGAGGGTGCCGGCGTGGTGGACCGGGTGGGCGACGGCGTGCAGTACATCGAGGAGGGCACGTCCATGGCCGTCTACGGGCCGTGGGGCTGCGGGATTTGCTACGAGTGCTCCAGCGGCCGGGAGAACTACTGCCGCAACGCCGCGAAGTTGGGCATTGTCCCGCCCGGGCTCGGCGCACCCGGTGCCATGGCCGAATACCTGATTGTGGACAGCCCCCGCCATCTGCTTCCCCTCGGGGACCTGGATCCGGTGCAGAATGTGTCCCTGACCGACGCCGGGCTCACGCCGTACCATGCGATTAAAGGCTCCCTGGAGAAGCTGCCCTCCGGTGCCACCGCCGTCGTCATCGGCGTGGGCGGGCTGGGGCACGTGGCCGTGCAGATCCTGCGCGCCATGACTGCAGCCACCGTGGTGGCGCTGGATATCGATGAGGCGAAACTGAACCTCGCCACCGACGTCGGCGCGCACTACACCTTCCCGTCCGAGCCGGGCGCAGCGGACCTGGTCCGGGACCTGACCGGCGGCAGGGGAGTGGACGCCGTCTTTGACTTCGTGACCAACCAGGCCACCCTGGACCTGGGCCAGGCGATGGTGGGATCGCAGGGCGACCAGGTGCTGGTGGGGGTTGGCTCGGGCACCGTGTCGGTGGGTCTGGCTGCCACAGCCGCCTGGGAAACCTCCATCCGTGCCCCGTACTGGGGTTCGCGGTCCGAGCTGTTCGAGGTGCTGGACCTGGCCCGGGGCGAAGGCATCAACGTGCATACCGAGGTCTTCAGCCTGGACGAGGCCCCGGCGGCCTACGAGAAGCTGAAGAACAACCAGCTGATCGGCCGCGCCGTCGTCGTGCCGTAACTCCGGCGCGGAAGCTGCAGCGGTGCCGGAAGTTACAGCGGTGCCGGTGCCAGCCCGGCGAACCCGGCGGCGGACCGCAGCAGCTGCGGCACGCCGGCCTCCAGCGACGGGGCGAATATCCGGTCGTTGGGGCGCTCGCCCTTGAGCCAGCGGGTATAAATGGCCTCGCAGAAAATCGATGCCTTCCACAGGGCCAGGGCCTGGTACCAGGGCAGCGCTGCCAGATCCAGGTCCATCCGCTGCCGGTATGCCTCAATGACATCCTCCCGGGTGTAATAGCCCGGGTAGCGGGTCACTCCGGTGAGCTCCAGCGGCGTAGCGACGCTGCCCGGCTCGGAGTAGGTGGCGGTGAGGTAGCCCAGATCGGCCAGCGGATCGCCGATGGCGGACATTTCCCAGTCCAGGACGGCGATCACCCGGGCGGGGGACTGCGGGGCGAACATCAGGTTCCCGGGCCGGTAATCTCCGTGCAGCACCGAGGCGGCCTGGCTGTCAGGCACGTTGTCCGCCAGCCAGCTGCCGATCCGGGCCACCTCGGGAAGGTTGCGCATGGTGTTGACCTCCCACAGCCCGGAGAACCGGGCCACCTGCCGCTGCAGGTACCCCTCCGGCTTGCCGAAGGAGGCCAGGTCCCCGCTGCTGACATCCACGGAATGGATGCGGACCAGGGCGTCGACGACGGCGGCGCTGGTGGCCCGGCGGTCCTCCATGGCGGACAGCGCGGTCGGGATGGTGTTGGTGATGACCAGTCCGTCGAGGAAGCCCATCACGTAAAACGGCACCCCGAGCACGGACTCGTCTTCGCAGAGGGCCAGGATTTCCGGCACCGGCACACCCTGCACGCGCAGCAGCTGCTGGATCCGGGCTTCGCGGACCATGTCATGCGTGGAGCGGGGCAGCGGCGGGCGGGGGCCGCGCCGCAGCACAAAGTCATCATTCCCGCGCCGGATCCGGTAGGTGATGTTGGACTGCCCGTCCCCGATCTGCGCCCAGGACAGCGGCCCCGAACCCAGTCCGTGTGCGTCGAAGAACGCCGTCACTTCATCCAGGATCAGCAGCGGAGGGGAGGCCAAGGACTCGGCCTGGGTACGGGTGGCTACAACTTCGGTGCCGTCGGCAGTGGTGTGCATGGGGTTCAGGCTTTCGCTTCGGCGGGGAATCCGGCGTCGTCCGCGGGCGCCGGGCGGGACACATCGGCAAGATCCGGAGCGCCGCGCTCCGTTTCCCGGCGGCGGCCGGCGGAAGCACGGCGGGCAATGGCCCACTTATGCGTTTCGTTGGAGCCGTCATAGATGCGGAAGGCGCGGACCTCGTTGAGGTAGGAGGCCAGCGGCAGCCGGTCGGTGACGCCGTCGCCCCCGCACAGCTGCAGGCTCCGGTCGATCACCCGGTACACCGCCTCCGAGGTGTGGGCCTTGGCCACCGAGGACAGCGCCGAACCCGCCTTGGCATCGGTTTCCAGCAGGGCGGCGGTCTTGGTGATGATGGCGTCGGAAGTCTCTATATCGATGACGGACTGCGCGATCATTTCCTGGGCCAGGCCGAGTTCGTTCATCACCGAGCCGAAGATCTCCCGGCGGTTGGTGCGGTCCAACGCGATGTCCAGGGACCGCCGGGCCAGGCCGAGCCAGCGCATGCAGTGGGTCAGCCGGGCCGGACCGAGCCGGACCTGCGCGTACCGGAAGCCTTCCCCGGGTGCGCCGAGCACGGCGGCGTCCGGAACAAACACGTCCTCGAAGTGGACGTGCGGATGCCCGCCGCCGATCGCCCGGTCCATGGTGTGCAGCTGCTCGCCGATCCGCACTCCGGGGGCGTCCATGTCCACCAGGAGCATGGTGGCACCGGCGGGCGCACCGTCCACCGCGTCGGTGCGCACCATGGCAATGCAGAAGGTGGCGTTGTTGGCGCCGCTGGTGAAGCGCTTATGCCCGTTGATCAGCCAGCCGCCGTCCACCTTCGCGGCGCTGCTGCGCAGGGCGGCGGGGTCCGATCCGGCGCCCGGGTGCGGCTCGGTCATGCCGAAGCAGGAGCGGGCCTCGCCGGAGACCAGCGGGGCGAGGTAGCGGCGCTTCTGCTCCTCGCTGCCGATCAGGTGCAGCATGTGCATATTCCCCTCATCCGGGGCCATGCAGTTCAGTACCGAAGGGCCGATCAGCGAATAGCCGGCCTCCTGGAAGACGGGGGACCAGTACGCCAGCGGCACCCCCTGCCCGCCGTACTCGCGCGGTGCGTGCGGGGCGAAGACCCCGGCGGCCTTCGCGGCGGCACGCAGTTCCTCCAGCAGCGCCTCCGGAACGACGGCGCCCGGCCGCGGTTCTGCGGGCATTACCGTGCCGCGGATGAACTCGCGGGTGCGCAGGCGGAGGTCTTCGATTTCCGCAGGCAGGGAAACAGTGCTCATGAGTGGTCCTTAGGGGATGCGGTGGGAGCGGTCAGGCCGAGCCGCCGGCCACGAGCAGGCCGCCGTCGAGGTTGATGATCTGCCCGGTGATCCAGGCGGCGTCGTCGGAAGCCAGGAAGGCGGCCGCGCCGGCGACGTCCTCCGGGGTGCCGAGCCGCTTCAGCGGGTAGGTGGAGCTGACTTTCTCTTCGCGGCCCTCATACAGGGCGCGCGCAAACTGGGTCTTGACGACGGCGGGCGCCAGCGCGTTCACGCGCACCGTGGGGGCCAGCTCGACGGCGAGGGTGCGGGTGAGCTGTTCCACGGCGGCCTTGCTGATGCCGTAGAAGCCGATGCCGGCGGCCGGGGTCTGCGCCGAGACCGAGGAAAGGTTCAGCACCGATCCGCCGCGGCCGAGGAAATCCAGGGCCTCGTGCGCGCAGACGGCGGAAACCCAGGCGAGGGTGCCCAGCACGTTGACGTCCAGGATTCGGCGGGCGGCCTCCGGGTCCAGCTTGCTCAGGGGTCCGTACACGGGGTTCACGCCGGC